>NZ_JBQEQO010000004.1:0-203116 GCF_056754715.1 Gardnerella sp. CCPDSM
ACCTAAGTACACAAAACCGAGGAAGTGTGCGCGCGTTTGTGGACTTACACCCAACCTAAGTACACAAAAGCGAGGAAGTATGCGCGCAAATGGAGCGCAACACGCGCCAACACGCTCCAAACGCGAGGAAAACTTACGGCAAATGTTCCATGGCTATATTTGCCGAAAGGTAGTGATTAAATAAGGGTAGTCGGCAAGGTATTGCGCCGATTGCAATTGGGCCAGCAATTGAGTTGATAATTGGGCTATCAATTGAAATAAAGTTAAGTAATCAAAAATGCGGAATATTGTAACTAAAGCGTGTGCTTTTGCGATTACGCTATTAGCGATTATTCTGTAATTTTCATACAAGGAGTAGGTATGAATAAAGCCCTTATTAACATTGATTACACGAATGATTTCGTTGCAAGCGACGGCTCTCTTACAGTAGGCGAGCCTGCGCAAAAGCTCGAGAAGCGCATTACTGAGATTTCGCAGGAGTTTCTTGACGCTGGCGAGTTTGTGGTTTTTGCAATCGACACGCATCATTTGAACGATCCGTATCATCCTGAAACTAAGCTTTTCCCACCTCATAACATTGCTGGAACGCATGGCCAGCAGCTATACGGCACGCTTGGCGATTTTTACGAGTCGAATAAAGATAAAAGCAACGTGTACTACATTCACAAGACCCGCTACTCGTCGTTCAACGGCACCGATTTGCTGATTAAGCTTCGCGAACGCCACATTGAGGAGCTGCATTTGGTGGGAGTTTGCACGGATATTTGCGTGCTTCACACCGCTGTTGACGCGTATAATCTTGGATTCAAGATTGTGGTTCATAAGGATGCCGTAGCAAGTTTTGATCCCGCAGGGCATGAGTGGGCGCTTCGTCACTTTAAGACTTGCCTTAATGCGGATATTGTAGAAGGCTAACTTACTAAAGTCGCTTTAAAATATTAACTAATAACGCTGGTTGCTTTGAGCTGCCGGCGTTTTTGTTTATTCGGAGTGTCGACTTGCTATTAATGAGAATCATTATTATTATAGATAGACGTTATCAAGATCTTCCGTAATTAGTAGTTATTTGCGAAAAGAAGAGCGCAAATAAAAAAAGAAGATTGCAAAAAAGATTGCAAAAAAGATCGAAAAAAAGATCTAAAAAAAGATGAAGTGTAGAGAGCGAAATAATAATTATGACTCATGCAAAGTCTATGTTTAAGCGCGCGTTTGCTGCCGCAAGTGTAGTCGTGCTTGCGTTTGCGGTGCTTACTTCCGGATTAAGCGCTGCTTTGCCAGCGTATGCCGAAGAAAGCGAACCTGAACATGTGTGGGTTGGTAGCGACGAAATTAAGGGCGACTTATACTTGCCAAATAAGAGCGTAACGGTTGCATCTGGCCACGTTGACGCCTTCTACGCATTTCAAACAAGCGCAGATAGCAAGCTTAAAATGGGCTTTAGTTACGGAAACGTAATTTACAATCCAAAAAACGTAACGATGACGGTCGATAATTCGTCGTACTACACAGAAAATCTTCATTATAAAAACGCTAGTAATATTCCTTTTGACGCTTCAAAAGGTTATTGGCGTTTGAACGGATCTGGAAATAAGCAAAGTAGCGAAGTATTCCCGGGTTGGGATTCTTCTAATTCGCGTTTTTCTGTAGGAGTAAAAGATTCAGTAAACGCTTGCGCGGATATTGTAATCGACAAAATTACAGGCCCTAAAGGTGGTCGCGTTCTTGCGTGGACTCAAAAAACCGACAGCAGTAACGCTACTTTTGCAAAATCTTTAGAAGCGCACGATAAAGACGACGAGAATACTGCCGGAAGTCGATTTGTAATGCCAGGTATTATCCACCAGTCAATGGTCGGCCACGAGCATGCTGATTGGGTATTCACAAAACCTGGAACCTATAAAATTAGCGCTTACACAATAGTAAAAAATAAAGAAAACGGCAAAACTGTTACTTCAGAGCACGCAACATACACTTTTAACGTAAAGCCTAACGCAACTCACGCAGTTGAAAGCGAAACAGAAACGCTGCAAATGAATCCTAATCGCGTGCCTCCAACAAAAGATCCTAAATTTGTTGAAGAATCGTTGTCTGGCAGCACGCATTGCAAGGAAGACGACAGTAATATTTGCATTGTTGGCGTAAGGAATACCGGCTCGCATCCGCATTACCACTCTTATGAGCCGGGCGGAGAAGTTACTCTTTCGGTGTATTTGCCAAAATCGGTACGCGGAAAAGGAAATACCACGCCATCTTGGACGTATATTCGCGAAGACGAAATGGGCTCTGATTTTGTATACGATTTTACTAACAATCCGCCAGTAGGGGATAGGGAACCAGATTTTAAAAAAACATTCACTATTCCTGCAGAGCCTGCATTAAATGGAATGCTTGTTAACGCAACAATAAGCGCTGGAACAGAGCTTGGGCTGGGCTATGGCGACGACAGAGATACAGTAAGAATTGCTGTAGACGATCACGGTGCTGACGGTCGGCCTGTGGTTGCTGCGATTGGCAAGTTGAAGCCTCTTGAAGTTGGAGACACTTTAAACCTGCGCTCTGTGCTTTATAGTCCAAGAGTTTCTGTTATTAACAACGAAAAGCAAGATCCGGATGTGCAAGTTACTTCTATAGTAAAAAGGCATGTTTGGCTTATTAAAAAAGCAGGCGAAACAAAATTTAAGTACTTGCCTAAAGAAGAAGGTAGAAACTTAAATTTGAAGATTGACGAAAGTATGGATGGTGCCATTATTCGTTCGTCGCTTGTGCTTGATAATGGCGAATTGTATAGGAATGAAGAATTCAATGATTTTGCTGATTATCAAATCTGGTTGAAGTCTTCTGAAAAGAAGCCTTCTGAAAAGAAGCCTTCTGATAAGAAGCCTGCTGATAAGAAGCCTTCTGAGGAGAATCCTGCTGAAGATGGTTCTGCTGAAGATGGTTCTGCTGAAGATAATGATGGAAAGAAGAATAGCGATAAGAAGGATCGTAAGAAGAATCGTAAGAATCGTAAAAATAGCAAAAATAATAAAGCTAAGAAAAATAATAAAGGCAAGAATTTAAAGAAAAATAAGAAGAATAAAAATAATAAGAAAAACAAAAAACATAAGAAGAATAAAAATAATAAAGCTGAAAAAGATGCGTCTGAAGATGAAGAGTCCGAAAATGAAAAGTCTGAAGAAGATGTGTCTGAAGAAAGCGATAACGCAAGTGATAGCGATAGTGATAACGCAAGCGAAAACGCAAGTGACAGCGCGAATGGAGTTATAAATAACGGCAATAACGATCAGTCTGGTGAAAATGAAGATAATTCAAAAAATTCCGGCACTGAACAAAATAATCTGCAGAAACCTGCAAGTACTCCGTTAGCTGCGTCAGCTCAAACTAATAGCGGATTTGCGAATAGAGGCGGCAGCTTAGCGCATAAGTCTTCTCGCAGATTAGGCGGATTGAAACGCAGTAAATCTTACACAAAACGCTCAAAGAAGCTGAAAAAAGTGAAGCTTCTTGGCAAAAAGCGTAAAAAATCTGCGAAGTCTGCTTCCTACGAGTCTGACGAAAATAATGGAGATGTGGACGCTTCGGAAACTGCAAACAACACAGAAGATGCAGAAGAAGTATTTGACGAAGCAGAATCCACGGAAGAAAAAAGTCATAAAACAAAGTGGGTTACTGCTGCCGTTGGCACTGCAGGCGTGAGCTTGTGCACATTAACAGGCGTTGGTGTGTGCCTACTTAAATCGCGTATGAAATTGCTTTAGAAGGATAATAAAATGTTAAAAAATAAGAATTACATGCTTACAAAGAATAAAAATTACGTTGCTACATCAATTATTGCAGCAATATTTGCTGCAATTATGGTAATTGCAGCAATATTTATGCCGTCGCCTTTTGCAAGTGTTGCTAATGCTGCAACAAGCAATCAGCCGGTGATGATTCAAGCTGGTCACGCAGATTTTGGACCAACGCTTGCAGGAGGGCATTGGAAAATACAGATACGCGACGATACTGGCGACGATCCTGTGTGGCGAGACCCGGAAAACGTGGTATTTAAGCTGGGCAGCAGCTCGATTATTCCAATGCCAAACGATGCCGCGTATAACTTTATTGGCGAAAAGCCGGGAACGAAACTTTACGTAATTCCGCAAACGCAAAATCCAGACGTGCCATGGCTTGGCTGGAATACGCAAGAAGGCGGCGTGCTTAACGAGCTTGATCGTGGCGCAAAGCTTTCGCTTGAAGGCGTAAGCGGCCCTGGAAAATTGCATGTTTATTTGGAAAACGGCAATAATAATCCGCAACAATTGTGGGATAGCACTAAAGGGTATCCGCAGAATAGCTGGATTGAAACAAACGCTCACACTCACGTAAATTGGGTGTTTTCTAAGCCGGGCATTTACCATGTGAAGCTTACTTTTTCGGGAAAGTTGAAGAATGGTAGAGCAGTAAGCGATACGCGAGTGCTTAATTTTGCAGTTGGAGATAATACAGATCCGAACGCGGCTTTAGGTGCAGGTGCTGCGGCTGGTGCTGGTGCTGGAGCTAATTCTGGTGATGAAGATTCTTCTAGCAATGAAGAAGGAGACGAAGAAGGTTCTGAGTCTGGCGCAAGCGATAATGGCGAAAATGCTGAAGACGGAGAGTCGGGTACAAAAGCTGGAAGGCATCATAAAAAAGCGAGTAAATCCGACGATACTGTGGCAATTGCGCAGATTGTGATGATTATTTTTGTGATTGTAACAATTGTGATTATTGCGTTTGTGATGTTTGCAGTTGCGAAAAGCAAGAAGGCGCGTCGCGAGGCTATATCTGATTTAGTAAATCCGGTTGAAGAAACAACAGTTTTGCCGAGCGTAAATTCCGTAAATTCCGCAAATTCCGTAAATTCTAATAATTTAGGACAGAACAATGCGTAAAAAATCTAGTTTAATGTGCATGAAGCTATTTAGTGCGCTTGTTAGTGCGATTATTTCATTCGGCTTTTTAGCATCTATTTGTTGCTGTAATTGCGGTAGTGCGTATGCTGACGAAGCTGTTGCAGACTCTGAATTGGCGAATGCTAAAGCTTGCGCTGCGGCTCAACTTGAAAATAATGCTGCTAAACCAAGCAGTAGCGCAACTGCCGGCGCAAAGTTATGCAGAGTAAAAAAAGGTCATACAGACGTTTTTGCAACTTATAAAGATGCCAACGGAAATCTTGTGCTTGGAACAAGAGGCGATTCTTTCCCGGGCACCAACGCAAATAGTATTCGATACAATTCTTCGCTTATTCGATTTGTTGTTGGCAAGAAAAATCGCGTAAGAAAAAATGAAGTATTTTCTTTCGTAAAACAGAATGTGAAATACGTGTATCATCTGCCTTCTCAAATGGAAGAAGGTAAATTATATGCAGGTGTTTCTACCGAAACTTTGGGGGATGATTCGGGAATTAAACAAGTAACTTTTAGTTTTACTAACGCAACTATGCCTAAAAATGGCGCAGTTTACATGGCTGGTAAAGATGATAACAGATTACTAAAGTATCTTGGAACGGATGGAACTGGATTCCCAAGCGAATACACTGTGGATGGCCATGCTCACGTGCATATGGATTGGGTTTTTACAGCTCCGGGAACGTATGTGTTGACTGTAAAAGCAGTTGCTGAAACTAATGAAGGTAAAACGCTTACTGCTACGCAAGATTACACGTTTGAAGTAGATCTTAAGCGCGCTAAAGAATCTTCTCAGTATGACACAGGCGAAGATAATTCGCAGTCTGCAGAATCTGGTAATCAGAATGGAACCTCGCCTAATACTAAGAAAAAGAAAGGCTCTGAAGGCAAGGGCTCAAATGATAATTTGGATGAGGATTCTGACGAAGACGATGAGGATTCTGGCGAAGATGAAGACGACGAAGATTCGGAAGATGAGGATTCGGATGAGGACGAGGATTCTGACGAAGATTCGGAAGATGAAGACGAAAATAATGAAGAACCTTCTACGTCAATTGTTGTAAAAGGAAATAACAACAGAGTTTACGTAACGCCTTGGCCGGGAGCAAAGCCAAGCGCGGGATTTGCGAATCAGAATTTAGAAAATGAAGAAGAAACAGAATCTAGCAAAAATAATTTAGATTCTAAACAATCTAAAACTAAAAATAAGAATAAAAAAACAACTAAAAAATGCTCGAAATTTAAAGATATAAAAGGCGATAAGTTAGTAATTAAAAACGGTCACGTTGATTTAGCAACTTACGGTTCGAGCAGCGGCATTGGATTTGCAGTGCAAGAGGATGTGACTGGATCTCACGTAAGACGAGACCCAAGTAAAGTCGTATTTTATGCTGGAAATGATGCAAAAAACGGTAATATTTGGCGTTTACCGCAAACGCAGAAACAAAATGTTCCGTGGCTTGGCTGGAATAACCAAAATTTGCAACCGCACAAATCTAGCAAAATCAGCCTTAAATCTGTAAAAGGGCCGGGAAGTGTGCGCATTTGGTTGCAAGGCTCGTTAGGCGAAAAAGCGAAAACTATCATGTCTAGCAACGGAAAACGCACTTACACGATTCCGGCTAATACGCATATGCATTTGAATTGGGATTTTTCGAAGCCGGGCTATTACACGATTCGTTTTGCGGTGAGTGCTCACGGCAAGACGATTGAGAAAGATATGCATTTTGCGATTGGTGTAGACGCGCTCGAAACACCTATGAGCTGTTCTGTGAGCGAAGCGGAAGGCGAGTCTGGCTCCGAAAATAATGATGCTGATGGCGACAATGGTAGCGATGACAGCAACAGCAGTAAAAACGGAGAAAATAACGCAAAAGGTGGAAATCCAAGCAATTCCGGAAATGCTGAAAATGCTGGAAACGCAGGAGTTACCCCACTTACTGCTCCATCATACGTAAACAGAACAAGCTCCTCCTACTTTGGCGGCGGATTTGCGCGAAAATCTAAAGCTGGAAACAGAAGCAAAATCGTAAAACTAACGGATGGAATGAACAAGCAAGAGGGCAAAAAAATTCAATCCGAATATAAGCAAAAAAGCTCTAAAGGTTTGAATGTAAAGTTGCGCAACAGCGTTATGGCGAAAGACGATGAACCGCAAGGAATTGTGGGATTGTTCAAACGCAAGCCTGCCGTTGCATACACTGCATTAAGCCTTGGAATTACTGCAATTTCTGGCACTTGCGCAGCTGGAATGTTTATTCTTCGAAAGCGCGGATTAATTTCTGCTGGCGGATTGCTTAGCGCGATTATGAGCATTAAGTAGCGTTCGGAAGAATTTCGGAAGTTGTGTTTCGGAAGATTTCGGAAGATTTTCGGAAGATTTCGGAAGATTGTATTTTTTAGATTTGTAGTTTGGTAAGAATTTAATGAAATTCATTGATTTAGTAGGGCGAAAAAGCGCGAAGCGTGCAATTGCAGCTATTTTGGCTGTTGCAACCACGATTCCGCTTTGCGCGTGTGGATCTGCGAATAGTGGCAATAGCGCAGGGCATCGCGACGGGCGAATTAATGTAGTTACAACTACAGGCGTTTTGCGCGATATGGTAGCGAATGTGGCAGGAGACGCTGCAAACGTGAGCGCAATTGTGCCGGATAACGCAGACCCGCACTCCTACGAGCCGCGATTGCGCTCAATTCGCGACGTTGTGTATGCGGACGTGGCTTTTAGCAACTACATGATGCTTGAGGAGCACGGCGTAATTACCGCACTTGACGCGAATTTGCGAAAAGGCGTGCCGAATGTTGAGCTTGCGGAAGAAAGCGTGAAACATGCGGCGGATATTATTCCAATGGTAGAAGACGTGTCGCTGGATACGATTTGGCTTGGTCTTGCTACAGAACGCATGGCTGCGCAAGTTGGAGCAGAAGCTGGAACTATGAAATCGGCAACTGTTAAATCGGCAACTGTAGAATCTTCTAAAGAATCACAGTCTTCGCAGTCTTCACCGCAGTCTTCCCAATCAAACGCGCCTTCAACAGTAACAAAAGAAGGGCGCGCAACCGTAATAAAACCGAATGCGTATAACATGAAGCGCTCCGACAGAATCCGCCTAACTGCAACGAAAGTTAGCGGGCCTGGAGCATTATTCGCTTACCTTACAGGCACTTTTGGAAGCGTTGAAACTTACGTAAATTCAGCAAACGGAATTAGCGACGAAGATCACGTGGACTTGCCAGCGGATGCTCACACGCATTTAAGCTGGGCTTTTAGCAAACCGGGAGAGTACACGCTTGACTGGCATGCGGATATTTTAGATGCTCAAGGTGCAAGAGTTGCAAGCTTAGGTAATACAAGAATGCGTTTTGCTGTTGGCGTAAACGCGCAGAAAATAGCGAAAAAGCGTGGCGCTCGCGTAGTTTTGAATCAAGGTCATGCTGATTTAGCATACGATTTGGCGTCGCGCGGGTTTATGTACCGAGTGGATACTTTGCAAGAAAAGCGCTCTGCTGCGCCAAAACGCGTGTATTATGCGCCTCGCGATGTGGTTGTGGAAGTGCCGACTAATGCGCTGAAGGAGATTCCGGCAGAGCAAGGGTATCGTTTTTTGGGTGCTGCTCGCGAAAAATTGTATCAGCTTCCGCAAGCTGTTCTTGGAAAGCATGTTCACGGCGATATTGACCCGCATTTGTGGCAGTCAGTAAAAAATGGTATTGCGTATGTGCGCACAATTGCGGACCGCTTGTGCGAAGTCGACCCTAAAAATGCTCGCAAATATCGCGCAAATGCGGACCGATATATTAACAAACTGCTGGACGTAGACGCGTATATGCGCAAAAAAGTTGCGTCAATTCCAAAAGAGCGCCGCAACTTAGTCACAACGCACGACGCTTTTGCATACTTAGGTAAAGCTTACGGCGTAAATATTGCGGGATTTGTAACAATCAACCCTTCAAGCGAGCCGAGTGTGCAAGACAGGCGTAGGCTTTCGCAGATTTTGCGCGACTTGGAAATTCCGGCAGTATTTTTGGAGCCGAATTTGATTTCGCGCTCATCCGTGCTGAAAGAGCTGGCAGCTGAGGCGCACGTGAAAGTTTGCCCAATTTATGGTGACGCTTTCGACGCGAAAGTTAGAACTTACGCGGATATGATGCGAGCGAACGCGGATTCTTTAGCGAAATGTTTGAAGTAATAGCGAAGTAATAGCGAAGTAATAGTGAAGTAATAGCGAAGTAATAGTGAAGTAATAGCGAAGTGGATGGGACTTATGAATAAAAATATTAGCGAAAATAGTACTGTTATTAACGCGCAAAACTTAAGTGTGTCGTACACAAGTCGCGCTGTTGTAAAAAACGTTTCGTTTAGTATTAAAAGCGGCGAATTCGTGGGATTGCTGGGCGCAAACGGTGCCGGAAAAACGACGCTTTTTCGCGCGATCATGGGGCTGATTCCTCACTCCGGAAATCTGGAAGTGCATGCACCTTGCGCAGAAGGAGACAGTGTAAATTCGCGCGTATCTTACGTAGGTTACGTGCCGCAAAGACACGATATTGCTTGGGATTTTCCGCTTTCTGTGCTCGACGTTGTGATGATGGGCAGAATTCGGCATATTGGTTACGTTCGTCGCGCGAAAAAAGAGGATTATGAGATTGCGCTCGCGTCTCTTGAGCGCACCGGAATGGCTGATTTTCGAGATCGCACAATCGGCGAACTTTCAGGCGGCCAGCGTCAACGCGTGCTGGTTGCGCGCGCACTTGCCGGCGAGCCGCGCCTTATGCTACTTGACGAACCTTTTACTGGACTTGATATGCCAACTCAAGAGCTACTTACGAGCCTGTTTTTAGATTTAGCAAAGTCGGGAGAAGCAATTCTTATGAGCTCGCACGACATAATCGGCTCTATTAATTCGTGCTCAAGAATCATGCTTTTTGACGGCACTATTATTGGCGACGACGAGCCGCAAAATTTGCGAACTGAACAGTGGGTGCGAACCTTCCACGTAGCTCCGCAAAATCCGCTTATTCAAGCCGTTGAGCGTGTAATCGGGCAGAAATAGAGGTAAAAGTAAATGTTATCGCCAATCGAATTTATACAAGACTTAACAAATCCGGACCTTTGGTTTTTGCTAAAAGCGCTTATTGTAGCCTGCCTTTCGAGCGTAATTTGCGGAGCCGTGGGCTGCTACGTTGTGCTTCGCGGAATGGCGTTTATTGGAGACGCTGTAGCGCACTCTGTATTTCCCGGACTCGCAATCGCCTTCGTATTGCAAGGAAATCTGCTATTTGGCGGCGCGCTCGCAGGAGTTGCAACCGCGCTAATCGTATCTATTTTTAGCCAAAACCGCAGGCTTCGCGAAGACTCATTTATTGGCGTATTCTTCGTATCTGCTTTCGCGCTCGGAATCGTAATAATCTCAAAAGCTTCGGGCTACGCAGGCTCTTTGGAATCCTTCCTTTTCGGCTCAATTACAGGCATTCCGGATTCCGATATTGCTGTTGTGGCTGTGACTGGGCTTATTATTTTGACGCTTTTGAGCATGTTCCACAAAGAGCTTGTGTGCGTGTCGATGGATCGCGAAACTTCGCGCGCAATGGGATTGCCAGTTGCGTGGCTAGACGGAATGTTGTACGTTTTGGTGGCGATTGCTGTAGTTGTTTCCGTGCAAATTATTGGAAATGTGCTTGTGCTTGCGCTTCTTGTGACTCCTGCTGCAACTGCGCGACTGCTGACGGATAGGCTGCCTCGAATGATGGTTTTGGCACCGGTTATTGGTTGTGCGTCGTCGATTGTGGGCATGTATATTTCGTGGAGTTTTGATACTGCAACAGGCGGAACGATTGTGCTCGTGGCAACAGCGCTTTTTGTGCTCGCGTGGGCGTGCTCGCCTAAGCACGGGCTGATTGCGAAGGCGTGTGTAAAGAAAATAGCGTAACGCAGGTTTATAGCAGGTTTATAGCGTGCGGCACAATAGACGTATGGTATCAAAAGGAAAACCTTCGCCAAGAAGCGCCGTAAAACCACTCAGCGATGAGCAAGTAGAGCGCTTAGCGCACGCACACAACTTAGTTGACCCAACCTACTACTACCCAACAGGCAAACGTAAGCCAAACCAAGCAGAAATTGACGCGCAAAATCCTAAAGCTGCCGAAAGACTGCTCGAAGGAACATCGCGCGTATTGCGCTCGCGTTGCAAAGTAAAGGCGTGGGGATTAGAAAACGTGCCAGAAGAAGGCGTGTTTATTACAGCTTGCACGCACGTTACAATGTTCGACGTTTTTATACCAATGACAGCGCTATTCCACCAAGGCCGCAGACCGCGCTACATGGCAAAAGCAGAACTTGCGCACTGGCCAATCTTAGGCAAATGGTTCCAGCTAGTAGGCATGCAATCTGTGCCACGCAGAAGCGGAAAAGCGCGCGAAATTGAGGAAGAATCAATCAAAATCCTCACAAACGGAAGGCCTTTAAGCATTTGGCCAGAAGGCACATTAACGCGCGATCCTAAAAAATGGCCGATGAGCATGAAGCCGGGAATTGGAATTATTGCGCTTGAAGCATCTCGCAGACTAGGGCATCAGATTCCGCTATTTTGCGCGGTTACGTGGGGTGCTGCAAGCATTAACCACTGGTGGCCGTGGCCGAAGAAAAACGTTGTAATGTGCTACGATACTCAGCTTGATTATGCCGACTTGCTTAAGGGAAGCGAAAACTGGGGAGAATTGCCTCCAATAGAATCTGCTGAAGAGCTTGCGCGTCGCGTTAGAGTGCGCATGACGCAAATTATGGAAGAAATTCGCGGCGAAAAAGCGCCTGCCGGATATTTCGATTACAGGCAGATGAAACGCGTTACGGAAGAATAAAAAATATACAGAAGAATAAAATAAAGTATCTTTTTAAAATCCCGTAAAGCGGCGTGTGTAGAATTGCGTAATAGTGTGATTGGTCGCAAATACTAGAAATAGTAAAAAGCAACAAAAGCTATGAAGCTGTAAAGCTGTAAAAGCCAAAAGCCGCAAAAATAAAGACTAAAGTCGCAAAAAATAAGGATTACAACCGAAAGGCAAGGCGTAAACATGAACGTTACTGTGTTGGGTGCTGGAGCTTGGGGAACTGCATTTGGACAGGTGCTTGCGGACGCAGGAAATAAAGTAACGATGTGGGCAATCGAGCCGGAAATCGTCGAAGGAATTCGCGACCATCATCATAACGCAGTGCGCTTGCCAAGCGTAGAAAAATTGCCGGAAAATATGACGGCAACTGGGGATCGCGCTGAGGCTGTGGCGAACGCGGATATTGTAGTCGTGGCGATTGCAGCACAGTTTGCGCGCATTGCTTTAGCAGAATTCGTGGGTTTGATTCCACAAAATGCGATTGTTGTTTCGCTTATGAAAGGCATTGAGCGCACAACAGGCAAGCGCATGGACGAAGTTGTGTGCGAGGCATTGAACTTACCGCGCAACCGTTTCGCTGCACTTTCCGGACCAAACTTAAGCAAGGAAGTTGCATCTCGCCATCCGGCTGCAGCAGTAGTTGCTTGCGCAGAAAAGCATCAGGCAGAAGTAGTTGCAAAAGCTTGCTCAAACAGCTACTTTAAAGCATTCGTGTCAACAGACGTAATCGGCGTAGAAATGTGCGGCTCGCTTAAAAACGTGGTTGCGCTCGCAGTTGGAATGGCTCGAGGCGCAGGATACGGCGAGAACACGGCGGCTATGATTGAAACGCGCGGACTCGCAGAATTGACGGCTTTGGGAGTTGCAGAAGGCGCAGATTCGCGCACTTTTGCAGGTCTTGCAGGCTTTGGCGATTTAGTTGCAACTTGCGGATCGCCATTAAGCCGAAACTACACTTTCGGTGCAAATCTTGGAAAAGGCATGAGCGTTGAAGAAGCAACCGCCGTAAGCAATGGCGTTGCAGAAGGCGTGCCAACCACAAGCGCAGTAGTTGCAATGGGTAAGCGTTTGGGTGTTGCAACTCCGCTCGCAAGCGCAATGGCTCGCGTGCTGGAAGAAGGAATCTCCTGCCAAGAAATGCTTGCAATGCTTTTCGATGAAGACGTTTGCGAAGAGTAAAAGCAAAACGTTTTTGAAAATAATCCGGAATAATCGAAAATAACTAAAAATAATCCGGAATAATTAAAAATAATCCGGAATAATTAAAAATCTAAAATAATCAAAAATAAAATATATAAAGGAAAAAAATGACGAAAAAGCGTGTAGTGTTCTTGTATGGCGGTAAAGCAGACGAACATTCGATTTCTTGCATATCTGCTGCTGGAGTGCTCAGTGCTGTAGACGAAAGTCGATTTGAGATTTTGCGAATTGCAATCACAAAGCAAGGCGAGTGGATTGTTGGTGGCGAAGATCCGCGCAACTTCCGCATGGACGAAGGCGAGCTGCCGGTAATCACAAAAACCGCGGAAACGCGCGATGTTGTGCTTGACCCAGCAAAGGGAGCCGACGGATTCTTAGTGCGCGAAGCTGACGGTACGCTTACAAGTTTGGGTCATATTGACGCAGTTTTCCCAGTTCTTCACGGCCCAAACGGCGAAGACGGCACTTTGCAAGGTTTGCTAGAAATGATGCAAGTTCCGTACGTTGGTTGCGGAGTGCTGGCTTCGGCTGCGTGCATGGATAAGTATTACGCAAAGCAACTTTTTAAGGCTGCCGGAATTAATGTTGCTCCTGGAATTGCACTGGACGCGCGCAAGTTTGCAAGCGATTCGGCAAACAATTTTGCTGCGTACGCAAACGAAATTCTTGCGCAAGTAGAAGTTGCAAAACTCGAGTATCCGCTTTTTGTAAAGCCAAGCCGAGCAGGGTCTAGTTTTGGAGTTACAAAAGTTGAATCGTGCGACGCTAAAGCTTTAGCAGAAGCCGTTTTTGAAGCTTCGAAGCACGATTGGCGAGTGTTGATAGAGCAGGGAATTGACGCGCGAGAGATTGAGTGCGCGGTTCTTGCAGCTCACGACGGCGACGAGCCTCAGGCAAGCTGGCCTGGAGAAGTTGTGCTCGACAAGCGCGAGGCTGGTGAAGACCAGTTCTACGATTTTGACAGCAAATACATGGATTCTGCGGCTTCACACGTGGAAGTTCCAGCGAACTTGCCAGCGGAAACTTTAGAGCGCGTGCGCAAAACTGCGCTTGCAGCGTTCAAAGCTGTAGACGGACGTGGGCTTAGTCGCGTGGATTCTTTCGTAACTAAAGACGGGCGCGTAATTCTTAACGAAATCAACACAATGCCTGGATTTACGCCAATCTCCATGTATCCAAAAGCGTGGGAAGCAACCGGAATAAGCTACAGTGATTTAATCACAAAGCTTATTGAAGGAGTGCTGAAGTAAGTAAATCTGGCGCGGAATAAGCGAAATAAGCGCAGAATAATAGAAATATTCGCGAAAGTAATTTCGAAAATAACAAAAAGGAACAGGTATGCAAGATTTGCAAGATTTGCAACATGACGATACGTATTTAATGGCACGCAAACGCCAAGGAACTGTTGGCATGTCATTATGCCTGCTGCTGGTTGTGTGGATTGCTATAGCGTACGCGCTCGGCATATGCTACTCGCTATTTATGCCTAAAAATGTAATCAGCAATTCGCTCGGCACAATGCTAATTTCGGATATTTCGCAATATTTAGTAGCGCTTCCAATAGCGATACTTGTTATGCGCAAAGTGCCTATTGTTGAAACCAAACAATTCACAATGAAATTGCGTCAATTTGGCGGATTCTTCGCAGTAAGCATACCAATTATGTACGTTGGAAACTTCATTGGAATTGCTTTAGCGCTACTTCTTACTGCCGGAAAAGCCGAAAATCGAGTTTCCGACATCGTTGCTTCCGGAGATTTGTGGGAAACAATTTTATTCGTGGTAATTATTGCGCCGATTATGGAAGAATGGCTTTTTAGGAAGCAAATACTTGGACGTTTGCGCGTGTACGGCGAAAAGCGAGCTATTGTATTCTCGGCGCTTGTGTTTGCGCTATTCCATATGAATATTTTCCAATTCTTCTACGCTTTTGGGCTTGGTCTTGTTTTTGGATACATGTACGTGCGTACGTCTAAATTGCGCTACAGCATTTTGCTGCACATGCTGGTGAATTTCCAAGGAAGCGTTGTTGCGCTGTGGCTGGAAAAGCAGCTGGTGGATGCAAGCGGAAATATGATAGACATCGATAAGCTTACGAATCAGGAATTGTCGAAAATGCCAATCGGTTTCGTGCTAGCTGGAATTTACGGAATGTTTATGCTTGCAATGCTTGTGATTGGCATAGTTTTGCTGGTTCGCCGCCGCAAGTATTTGGTATTCTTTAACGCACCAAACGAGCTTTCTAAAAAAGACGGGCGCAAATCGCTTTACGGAAGCATTGGAGTAATAGCATTTTTGATTATTTCTATAATGATGAATGTGCTGATGCTGTTTTCGTGATTTCGTGATTGTGTGATTGCGTGGTTGCGTGGTTGCGTGGTTGCGCAAAAATAAGACGCGCGCAAAATAAAATATAAATAAATCCAAGACTTATAGGGAGGCGAAGACTATGCCAAGCGAACAATCAACTAACAAAACTATTCGCGTAGGACTACTGGGCGCTGGAACTGTTGGATCGCAAACAGCGCGATTAATAGTTGAGCAGCGAGACGAGCTTGCTGCAAGAACCGGTGCTGTGATTGAGCTTGCTGGCGTTGCATGTTTGCGTCCGGAAGAAGTTGACGCGCCTTGGATTGATCGCGATTTGCTAACTACGGATACGGCTGCGTTGTGCGAGCGCGAGGATGTGGACGTTGTAGTCGAGCTTATTGGCGGACTTGAGCCGGCACATACTTTCGTAAAAAGCGCGCTGAACCACGGAAAATCTGTTGTAACTGCAAACAAAGCGCTGCTTGCAAAATTTGGTCCGGAATTGTACGAATGCGCGCAAAATCACGGAGTCGACTTGTATTTTGAGGCGGCAGTGGCAGGCGCGATTCCTATTGTTCGTCCGCTTCGAGAATCGCTTATTGGCGACGAAATTACGCAAATTTTCGGAATCGTAAATGGCACTACCAACTATATTCTTGACGAAATGACAGTGCGCGGCCTTGATTTTGACTCGGCTTTGCGCGCGGCTCAAGAAAAGGGCTACGCTGAAGCGGATCCAACCGGAGATGTGGAAGGATTCGACGCAGCGAATAAGGCTGCTATTTTGGCAACTTTAGCTTTCCAAATGCCAGTAAGTATTGACGACGTTTCTGTTGAGGGAATTAGCGCGATTGGCTCCGAAGATATTGCGGCGGCGAGTGCGGAAAAGCGCGTGATTAAGCTGCTTGCGGCGGTTGAGAAGCATGGTGACGGTGGCGACGACGACGGAAACGGCGTAAGCGTTAGCGTGTATCCGGCGCTTGTTGGCGCGGAGCATCCTTTGGCATCTGTGCATGGCAGTTTTAATGCGGTGTTTGTGAAGGCGAAGGCTGCCGACGATTTGATGTTCTATGGTCGCGGTGCCGGCGGCGCTCCGACTGCCAGCGCTGTTGTGGGAGATGTTGTGTGCGCTGCGCGAAATATTGTGCGCGGATGTGCCGGTTTTGCTGTGCCAATGTACAACAAGTATGTGCCGGCTGCGAGCGAGCAGACTTGCGCAGATTTTGTGGTGCGTTGCAATATGGAAGACACTTCTTTGGCTTTGCGCGGCGAAGTGATGGACGTTTTTGAGCATCACGGCGTTGCGGCTGAGCGTTTGGCTTCGGCGTGTGAGGCGGAATATGCGAAAAATGGAGGCGAAGGCGACTGCCCTGCTTGCGGTCTTGGCGGGCCTGGAAGTATGCGCGTACTTTTGCGCGAATGTGCAGAATCTGAAGTTAAATCTATTTGCGAAGATTTGCAATCGTTGGACGTTGTGCTAGGTAAGCCGCTTGCTTTGCGCGTAATTAAGTAGCGTGGAAGTAGTGTGGAAGTAGCGCGGAAGTAGCAAATAAGCAAGTAGCAAATAAGTAAGCAAGTAATTAAATAAGCAGCAATCAAATAAACAAGTAATCAAGTAGCGCTTAATCAAATATCAATTAATTAAGTAGGTAGATTGTATGAAGCCAGTATGCAACAAAGTATCAGTTAAAGTGCCGGCAACCAGCGCAAATCTGGGATCTGGTTTCGACACTGCCGGAATCGCGCTTGAGTACTTCGATTATTTGACTTTTACTTTAGGCGATGAAATTTTTGCTACGGAAACGGATGCGGAAAAATCGGCTCTAGAAAAAGCGGCTCTAGAAAAATCTGCTCTAGAAAAGTCGCCGAATGTGCGAGTGGTTATTCACGGCGAAGGCGAGGACACGCTTCCAAAAGACGAAACGCACCTAGTTGTGTCAACTTTCCGAAAAGCGTGCAAAATTTTTGGTCTGCCAAACTTGCGATTCACTTTGGAGGCGCGTAATCAAATTCCGCAAGCGCGCGGAATGGGATCTTCTGCAGAGGCGATTGTTGCTGCGGTGGCGGCTGCTTGGACTTTTGCGCACGAAGGCGAGCTTAATCGCGAAGCAATTTTTGAGATTGCGGCCGCGATTGAGGGGCATCCGGATAACGTGGCTCCTGCGGTTTTTGGCGGATTGACAATGAGTTGGAAGCTTGATGCGGGCGAGGGCAAAGGTTCCGTGCGCGTGGCTGGAGAAGATGCGTCGGGGCGCGCGGAAGAGCCGCTTTGTGCAGGTTTTCACACTGTGCGTTACGAAGTTGCGAAAGATATTTCCGTGTCGGTATTTGTGCCTAATTTCGAGCTTTCTACAGAGCTTGCAAGGCGCGCGCTTCCGGCAAATGTGCCTTATGGGGATGCGATATTTAACGTTTCGCGCGCTGCGATGCTTCCGGTTGCGTTTGGGATGTTTGGAGCGGATGCTGCGGAATTTAATGCTGTGAAATCAAATCTTTCTCGAAATGCGCTACTTTTTGCAGCAACTCAAGACGCACTTCATCAAACGTATCGCGCAAGTCTTATGCAGGATTCGTGGGATTTGGTGGAAGCGTTGCGCGATGCTGGTTTTGCGGCTGCTATTTCGGGAGCCGGCTCTTGCGTTGCTGTATTCCATGCCGGAAATAGCGCAGTCGCGGACGCGCAAATCGATAAAATTGCGGAGCAGTGGCTTTCGCGCGACGGATGGCGCGTTTTGCACGTGCCGGTTGATTCTACGGGCGTTACAATAACTCGCGAATAGGTTGTGCGAAATGCTCACGAATTATCAAGTCAATAAATTGTGGTACAATTAGTCAATGGCTATTAGATTTGATCCCAAATCTGCATACAAACATTTCGATGAAGATCATCTAAATGAGGAAGAGATACGAAAAGCTATGGCTAAGCCTATATGGTTTGCCTTAGTTAATCCTAATGATGTGTCAAATCCGCCTAGTTCAAAAGGAACAGTTGTTGCGCTGGTTATATGTTTAAGACATCCGGGTGCATGGCAAGATGATTTAATCGAGGTACTTGCGAGGCCACAAGGTAAAGATTTTCTTGTGTTTCACGTAGAGCATTTAACTGATAAATGGTTTAAATATTGGAAAAAGTGGAGCAAATGAGGTGATTTACATGGATATTTATGAGAATTTAGCTGATGAAAATGTGTCTGCTCCAAACAATCCTCCTGTAATGCAATTCTCTGGCGAAGAAGCTGCAAAAATTATGCAAACTCTGCTTTCTGAAGATTCCAATGCAAGCGAAATATTTGCATCCTTATCTGGACCAGGAAGACCAAATTCAAAAGAAAAGCGTGAAAGCAGTGTTCAAGAGCGTTTTCGTGTACCTAAATCTTGGAGCGAATATATTTCTCGCGCCGCTAAAAGAGATGGCATGCCAAATAAAAGTAAGTATTTGCAATCTTTGATTTTGAGAGACGCTCAGATGCATAATGAGCAATGCCAACTGCAAGCGGCGTTGCAATAACTCGCGAATAGGTTGTGCGAAAGATAAAAGGAAGAGTAAGGTATGGCAGTTACGTTGATTTTGGCTTCAAAGTCGCCTGCGCGTAGGGCTGTTTTGGCGGCGGCCGGCGTGATTCCTGTGATTCACGAGAGCGAAGTGGATGAGCCGGCGGCTTTGCGCGATGCGGCCGGGGAACGCGGCACAAGCGTTGAGGAGCTGAGCGCTGAGCAGCGCGTTTCGATTTTGGCTCGTGCGAAGGCTTCTGCCGTGTATGACGCGTGGAAGCGTGTGGCGGATGCGGCTGCTTCGGCTAGCGGCGATTTGGTTGTGGGGTATCCGCTGGAAGCGGAAAGTGCTACGGATGCTTCTGAATCTTCTGAATCTTCTGAATCTTCTGAATCTTCTACTAATAACGCTCTAGCAAGCGACTCCCAAGCAGACGTAACGCATAACGTAGATACCGCGCAAACCCGCGATTTTTCAGGCGTAACTGTACCTACAAAAACTTTCGACATTCACAATTTTGATCATCTAAATAAATCTTCTAACAATTGCAACAGCGTACTAATCGTTGGATGCGATTCAATGTTCCTGCTCGACGGCGAATGCTACGGCAAGCCGCACACTCCCGAAGTGGCTGTAGCGCGAATCAAGCAAATGAGCGGAAAAACTGGGCAATTGTGGACGGGCCACTGCTTAATAGACGCAAAAACCGGAAAAATCGTGTGCAAAACAAGCCATGCGAGCGTAACTTTTGCGCATATGAGCGACGCGGAAATTCGCGCTTATGTAGAAACTGGCGAGCCGCTGGAAGTTGCAGGATCCTTTACGCTAGAAGGCTTTGGCGGAGCTTTTATTGAGGGAATTCAGGGAGATCCGCACGGAGTTCTTGGAATCAGCTTGCCGCTTCTTCGCAATATGGTTGCCGAGCTTGGGTATGCGTGGCCGGATTTGTGGAATAAGAATACTGTGGAGGAAGATTGCGCGAAGGATGATCCGGCTTGTGCGGAGGTGCCTAAGGAAAACGTGCATCAGCCGGGGGATGGCTGGGTGCATTGCGATTGCGGGCGCAGGCATTGGGGGCATAACGGCGCGGCTGGCGTGCTGCTTGCTAGGCGAGATGAGGAGACCGGGCGCGTGACGCATGTTGTGATGCAACATCGCGCGCTTTGGAGTGCGGAGGGCGGTACTTGGGGTATTCCGGGCGGCGCGATTTCCGACGGCGAAAGCGCAATTGAGGGCGCGCTGCGCGAGTCGTTTGAGGAGGCGAATATTACTTCGCAAGACATTGATGTTGTGGGAGCGTACTGCGAGAATCACGGAAACTGGTGCTACACAACGGTTTTTGCGTTTGAGAAGCCGGGGCATAGGGTTGAGCCTTGCGCGCACGACGACGAAAGCATGGAGATTAAGTGGGTGCCGATTGACGATGTGCAGAAGCTGAAGCTGCTGACGGCGATGCGCACGGATTGGCCGTCTTTCCGCGCGCGGCTTGATGGGCTGGCTGCGCGACGATCTGCTTGAGTGCAGCGGTTTGGAGACATTGGTGCAGTTGCCGTACTGCGGAAACATTTGCCGGGAAATTATGTGGCGGCAGAAAGCGTGCAGGGAATTAGCCCAAGATTGCGGCGACTATGGCTATGCAAATCGGGCTGGTGACTGTAGAAAAGAGTATGCCGTCGCGCGCAAAACTTAAGCCAACGCCGTAGCGAGCAGCATAATTGTAAACGTTCTGGCCTGTCGGAAGCGCCGCAAGCACAACGCAAGCGTACAA
Source organism: Gardnerella sp. CCPDSM (assembly GCF_056754715.1). Taxonomy (NCBI): domain Bacteria; kingdom Bacillati; phylum Actinomycetota; class Actinomycetes; order Bifidobacteriales; family Bifidobacteriaceae; genus Gardnerella; species Gardnerella sp. CCPDSM. The sequence continues at coordinate 20,588 of NZ_JBQEQO010000004.1, forward strand.
AGTCGCACCACGAAAACCCATCACAAAGTAAGCTAGCAAAAACGCAACAATCGGCATAATCAAATTTTTCAGCACCGCAACCGTCGCAATCGCAGCACGATTCGAATCCTTCTGCAACGGCTTGCTGCCGTAAAGCGACATGCCGAAAGCCATCAAAATCATAGGAACCGCAGAATCGCCAATCATTTTAATCGGATCATACAAAAAATTCGGCACAGGAAAATAGCCAATTTTAGCCGAAATCGCCGAAATAATAATTCCGCCAAGAGATCCAATTAAAAGCGGCTGCTTCAAAGGCTGCTGAGCAATACGCTTAAGCGAGAATTTGCCGGTAGTCGTAATGTCGAGAACCGTCAAACCAACAGGCGTAAACACAGCCTGCTGCATAACCAAAATCGGCGCCACAAGCGCAGGATTTCCAAGAATATAAGTGGCAACCGGCAAGCCAATATTATTTGAATTTAAGTAAAGAGAATTCAGTGCGCCAATTGTGCAATCGGCCGCAGGAAGGTGGAAAAACATGCGGTTCAGCAATACGAACGCAACTCCAACAATCATCGCAGAAAAGAACGCAACAAAAATCGAGGAATGAAAAATCTCAAAAATAGGCTCTTTAGAAAGAATCGCGAACATTAAGCAAGGGCTGGAAACGAAGAAACTTACGCGATTTAGCACCATCTGCGCTTGAGAGCCGCCGATGCGAAGGCGAGCGGTAATATAGCCGGCGAGAATCACAATGCCGATTACGCAAAAGCCTTGCATAGCGCTGATTAAGCCCATTTCGTGCCTCCTAAATTCGCGATTTCGTGCGCAAATTAATTGCTTGCGAACCTATGCTGTAACTATAGGAGCGTTACGCAACTTTTTGAAGTGGAAGCGATTAAAACTTTACGTGCGTGTAAAGGAAATAACGGATGCGCGCTGGAAAGTAACTTTCGAAGCAGAAATGCGGCAGATTGATAAGCAGAAAGTGCAGTGACTTTCTAAGCTTAAGGGTTGTTAACTTTCGAAGCAGAATATTTGACTCGGCGATATGGCATACTAGAGAACGGTGGCACTGCAAGCCGCCGTGCAATCGATGGCGTCGATCCCCTCGTGAGTGTGTTCCGAGGCTGGCGTCCGCCGTCGCGCAACTAGACTTTGTAAAGAGCTTTGGGGTAGCTCGCTTGTGTGCGTGTTAATCTTGAGGCCAGGGAATGCGAGGCGATGCAGCGTCTCGTGAGGAGCATAGTGCCCAGAGTAATAAGAGAAAGCTTCAATGAATCTGAAGCTGAGGATAATAAAACTGCGTCTAAAGGCGTTTCTGAAGCTAGTAAGAATGAATCTAGTAAGAATGCAGATAGTAAGAATGTAGATAGTAAGAATGCGAATTTAGCAACGAATAAAAGCGTTAATAATGACGCAAAAAACGCAAATTCGTCTGATTCTTCGTCTGATTCTTCGTCGACTGTCGTTCGTCGTCGCCGTGGCCGTCGCGTAACTCGCGGTGCTGGAGCTGCCGGCGAGGCTATGGAATTAAAAGTTGAAGAGTCGCATTCTAAAGGCGTTGATACGCATACGGTTCAAGCGCGTCCGATTACTTCGCTTTTGTTCCAGGAGCCGGTAATTCCTGCACATGTGAATTCGCATGCGAATCGCGATGAAGTTTTGCGCGATTCTCAAGATGAGGATTCGCGAGATAGGGATTCGCGTGATAGGGATTCGCGCGATAGGGATTCTCGCGAAGATTCGCAAGGCAATTCGCGCAGCAATTCTCGATCTAACTCGCGCGGCAATTCGCGAAGCAACTCTCGTAATAACTCGCGCGGCAATTCCGGCGGTAGTTCGCGCGAAAATACGCGAAATAGCCGTGATTTTTCGCAAGATGATTTGCGAGATGATTCGCGAGATGATTTGCAAGACAATTCTCAAGATTTTTCGCAAGATAATTCGCAAGATAGCGAGCGCGAAAATACGCGAGATTCTCGCCGTCGCCATCGCAATCGAAATCGCGGAGACAACGAATTTAGCGAAAACAACAATCGTAACGAAAACAACGATCGTAACGAAATGGATGACGATTCGCAGCCGCGCAAACTCCAGCGTTCGCGCCGTTCTCGCAGGTTGAATGCTGTTGAGCGCAGAGCTGCTGCCGAAGTTGAGCAGATTGAAGAAGATCTTGCGTACGACGATATTGTTTACGCTCCAATCGATACGCGCATTGACGAAACGCTTGATGTTAGCGATATTATGGACGCGGATAACGGTGGCCGCCGCCGCGAAATGTCGCGAAATATTCTTGATGAAGATGAAGATGATGACGAGGGAATGATAACGCGTCGCCGTCGTCGCCGTCGCACTTCTAGAGCGGATCGCGATGATTTTTCGGATCGTGCGGATCGTGCGGATAGCGGTGATGATCGAGATGATGCTGATAATCGCGACGATCGCAACAATCTCGATAATCGCAATAATCGTACGAATCGCAATAGTCGCGCGGATCGCAATACAGATCGTGCAGATCGTGCGGACCGCAACGCAGATCGCTCAGATCGTTACGATAATCGCAACTATCGCAACGCATCAAGCAAAGAAAATCGCGATTATGACGATTTTGACGAGGAATTTGACTCTCGCATAAGGCGCGAAAATCTTGACGTAGTTTCGCAGGAAGATCGCGATTTAATTCCTGATCCGGACGAATTCCGTTCGAAGGATGAGGAAGAAACGCTGTACACGCGTCGTCGCCGTCGCCGCCGCTCTAAATCTTCGGAAGATTCGTATTCTTCGAGATCGCAGCAATCGCAGCAATCTCAGCAATCGTCTCGGTCTTCCCAACTTTCTAAATCGGACGCACAATCTGACTTATCTTTTGACGCTTACTCAAGTGACGACGACGATTCTTCTCGCCGCTCGCGCAAGCAGCAATATATAGACGAAATTACGGATATTGAAGGCTCTACAAGGCTTGAAGCAAAGCGCCAACGCCGCCGCGATAATCGCCGCGAGCGCGCGCGTCAAAGCTTAATTATGGAGCAGGATTTTCTTGCTCGCCGCGAAAATGTTGAGCGATTGATGGTTGTTCGCGAGCGCGATCGCCACACGCAAATTTCCGTTATTGAAGACAATATTCTTGTGGAGCACTACGTTTCCGATATTCAAGAAGTTGCAACCGTTGGAAATATTTATCTCGGTAGAATTCAAAACGTGCTGCCGAGTATGGAAGCTGCGTTCGTTGATATTGGCCAGGCTCGAAACGGCGTGCTTTACGCTGGCGAAGTCAACTGGGATACGACGCGCTTGGAAGGTCAGCCTCGAAGAATTGAGCTTGCTTTTAAGTCGGGCGACCCTGTGCTTGTGCAGGTTACGAAGGATCCGATTGGCCACAAGGGTGCGCGTTTGACTTCGCAAGTAACTCTTGCCGGGCGTTTCCTTGTGCTGGTACCTTCCGGCGGTATGACTGGCGTGAGCCGCAAGCTTTCCGACCGTGAGCGCTCGCGTTTGCGCGGAATTGTGGCGAAAATTGCTCCAAAAGATATGGGCATTATTATTCGTACCGCCGCTGAAGGCGCAAGCGAGGAAGCAATTGAGAAAGATCTCGAATCGCTTGTTAAGCAGTGGGATCGCATTGAAGCTAAGCGTCAGGAATATTTGCACGGAAAGCGCCCGAAGCTGCTTCAAGGCGAGCCGGATGTGGCAATTCGTGTTGTGCGCGATATTTTCAACGACGACTTCCAAAAGCTTATTGTTGAAGGCGAGGGAGTGCGTCAGCGCATTGACGAATATCTTGAAATGATGGCTCCAGATTTACGCAGTAAGGTCGAATATTGGGATCCTGCCGAGCATGAAGGCAAGGATGTGTTCGATAAGTGGCAAATTGACAGCCAGCTTCGTAAGGGCATGGAGCGTCAGGTTTATTTGCCGGCTGGCGGTTCGATTGTGATTGATCGCACGGAAGCAATGACGACTATTGACGTGAATACGGGTCGATTTATTGGCCGCGGTAAGTCTTTGGAAGAAACGGTTACGCGCTGTAATTTGGAGGCTTCCGAGGAGATTGCGCGACAGTTGCGTTTGCGCGATATTGGCGGCATGGTCATGATTGATTATGTTGATATGGTTATGCCGGCGAACCGCGATTTGGTGCTGCGTAGGTTGCTTGAGTGCTTGGCGCGCGATAGAACTAAGCATCAGGTTGCTGAAGTGACTTCGCTTGGTCTTGTGCAAATGACGCGTAAGCGCGTTGGACAGGGCTTGGTTGAGGCGTTTTCCGAGGAATGCCCAATGTGTAAGGGGCGCGGATTTATTTTGCACGATGAGCCGACTGTTTCTTCGGAATACGCAGATCCTTATGCGCTTAAGGGTGGCGATCCGTTTGTTAAGACAAATAAGTATGGTCACGGTAGCGCAACGGAGCAGCCTGCGCTGGTAAAGCAGGGTTCGAGTGCGGATGTGCGTGCTAAGTTGGCGCGTATTGCTGCGGCTTCTGCGATTAGTGAAACTGCGGGAAGTGCTGGAAGTGCTTTAGGTGCGGAAAGTGCCGGAAGTGATTTAATTGCGGAAAGTGATTTAAGTGCGGAAGAATCTATAGAATCTGCCGAATTTACGGAAGAATCTATAGAATCTGCCGATTCTACAGAAGAATTTTCTGCAATAACTGAAGAATTTACTAAAGATTCCGCAGAAGAATCGACTGAAGAATCAGCGGAAGGATTTACTGAAGAATCTTCTGAATCTACAGAATCTACAGAATCTACTTCTGAATCTTCCGAAAATTACGCAGAATAAGTACTTAAGTATAGGGCTTGAGTACAATGTTGACTATTGTCTGCATCGATTCATGCGCTAAGGTCTTGACGTTAGTACATGGGTGGGTGTAATTTTGATAGTCGGTGTCTTGCCGCGCGTGTTTTGCTGTGCGCAAGGCAAAAGTAAGCTTTCAATTGAGCTAAGGAACGAATTATGTACGCGATTGTGAAGGCCGGTGGCCATCAAGAGAAGGTCGAGGTTGGCGACGCCATTCTCGTGAACCGTCTCGATGCAAAGAAGGGCGATACCGTGGAATTCCCGGTCGCGCTCGTTGTTGACGGTGCTAAGGTGACTTTGAGCGCCAAGGATCTTGCTAAGATCACGGTGAAGGCAGAAGTCTTGAATGACGAAGCCAAGGGTCCAAAGATTAGCATTATGAAGTTTAAGAACAAGACTGGTGTGGCTCGTCGCAAGGGCCATCGTCAGAAGTTGACTCTCGTCAAGATCACGGCCATCGCCTGATTGACGGTGTTTGTAAACCTGAAAGGACAGTGAGATGGCACATAAGAAGGGTGCGTCTAGCTCGCGCAACGGTCGCGATTCGCAAGCGCAATATCTTGGTGTGAAGAAGTTCGGCGGTGAAGCTGTAGTGGCTGGCAACATTATTGTTCGTCAGCGCGGTACTAAGTTCCACGCAGGCCAGAACGTGGCTTTGGGCAAGGATCACACGCTGTACGCTTTGGTGGACGGCAATGTGAAGTTCGGCATTCGTCGCGACCGCAAGGTTGTTGACGTTGTGACTGCCTGAGTCATAGTAGCCTAAAACGCTTCAACAATAAGTCGGCGAAAAGCCGGCGATAAAACGTTTAAGCCGCACCCAATTCGGTGCGGCTTTTTTGTGCTTGATTTGTTTCCGCGGTTTTGCGCGACGACCTGCTTGAGCGTAGCATAGCGCGCGCGAAAGCAATTCGGAGCGGAAACTCGCTCAAGTTGGAAGTCCAGTGGACTTCCAACGCGAGTTTCGTAAGCGAGCGCTTATAGTGCGAGCGTTTCCTCGTGTTTGGAGCGTGTCGGTGTGGTTTTTGCTCCAAACGTGGGGAAGTTGTCTCGCGTTTGCGCGACGACCTTCTTGAGCGCAGCACAGCGCGCGCGAAAGCAATTCGGAGCGGAAACTCGCTTAGGTTGGAAGTCCAGTGGACTTCCAACGCGAGTTTCGTAAGCGAGCGCTTATAGTGCGAGCGTTTCCTCGTGTTTGGAGCGTTGAAGTGTGTTTGGTGCTCCAAACGCCGTATAAATTTCCATCAAATGTTTTCGTAGCTTCGAATTTAAGTGTTTAGCTTCGAGTAAGGTAGCAGTATGAGTGATTTTGTAGATCGCGTAACAGTGCATGTGAAGGGCGGCGACGGCGGCAACGGTTCTGCCGGCGTGCGTCGCGAAAAATACAAGCCGTTGGCAGGCCCAAACGGCGGCAATGGCGGCGACGGCGGTTCCGTTATTTTCGTAGCTGATCGTAACGCAAATAGCTTACTTGACTACCGATTTATGCCCCATCGCACTGCCGAAAACGGCACAATGGGCTTGGGCGACACTAAAGACGGTTCAAAAGGCGCCGATTTGCTGCTACCTGTGCCTGTTGGAACAGTCGTATTCACAGCCAAAGGTGCTGCAGGAGCTGCGAAGCGTCCGGGCGAAGTTTTGGCGGATTTGCAGCATGTGGGAGACAAATTCGTTGTAGCTCAAGGCGGCGCGGGCGGTCTTGGTAACGCAGCACTTGCCAACAAAACTCGACGCGCACCTGGATTCGCGCTTTTAGGCGAGCCGGGCGAAGAGCGCGACGTAATTTTGGAACTTAAGTCTATTGCAGACGTAGCTTTAGTCGGCTTCCCTTCTGCAGGAAAATCAAGCTTAGTCGCCTCAATTAGCGCAGCCAAGCCAAAAATTGCGGACTATCCGTTTACTACTTTGGTGCCAAATCTTGGCGTAGTAAGTTTCGGAAATTATCGCTACACAATTGCGGACGTGCCAGGTTTGATTCCAGGAGCATCCGAAGGAAAGGGCTTGGGTCTTGAGTTTTTGCGTCATATTGAGCGCACGGAAATTATTGCGCACTTAATCGATTGCGCAACGCTTGAGCCAAATCGCGACCCAATTAGCGACTATCATGCGCTTGAGCACGAGCTTGCGCAGTATGCTAACAAACTTGAGCTGCCGTTAGGCGCAATCCCAATTCCGGAGCGTCCGCGCATTATTGTGCTTAACAAAATCGACGTGCCGGAAGCTAAGGAATTGGCTGAATTTGTGCGCGGCGAATTTGAGGCGATGGGATTAGAAGTATTTGAGATTTCTACAGCGTCTCACGAAGGTTTGAAAGAGCTCGGTTTTGCGCTTGGGCGATTGGTTGAAAAGATGCGCGAGAAGATTGCTGCCGAAGAAGCGGCGCGCGAGGAAGAGCGCGTGGTTATTCAGCCGCTTGAGCAGCAGGCTCCGGCTTTGCGCAGGCGTCGTGACGATGGTCGCGGAAGTGGCGCCGACTTTGAGATTAAGCGCGAAGAAGACAGGAACGGCGATTTTTGGTTCACTGTTACTGGTACTAAGCCGGAGCGTTGGGTTGTGCAAACGAATTTCGACAACGACGAAGCCGTTGGTTACTTGGCGGATCGCTTGGCAAAGCTTGGTGTTGAAGACGAGTTGCGCAAGAAGGGCGCGCGTCCGGGAGACGAAATTCGCATTGGTAGCGGCAAGCACATGGTTTGCTTCGATTGGGATCCAAGCATTGCGGCCGGTGCGGAAGGATTGGACGGCGCTAACTTGGGTGCGCGAGGCAAGGATTTGCGAATTGAGGCGAACGATCCGCGCGGAGCAAGGCGCACGAACGCCGAGCGTCGCCGCGACTATCACAGCATGATGGACGCTAAGAGCGCGGTTCGAGAAGCGATGATGGCGGAGCGAAAGTCCGGCCACTGGGCGGATCCTTCCGTGGACGACGATCGTCATGACGAAAATAGCTTGTTCGGACGAGGCGAAGAGCAGGAAAACTAGAAAAATCAAGCTAAAACTAGCTAAAACTAGCTAAATAAAGCGAAATCTATCTAAATCAAGCTAAATCAAGGGGTAAAACATATGAGCAATCCGGCAATTGAGCTTACCGAAGACGGGGTTCGGCGTTCAATTCGTGCGGCGCGCACAATCGTTGTAAAAGTGGGCTCAAGCTCGCTTACAAGCGCGTCCGGGCATTTGGACGTGCAAAAGTTGCGTGCGCTGGCGGCGGCAATTAGTCACGCGCAAATGCAAGGAGCGCGGATTGTGCTCGTATCTTCCGGCGCAATTGCTGCAGGTTTTGGGCTACTCGGTTTTGGCGAGCGTCCGAAGGATGTGCCGACTCAGCAGGCCACGGCTTCGGTTGGTCAAGGCTTGCTTATGGCGCAATATGAAGCCGCTTTTTCGCAATTTGGTTTCAGAGTTGGGCAGATGCTACTAACTGCGGACGTAACTATTTCGCCGTCTCGCTACCGTAACGCGCAGCGCACAATGACGCGTTTGCTGGAACTTGGCGTAATTCCAATCGTAAACGAAAACGACGCGCTTTCTAGCAACGAAATTCGATTCGGTGATAACGATCGTCTTGCAGCATTGGTTGCGAATATTGTGCGAGCGGAAGCGCTTGTGCTACTTACGGATGTTGATTCGCTTTATACTGCGCCGCCGAGCGAGCCGGGTGCGAAACGCGTGAGTTTTGTGCCGGATGTGACGCGCGCGCTGGAAGAAGTGAAGGTTGGTGCAAGCGTTTCGGGAGTGGGAACCGGGGGTATGGTGACGAAGCTGGAAGCCGCGCATGTGGCGGCAGTTTCCGGAATTCCGACCGTGCTGACTTGCGCTGGAAACGCGGGGCCGGCTCTTGCTGGAGACGTTGTTGGAACTGCGTTTGCGCCGGTTCATACGCGCGATTCTTCGAGGCGACTTTGGATTGGGTTTGCGTCGCATCCGCACGGAACGCTTGTGGTTGATGCTGGCGCGGCGGCGGCGGTGCGCGGTGGGCGAGCGAGCCTACTTGCGGCTGGCATTGTGGATGTGCGCGGCGAGTTTTCGGCTACGGATCCGGTGTGGATTGACGACGAGCAGGGAAACCACTTGGCGAAAGGTTTAGTGGCTTTTGATGCTGAGGAGATTCCGGAGATTATGGGGCGCACGAGCGACGAGCTTGAGGAGTCGCTGGGGCGGCAGTATGCGCATCCGGTGGTTCATCGCGATAATCTCGTTCTTGTGTAATTGCTGCAGCTCCAAACGCGCGCAACTTTTCTCGCGTTTGGAGTGTTGTGGCGTGTTTGGCGCTCCAAATGTGGGGAAAGTTTCTCGCGTTTGGAGGGTTGTGGCTGGTTTGGTGCTCCAAACGCGGGGAATTTGTCTCGCGTTTGGAGGGTTTGGGGTTGTGTGGCGCTCCAAACGTGCGCGACGACCTGCCGAAGCGCTTAAAGCGTAGCGCGCGAAGGTCTGATAATCGGCAACCATAGACCCGGACGCAGTACGCAATCTGCACGAAGGTCTGATAATTGCCAACCAGAGGCTCTAATGCAGTACGCCATCTGCGCGAAGGTCGAATAACGCCGGTCTTCCGACCCGAGCGCAGTAACGCATCTGCACGAAGGTCTGATAATTGCCAACCAGAGGCTCTAACGCAGTACATCAACTGCACGAAGGTCGAATAACGCCGGTCTTCCGACCCGAGCGCAGTAACGCATCTGCACGAAGGTCGAATAATCGGCAACCATAGGCCTTAACGCAGTAACGCATCTGCACCAGTGTCTCAAAATAAGCGAAATGAGACACTCGCGCAGAAAGCAAGTCATCGCGCGCGCCACAGTCTAAGCACTCAAGCACGTCGTCGCGCAAACGCCAGGTAAATTTGCGGCAGATTCGTCCGTTTCGCGGCTTAAGGTTACACTGGAAATCATGGCAGAGAATATTGCAGAAACTACATCCGAAACTACATCCCAAGAAAATTGGCGCGTATTAAGCAATCGCATTAACAAAGTCGCACCAAGCGCAACTCTTGCAGTCGACGGCAAAGCAAAAGCTATGAAAGCTGCCGGTATCGACGTCGTAAGCTTCGGCGCAGGAGAGCCGGATTTCCCTACTCCTTCCTACATTGTTGAAGCCGCAGCTGCTGCGTGCAAAGACCCGCGCAACTACCGCTATACCGCCACTGCCGGTCTGCCGGAACTTAGAGAAGCAATCGCGCGCAAAGTAAAGCGCGACTCCGGCTACGAAGTCTCCCCAAATCAAGTAGTAGTAACAAACGGCGGAAAGCAAGCCGTTTACGAAGCCTGCCAAATCCTCCTAAATGATGGCGACGAAGTGATTATTCCAGCGCCGTATTGGACTAGCTACCCGGAGGCTGTGAAGCTTGCTGGCGGCGTGCCTGTGCCGGTTTTGGCAGGCGCGGATCGCGGTTTTGAGCCGGATATTGACGCGATTGAAGCCGCTCGCACTCCACGCACGCGCGCAATTATCGTTACTTCGCCGTCGAATCCTACGGGCGCTATTTGGAGCGCGCAAACTATTCGCGAAATCGGCGAGTGGGCTGTAAAACACCATATTTGGGTGCTTTCTGACGAAATTTACGAGCACTTGCATTACGACGGAATTTCGACTTCTTACATTGGCGTTGAGGTTCCGGAAGTTCGAGATCAGCTGCTGATTTTGAACGGCGTTGCTAAGACTTACGCTATGCCGGGTTGGCGAGTTGGTTGGATGGTTGCGCCTGCGGATGTTGCGAAAGCCGCAGTTAAGTTGCAAAGCCACATGACTTCTAACGTTTCTAATATTTCGCAACGCGCCGCAATTGCTGCAGTTGGCGGATCTTTGGAAGTGGTTGCCACAATGCGCGAGTCTTTTGACGCTCGACGAAAAGCAATTGTGGAAGCGCTGAATAATATTGACGGCGTTACTTGCCCTCTTCCTCACGGCGCTTTTTACGCGTTTGCTAATGTTGAGGCGCTTCTTGAGCGTCCGCTTGGCGAGAATGGCGAGGTGTCGCATACTTCTTCGCGATTTGCGGAGATGTTGCTTGATGAAGCGCATGTTGCTGCCGTTCCTGGCGAGGCTTTCGGTGCTCCGGGTTATTTGCGATTCTCTTGCGCTCTTGCGGACGATCAGCTTGCGGAAGGCATGCGTCGCATGAAGAAGTGGGTTGAGGCGTAACTGCTCGACACTCGATAGTGCGTGTAGATGCGGCGAAATCATGCCCATGAGATAACATATCTATCTGGCGGTTTGCTATGTCTCACCGTTTGGGGTATGATAGGCAAGTTCACCTTAGGGATGTGGCGCAATTGGTAGCGCAACGGTCTCCAAAACCGTAGGTTGTGGGTTCGAGTCCCGCCGTCCCTGCCAGTTTTTTAGTTCGCAATTTTACATGAAGGATTCAAGCATGGCACAGGCACACAGCGTTAAGAAAGCAGTAAAGCCGAATTTGTTCATGCGCATTGGCATGTTCATTAAGCAGACTATTGACGAAACGCGCAAGGTTATTGCGCCTCACGGCAAAGAGCTGTTTGCTTGGTCGGCTGCAGTATTCCTGTTTGTTGCGTTTTTGATGGCTTTCGTCACCTGCATGGACTTCGGCTTGGGTAAGTCCGTTATGTGGTTGTTCGGCTGAGTTGAAATTTTGAAGGTGTATACAAGATGACTGATGAGTTCAATCTCGAAGAAGCGGACGCTGCGTCTGTGAATCAGGCTGATGCTGGTTTTGCGGATGCTGATTTTGCTGGTGCTCCCGTTGAGTCTGCGTTAGATGATGCAGATGATGCTGCAGTTGCTGCGGCTGTTGCTTCTCTTGATGCAGATAACAGCGGTTCTGAAGATGCTATTGATGAGTTTGCTGATTCCAGCGTAGATACAGATTTCAGCGCAACTGCCGATTCTGCCGATTCCGCCGCTTTTGCTGATTCCGCCGATTCTGCCGATTCTGAAACTTCCGCAACTGCTGAAGAATCCGACCCAACCGACGCAGGCGCAATCGCTGTAGCTGAATTTTCTAAGAAACTTCGCACTTTGGAAGGCAAGTGGTACGTACTTCACACGTATTCCGGCTACGAAAAGCGCGTAAAGACTAACGTTGAATCCCGCGTGCAAAACTTTGGTTTGGAAGATAAGATTTTCCAGATTGAAGTGCCGATGGAAGAAGTCGAAAAGCATACGGAAAAAGGCAAGAAGGTTATTACGCGTGTGCGTGTGCCTGGCTATGTGCTGATTCGTATGTGGCCGGACGAGAACGCTCGCCGCATTGTGCGCGAAACCGAGGGCGTGACTGGCTTCGTTGGTCCTTCTAGGGATCCTGCTCCTTTGACGCGCAAGGAAGTTGTGGCAATGATGGCGCCAATGATTGCTTCCGAGGCTTTGAAGAATGCTGGAGATAAGCCGGCCGCTGCACGCAAGCGCAAGGTTGAGGTGGCTTACAAGGTTGGTGATCAGGTGACTGTGACCGACGGCCCATTCTCAACAATGGCTGCTGTGGTTTCGGACGTGGAGCCTACAACTCAGAAGCTTACGGTGCTGGTTTCCATCTTTGGCCGCGAAACTCCTGTGGAGCTTGGGTTCAACCAAGTGGAGCCGATTGCTTAAGCTTTTATAACTTTTACAAACCGGGGTGCGTTAATTCGCACTCCGGTTTTTTTTTATTTATTGCGACACGCCGTAAAAATGGGAAATAATCCGAAATTTTCTTGCAATAATACTGCTTTTATCAACATAAATAATAAATATTTCCAAATATTTAGTTTGGCTTGCAATTAACCTGGGGGGGGGGTATAGTACTCAATGGTTGGGAGCAGAGTTTTTAGAAAAGGTTTAAGCCTTGTGCTTGAGAAGATTTTCTATAGAGAAATTGAGTTTTTAATGTTGTTGTAACAATGGCATTATAATAACTTGGCGAGTTAGAAGGTAGGTGCGTATATGTTTGATTTGCATATATTTAGCCGTTTCCTTCGATTAGTGTGCTCAATTCGCCGTTCTCTGTTTGCTTTGTTCGTAGCAATTGCAATGTTGCTTGCTACTTTTGTGATTGCTCCTGCTTATGCGTTGAGCGCTGGTGAGAATGGTGGTGCAGATACTACTTCTACTGAGAAGGTTGAGGGTGCGAAGTCTGGTTCTGACAAGAGCGATGGGGAGAAGCAGACTCAAAGTGAGCCGAATAAGCAGTCTGAGCAAAATGGATCTAGTAATGCTGAGTCTACTAAAGGCAACAATGCCGTCTCTTCAAGTAATTTAAAGAAGAATGATAATAAGGTATTAAAGCCTGATACCAAGCAGCAGCCTGATAGCAACAAGGCTGGTAATAAGGCTGGTAATAATGCTAGGTCGGCTGATAAAACTAAGTCGGATGATAAAATTGGAAAAACTGTAGAAAAATCTGCTGAAAGCAAATCTGCTGAAAAATCTGCTGAAAATAAAAACGGCAAAGACGCCAAAAAGAAAGCTGCTGATTCTGCGAAAGCTGCTCTCAAAATGAACAGAAGTGCGAGAAAACCGAAGAAGTGTAGCGAATTAAGTGCATGCTACAAGATTAGCTACAATATTGGTAGTCCTACTGTAGATAATAAGGGTAAGACTATTTTAATAAAGCGTGGTGAAACTAGAATTATTACTCCAGAGTTCAAATTAAAACCTGGGAAAAATCCAACCTTTAAGCTAGACGGCTTGTGGTTTACGTTAGAAAAAGATGAAGATCCTGTACCAAGTTGGGCAAATTTTGAAAAAGATAGTGGCGCCACTAAAGTTCAGAATACCGAAAAGCAAACAGGCTTTGATGGTTCTATAACTTTGAGTCCAAATAGTAAGTGGGATTACGGTAGTTATAAATTTAAAGTTTTTGCATATTACAAAAAGAAAAGCGAAAAAATATACGCTACAATAAGTGTAAAAGTTGATGTACCTGATATATCAAAAAATGATTTATCGCTGAGCTTGTACGATTTTGGGAAAACGCAAGATAATACTGCGATAAAAGATAGTAAAATTATTATAAATCCAAAGTCTAAAGGTTCAGATTCTAGCGGAAGTGATACTGGCGGTACTGGTAAGAAAGACGTTTACGATCCTATTAATAATAAGCTTTTTATTGATTCGCAGTCGAAAGATAAGCCTGGTTTTATTCATCACCATATGATTTGTAAAAGTGGTAGTGGTGATAATGCCAGTTATACGTTAGACAGTGTTAATGGTTTGAACTTAAGTAATAAAGATGGTTCTACTACGGATAAGCAGACTAAGTTCACTCATATAGAAAGTAAAACCGGTACGGATAAGTATTCTGTGTATTTGAATGATGATTATACTGAGCGCTCTCAAAGTTGGATTACTGGTACGCCTACAAAAGCTGGAACTTTTGAGTGTAAAGTGTTTGCTATTAAGGATGTTGATATAAGTTACAGTGAGAATCTTGGTAAAACATTCTCAACTGAATATTTTGCAAAATATGTCACAGATAGATTAAAAGATAAGACTCGTGAAGTATTTAGTGATCCTGATACTAAGATTTATGCCGCTCGTATACCTAATACAAATACATCTGGGTTAGATGAGTCCGTGTACAAGCCTCAAAAAACCATCGACTGGGATTATAAGTCAGTTACGATTGAGGTGAAGTCGAATAAGCCTCCAGAGCCGGAGCCGCCAACAATTGGCAAAAATGATCTTACGCTGAAAGTGTATCCGTTTAAAAACAGCGATGGTTCGTTGCCGGCGCCGTTGACTAGCAGCAATAACAAGATTTATGCGATGCTTGGTATGGAGCTTAAGCCGTATATTGATGCTATTTCTGCGGCGGATAGCGTGAATAAGATTACGTTGCGCGTGCTCTGCTCGAAGGGCGAGAAGAAGGATTCTGGCTCGCAATCTGAGCAGTCTTCTGGGTCGTCGCAACCTGTGCAGCCTTCTGAATCGCCGCAAGATGCGAAGAATCTTGAATACAAGACTTGGAGTAGTAATCTTGCAGAGCTTGGGCTGAGTGTGCCTGCGGATGATAATCAAAATACGTGCCACTCTAATAAAGAAGGAGAGACGACTTGCAAGTCGTCGGATCCAAATAAAAAAGTAGCTGCGCGAACTGATAAGGAAGTGAGTATAAAGCCGAGTATCGAGCCGACTGCGGTTGGCGATTACCAGTGCGTTGTGTTTGCGTTGAAGCCTGATGCGCTTACTAAGTTTGATACTTTAACAGGTGACGCTACCCAATCTGGCAGCTTAACCCCTACATCGATAAGCTCTGCGCTAACTTCTGCTAAGCCTACGGCTTTTACAGAAACTAAGGATTTTGCTACTTTTACGCTCAATATTCACTTGTCGAGTAATTTCACTCTGCCGAACACGGGCGGTCAGAGTTGGAATTTGCAGCTCGGTATTCTTGCCGCGCTATTGGTGAATCTGCTGGCTGCTGGCTTCGTGGTAAGTCAAAGTGAGAAGGCTAGCAAATTAATTTTTGGAAGGCGGCGAGGCTTATGCAATTACGTATGAAGCAGTTGTATATGCATTTACTCGCGGTGCTTCGCATAAGGCGACTACGTACGCATTTGCGCATAAAGCCTTCCTGCTTCGCGCATTGTTTTATTGCGCAGTGTTTTATCGCGCAGTGTTTTATCGCGCAGTGTTTTATCGCGCAGTCTTTCGGGATTCGGGAGCGTGATAACACAAGGTAAATGCCAAAAATTTTAAAACTTTACTCGTATGAGCATGATAAATGCAAATCAATTTTCTACTTGCTGTAAAAAGCATGAAAGGAGTGAACATGAAAAAGTTCACTAATAAATTCGTGGCGGCGGTGGCGTCGCTTGCGATGGCTGGCACGCTGTGCGTCGCCGGCGCTGTAACAATGACTGGCGTTGCGTGGGGTGTGCCTAAGCCGCCTGTTAACACTGGTGATGGTGATAAGAAGTCTAAGGCTCCGTGGGAGACTGGTGCTCCGACAACTGGTACTATAACCATTCTTAAGTGCAAGAAAAAGAATACTAGCACAGAAACTGTAACTACTTCTTCTTCTACTCCTTCTTCACCATCTGCAACTTCTGCAGATTCTTGCCCTGCTGGTTACGAGCCGCTTTCTGGTGCCAAGTTTAGCTTAAAAAAGGTTACTTCCATTAAGGTTGGCACTAAAGAAACAACTCTAGATCTTAAGTCTCCTGATTCTTGGCAAGAGATTGCTAAACTTGCTACCAAGCTGAACGATCACACTGCTAAGGAAGATGGCACTGATGCGGAAGTAAAGTTTGACACCAACACTCACATTGATGATCAAACGACTGCTAAAGACACTGGTAAAGCAACTTTCTCCAACCTTGGACTTGGTCTTTACAAGGTAATCGAGACGGAGCCACCTGCCGGTTACGGTATTTCTGATTTGCAATCCTTCTATATGACGCTTCCTTTGCCGGAGTACACTACTACGGGTCAGGAACCAAACAAAAAAACCACAGTTACTTACAACTACAAGCCTGTTGTGAAGCCGAAGAACAAGGATCTCTCGGCTACTATTCAGAAGGTTTACGATAAGAAGAGTTTCGCAGGCGTCAATGATACCTTGCATTACACTATTACTGCCGGAGTTAATAAGGCAAAAGTTGGTAAGAAGGATTTGACGGCTAAAGATCTTCAGGGTTATATGGTCTTCGATGATGCTCCGGCTGATGCTTTGGAAGCATTCAAAGCTGCTGGGGAAGCAGGCACGGCAACTTTTGCTGATGCTGTAAAGAGTGTGAAGATTGGTGAAACGACTCTTAACAAGGGTACTGCTACTAATGAGCAAGATTACACGGTTGATTTAGTTGATTATTCCGCTAGTAGCACAGATCCAAATTCCAAGGGTCTTACAGATAATCACAAGCGTATTCTTGTGAAATTCTCTAATGCTGGCTTAGGCAAGATTGCTACAGCTCTGAACGGTGTGACGCAAGGTCAAGAGGCTCCTCAAGTTACTGTAAATCTTGAGTTTAAGGTCAGTAGCACATATCAGGCTGGTAATGCTCCAAAGAATAGTACGGATTCGGAGCAAAATGGTAAGAATGAGATTGTTAACGCATCTGGCTTCTTCCCGGCTCATTCGGATAGTGAAGCGGCATTGCCGCCAATCATTCCTAACACTGAGAAGAGCAAGTCTACTCTTGATTTTGGCTACCTTCAGGTTCACAAGTTTGGCATGAAGGACGGTGCGAAGACCAATCTTTCTGGCGCTGAATTCAAGATCTTTGCTGATAAAGCTAAGGCTGACGGCTGCTACAAGGCTTTGAATGAGAACAAAAAGCCTGAGGAATCTGATGACTGCAAAGCTGCATCAACATTTGAGAATGCTACTACCAACACTGATGGTAACTTCACGAAGGCGTACAAGACTCGTGCAGGCGATCCTGTGTATCTTCTCGAAGTGAAAGCTCCTGAGGGTTATGCTAGGTCTACAGCTGTTTATGAGGCAAAAATTGAAAAGGATAAGACCAACACTGTTGAGGTTGAGGATCTTCCACTTAAGGGCGGCGAAGATGGCAAGAGCTTCTGGTTCAACCTTCCTGCAACCGGTGCTTACGGCGTGCTGATTTTCGCTGTTGTGGGCATGGGCTTGATTGTTGCGAGCGTGATTATGTACGTGCGCAATCGCAAGGAAGAAGAACAGCAGCAGAACGCTTGATTCGCTTTCTAAAGCTGGTCTTGTAGTCTAATAGCAAAGTGTGAGTCTAGGGTTTACTTAACTAAATCCTAGACTCACTTGCTCTCCACACCCATCCTGTCCGCATGTTAGTCGTGTGGATATTCGTGTGGTAGAGATTTGAGATTTTTCGCACTGAACGAGCGTTACATCCAATTCAAGTACACAAACGCGAGGTGAAGTGTGCGCATTTGTGGACTTGCGTCTATCTTAAGTCCACAAACACGATGAACTATGCGCGCATTTGTGTACTTACGCCCAATTCAAGTCCACAAAACCGAGACAACAAGCGAGCTTTTGTGTACTTACGCCCAATTCAAGTCCACAAAACCGAGACAACAAGCGAGCTTTTGTGTACTTACGCCCAATTCAAGTCCACAAACGCGCGCACACGATCAAAGAAGCTTTGCGCCAGTGCTTCTGCGAACGCTGATTGCTTGTTGATTAGCGAACTTTAACAGTATTGCTCTGCAGACGCTGAGTATTTATTGCTTAAAGAACACTAGCATTCATGCTGCTGCACACACTACACCAGACGCACCTACCGTACCACAGAACACTAGCGGCTTTATTAGTAGTGGGAAATAGGAATTGCTTGGTCGAGCAATATAAAAGCGGAACGATAGTAATACCTTTTTGATAAATACTATTTCTGCAGAAAAAGTAAGTAAAAAACTAAACTTAACTATGCAACCTATAAGTTCAAGTAAGGTATAAGAGCGGAGCGCTGCGAGACAAGTAATTCCTATATCACACAGCCACGCAAGAAACCCGCCAGCCAAACACCAGCCAAAACTCATAGACGATACTAAAGAATATCGCAAACAAAATCGCAAATAAATTAAAACAACAAAATAAAACCAATCTAAGCCTATTAAACCCACGAAACGGAGGAAGCATGAAATTAAACGAAGCTGTTACAAAAGTATATGCTTTCTTCAATCAGTCAAAAGCAAAACCTGCAACCGAATCAACCGAATCAACCGAATCAACTACCAAAAAACCCGCCAAAAAACTCAAGTCCAAACTCCGCCGCACTCTCGAGCCAATCGCCCTCGCAGTCGCTGCAATCTTGTGTTTTACGTACCCTGTTGCGTCAACGCTGTGGAATAACAAGGTGTCGAAGGAGATTTCTGTAGCTTACGATCGTTTGAGTCGTAAGCAGACTATTAGCGCTCGCGAGAAAATTTTGAACGCAGCGCGCAAGTATAATGCGCGCCACAAGTCGATTATTACGGCTGATCCCTACGATGGTACGACGGATTTTATGAAGACGCCGGAGTATAAGGATTATGCGAAGCAGTTGGATGAGCCGATGGGCATTATGGGCATTGTGAAGATCCCGAAGATTGGCGTCAAGTTGCCGATTTATCACGGCAGCTCGCAGGAGGTTTTGGCGCAAGGTGCTGGGCATTTGTACGGCACGGATTTGCCGGTGGGCGGCAAGACTCGTCACACTGTTGTGACGGCGCATACGGGTTTGCCGAATGCGACCATGTTTGATGATTTGCTTGAAATTAAAAAGGGTGACTTTTTCTACTTTGACGTGCAAGGGGAGACGCTGCGTTACAAGGTGTTCCGCATTAGCGTGGTTGATCCGCATGATATTAGGTTGCTTCAGCGCGAGAAGGGGCGCGATTTGGCGACGCTGCTTACGTGTACGCCGTATGGTGTGAATACGCAGAGGCTTCTGGTTACGGGGTATCGCGTGCTGCCGAATCCGGTTTCCGCGCCGGGCGATAAGTTGCAGTGGCCGCTTTGGATGACGATGTTCGTGCTCGCGCTTATTGGTTGCGCTGTGATTCTTGCGACGATGATTTTGGCTGCGCTTGGGCGGCGTCGTCGCCGTGAGGCTGCGCTTGCCCACGCTAAGCATGTGGGTGCTTAGAATTGCCTACTTATCGTCGTAGTGGCCTCTGCAGGCGTAGATTATAATCGAGTCATCTGTAAATGAGTAAACGATTCTATCCTTATCGTTTACTCGTCTACTCCAGCAACCGGAATAGTTTCCTTTGAGTGGTTCAGGCTTACCTTTTCCGTCTATTGGATTCCGCATAATCTCTTTAATAATATTGTTGAGCTTTTTGCGAGTCTTATTATCGCTTTCCCAATAGAGATAGTCGTTCCAGGCATCTGGAGTCCAAGCAATTTTTCTCATTGTTTGAATCCTAAGGCCTAATCCATTATTAGATCATGCTCTTCGAGCTTGATGGTGCCATTTTTCACGCCGTCAATCTGCGATTTCAAATATGCTTGATTTGACGGTTCGTAAAACGGATCTAGCGAAAAATCTAGCGGTATCCTCTTTTCGCGACCAATAGTTTTAATAAACACGTTCAACGCGGCGCTCATAGAGATTCCGAGCTCTTTGCAAACTCGTTCTGCGTTGAGTTTGTCTTCTTTCTTTGTTCGAAAGTTTACGTTTACTGTATCTGTTGTTGCTGTAGTCATTTTGGGCTCCTATGTCTATGGTGAATTTTGTACTTTTCCTTATATCTCTCATATAAGTATACAATAATTCTATACAATGTAACGTAGATATCATTAATTATGCTTGTAAACTGCTTCTTCCGCTGGCTGTATTACAACTTTCTTAAGTTTGTACCCAACTTGGAAGTAGACTTCCAACTTTCGTAAGTTTGTACCCAACTTGGAAGTATGCTTCCAACTTTTGCTGTTGCGCGAAAATAGTTGAGCGAAAATAGCTATGCAAAATAGTTGCGCGAAAATAGTTGCAGATTTCGTAAGTCTGCGTGTCGCGAAGATGTGGCATAATAGGAAGGCTTGTGACTGGAGGAGGAATCCGCTAGCACAGCACAGCAATACAAGATGCGGGAGGAAGTTGCAAAACGGCTTTATAGCAACGTTTCGCAACAACCGTTTGAACCGCTTGTACAAGAAAGAAGAACCATATTATGGCTCCGAAAAAGAAAGTCTCCGCGCTTATTAAGCTCGAGATTCAGGCTGGCAAAGCAAATCCAGCCCCACCACTGGGCCCAGCATTAGGCTCCCACGGCGTGAACATCATGGACTTCTGCAAGGCCTATAACGACCAGACGAAGGACAAGATGGGTCAGATCGTCCCAGTAGAGATCACCGTTTACGAAGATCGTTCCTTCACCTTCATTTTGAAGACCCCACCAGCCGCTGCTTTGTTGCTTAAGGCTGCTGGAATCCAGAAGGGCACCGAGAATCCATTGACTCACAAGGTTGGTTCTGTGACCAAGGCTCAGGTGCGCGAAATCGCCGAAATTAAGATGCCTGACCTCTCCGCACGTGACGTCGAGGCCGGTATGAAGATCATCGCGGGCACCGCTCGCTCGATGGGTATTACCGTTACCGACTGAAAGGGAGTGTAGAAATGGCTAAGCGTTCTAAGAAGTATCGTGAAGCGGCTGAGAAGATCGACCGCAATAACCTGTACACCCCAGCTGAAGCTATTGCTTTGTTGCAGAGCATGCCAAAGCACGCTTTTGACGAGTCCGTTGAGGCTGTTATGCGCCTTAACGTGGATCCTCGCAAGGCTGATCAGTTGGTTCGTGGCGTAGTTAACTTGCCAAACGGCACCGGTAAAACCGCTAAGGTTTTGGTGTTCGCTCGTGGTCCAAAGGCTACTGAGGCTCAGGAAGCTGGCGCTGACATTGTTGGCGATGACGAGCTCATTGAAAAGGTTGCCGGTGGCTTCCTTGACTTCGATGCAGTCGTTGCAACCCCAGACATGATGGGTAAGGTTGGCCGCTTGGGTCGTGTTCTCGGTCCTCGTAGCTTGATGCCAAACCCAAAGACTGGCACCGTGACCATGGATGTGGCCAAGGCTGTTGCCGACATTAAGGGCGGTAAGATTGAGTTCCGCGTGGATCGCCAGGGCAACCTGTCCTTCCTCTTCGGCAAGCTCTCCTTCGATGCTAAGGCTCTTGAAGAGAACTTCAAGGCTGTTGCAGACGAAGTCCGCCGCTTGAAGCCAAGCACTATCAAGGGTCGCTACATCACGAAGGTAACTGTTACCTCCACGATGGCTCCTGGCGTTCCAGTTGATATTGCCAGCATCGCTGCCTGATTTATTACTAGCGAGTTTGTGCGGAAGCGCGAGATTCGCAAAGTAAATCAAGTATAAAGCTTATAAACGCTGAGAATGTGCTCCTTTTCGGGCGCTTCTCGGCGTTTTTTTTTAAAGAGTTCTGCTAGCGCGCGTCGCGGATGCGGCCAATCGTAATGGCTGTTTGCAGTACGTAAGCTGCGCGCGGATCCGTCGCATCCCAACCGGTTGTCTGCGCAACTTTGCGCAAACGGTATCGCACAGTATTCGGATGCACATTCAGCTCGTGCGCAGTCTGATCAAGCGCGCCGCCAAAACGCAAGAACATATCAATAGTTTGCAAAGTCGGATCGTCATGACTGTAAGGTGCCAAACTTTGATACACATTGTTATACAAAGTATTAAAAGCCGTAGAATCACCAATAAGCGCGCGCTCCGGAAGCACGTCATCCGCGTGAATAATCTGCGGCAACTGCTTAACTGAGCCGGCAACCGCAACCGCCGCAAGAGTTGACGTAATCGCAGTCGCAATATTCTCAACGCCTTCAACTACGCCGCTTATGCAAATCGGCTTTTTAGAAGGCTCGAATACTTGGCACATCTTTTGTAAAGCCTGCTCGCTAGGATCTTCGCGAACTGCTAGCAAAATAATATGCGATGGAGTTGCGAAATAATCGGAAGCGTTCGTGCCGGAAGAGTTCGCACTAAAAGCGTTCGCGCCAAAGTTATTTATGCCTCGCCAAGCTCCACTTAAGCGATTAAGCACGCTACTTTGTGCGCGATCAACTATTGCATCGTACGCATTGCAACTTCCCAATTGCGGCCAAATGTTGCGGCGCAAAGCATCCGTGTTATCCGGCGGCAAAGTTGGAGCCGGCTTTCGATTAGGGCCCGTATCCGGCGTTATGGTCGCGCCAAAAGTGCCAGCAATAACAACCATTTTCGGCACATCCGGCCATTGCAGCAAATGCATAAAAGCATTTACGCGAGTATCCGCAATGCCGCTCATTAAGCAAGTGGAAATAAGCGTGTGCAAACGCAGGCGAGTGGCAGAGTCGAAAATTTGGCCGTCTCGAGAATCGAAAATGCCGGCTTCTGCTGATTTAGAAGCAACAGGAAGCGGAGTAAAATGCGGCGCGGAATCGTTTTTTGATGAAGATTTATTGCTTTGATTAGCAGAATTTGCAGAATTTGATGAAAGCCTGTGCCACAAATGGTGACGTCGCTTTTCTTCGCCGCCTTCTTTTGATGAAGATGAAACTTCTTGCGATTTGCTTAGTTGATTTTCTTCTACAGACTCGGCTTCTGATGGCGAATTTTGAGATTGCTTAGTTTCGTAAGATTGCTTAGTTTCGTAAGATTGCACGCCGGCTATAAGCGCAAGAAAATCAAAATCTTCATTCGGTGCGTCGGCATCTTGCTCGCCGCCCGTTTGCGCAAACTGCTGTGTATGCTTCTCGTCCATCATGTGCCTTTAACTCTAACAATCTTTACTATTATAGCGCGATTGATTAACCGTATCCCTCCAAAAAGTTAGAAGCACAAAACAAAACGCAAAAGCCAACGGAAGCATGTGTCGCTCAAAATTATTCGCCGGAGCCATAATCATCACTCCCACAAGCAGCGCAAGCGGAATATGCCAAAGCACAGTGCGCCAGCGACGAAGCGCAATTTCTGCAACGCCAATCATAAGCGTAAAAATCACAAAAGTATTGCCGTGAATTGGCCAGCTTACAACCGGCACGTCGCTAAAAGTGCTAATTGACGAAGCTAATTGCGCGCGCCATTGCGGATTCCAATACTTAATCCAGTCGGAATTGTGAATATTATCCGTGTCAATGTAATATTCCGGACCAACGTACGGGCGATCAAAAATGTCGAAATAACCGTAACTTTTTGCAAGAAAAGCGTCCGTTGCCACGAGCGGACTATGCGTAACAATCTGCCACCAAGCAAGATTAAGCTTTTTAATATTGTCGCGCGTAACGTAACGCCAACGATAGCTGACTTTTTTCGACTGCAATCCGGAAGATTTCACAGGGTCGGCATCGTAAGGTTTATAAGCTTCGGCGGTTTGATCGAGATTAAAAATAGGGGCGATAATGCGTTTTGCGCTTTTAGGGATGCTTTGAGGGTCGAGCTTAGCGACGCGCGCGATTTGCTGTAGCTGAATGCCGCGGCTTTCAATAGGATCGCCGTTAATAATCGCGCCGCTTGAAATAAGAAGAAGTAGCGCGCCGTGAATAATAATCGTCGGAAGAAAAATAGTGCAAAGCCACAGGCGGCGGCGTTTTCGCTCAAATATAAGCAAAAGCACGCATTGTATTAGCAAAATGTACCACGCATATTTTGCGGCAATAAGCATAACGCATACGGAAATAATAAGCTCTAAAACGGTGTGCCAGCGGAGTTTTTGCGGGGAAGATGCGGAAGTTGCGTTTGTGCTGGAAGTTGCGCCTGTGCTGGAAGTTGCGGAAGTTTTTGCGCAAGTTGCGCAAGTTGCGCAAGTTTTAGTCTGACTAATTTCGTAATTTATGCCGAACCACCAAAGAAAAGCAAAAGCAAAAAGCGGCGATTTTGTAAGCGCAATAGTTGAGCACACAATCAGCGGATTAAGCAAAAACATTACGATTACTGCGAATCTTGCAAAAAGCGGAGTTGATTGCGCGGCTGTTGATTGCGCGGCTGTTGATTGCGAATCTAACTTTTGCGAATCTAACTTTGTGTACTTAAGCCACGGACGATTCAAAAAACGGTTAGCAGTAGCGGCTGCGCACCAAGCGGCAAACACAAATTGCGCAAACGCAAGAAGTATAATTCCGGCATCGTTTGAATCGGTGAAATAGCGCGAAACTGCGGTTGTGGCGCCGTAAATAACGGTTAAAACAATGTTGTGTTGATCGGTTAAATACGTTGGTTTAGAAGGCCAAAGGTAGTGCGCGGTTGGGTAAATGTCCATCGGCACGAAGCTGAAGAAGCCGATATAAGGCTGATCGAGGCCGGTGACCTTGTTCCAAGCCCAACTGTATTCGCGGATTTGCGAGCAGATGTCGGCGCCGTACGCAGCCAAAAGCGTAACCGGAGCCCAAAGCCAGCCAAGGAAGAAAGTTAGGAAAAGATTTCGGCGATTTCGCGTGGAATGCGTAATAAACCAGCGCGCGGCGCTAGAAAAGTGCTTTGCGAAAGTGCGTATTAAGCGGCAGATTGCGCGAGTGTGGCGCTTTTTGAGTTTGGTGGTTGCGGTTTCGTTTTCTTGGGATTTGCTTTCTTGAGATTTGCTTTCTTGAGATTGGAGTTTTTCTGACTTGCGCTTTTCTGACTTGCGCTTTTTTCTAAAAATCGACTTAACGCACGCGCCAAAACGGCTGTATTGCTTAGGAAAAGCCGCATGTTTTCCGTAATAAATAATCGTCCACAAAATAATTGCGTATACTGCGAACGCGGCAATAAAAATCAGCGCATTAATCCAAGAAAAATCGGTGATCGAACCTAAATGAACCTTAATGTCTTGGTCGCGAAAGATTGGGCCGAGGCTTGTGCAAAGCGCAAGAATTAAGCAAAGTATGGCGGAAAGCGCAGTGCATGTTATGCGAAAAATTGCCGGAGTTTTTTCTCCGGCATTTGTAGTCGCTTTGGCAGATCCGCAGGATTCGCTGGATTCGCTACGCGTGCTACGTGCGTCATTTGTGCTACGTGCGTTACGTGCGCTATTCATAATCAACACCTGCTTAAAAAATTCAATAAAACTGCACATATGCTCATAAAAACTGGCTTATCGACACAGCGCGACGTAACCAGAGCATAAGCACATAATCTGATGTAAATTATACATATGACTACTTTTTCTTCGCAAAGTGTGGCATCATTGCCGCGCACATCGTCTGCGGCAGATTCCACAATTCTTTTCGATATTACTGATTCTACGCAAAATATTGCGCGAGAAATGATACAAAATCACAAAATTTCCGACAGGGCCGACGGAAAGCCGCCAATTTACGCAATCGCAGCAAACGCGCAAACAGCAGGACGCGGCAGACTCGGGCGCGCGTGGGTGAGTAGGCCGGGAGAAAGTTTCCTCGTATCTTTCGTAACTTTGCTGCCAAAAACGATTGTTATGGACGAAAGTCGAAACGGATGGTTGCCAATAATTGCAGGCCTTTCGGCGCGAGACGCGCTGCTTGAAACCTTCAAAGAGTGCGGAAGCGAGCCGATGCATGGCGACGAATGCGCGCTAAAACTCAAGTGGCCGAACGACGTATTTTTGCACGATTGCAAAGAAGGCGGAATTTTAACGGAAATTGTGGCGGTGCCGGATTGCGATGACGTTGTTGGGGTGGTTTTTGGAATCGGATTGAATTTGTGCGTGCCGCAAGAAGTGCTGCCGATTAAAATGGCAACTTCGCTGCAAATGCACATGACTGCGCTGCCGGAAGCGGAGGAATTGCGAGACAGGATTGCTGCGAAAATCGTTGATAGATTGCGCTCGCGGCTGTGCGATTTTATGTGCGATCTTACGCGCGACTACGCAACTAATTGCGCCGGTTTGCTTAAGGAGCTGAGCGACGTGTGCTGGACGCTTGGTCGCGAAGTGAATGTGCATCCGGTTGACGGAAGCGTGGTGACTGGAACGGCTGTGCGCGTTGGGGAAGATGCGTCTCTTACGATTCGTGAAGATTCCGGCGAGGAGATTGTGGTTAAAAGCGGCGATGTGCAAGCCGTTGCGTATGAAGCGAGACGATCTGCTTGAGCGCTGCGATTTAGCGACATTGGTGCAGTTAGCGTACTGCGTTAGTGTCTCTGGTGGTCGATTATCGGACATTCGTGCAGATTGCGTACTGCGTTAGGGTCTGAAGGACAGTGTAATTCGACATTCGCGCAGTTAGCGTACTGCGTTAGGGTCTCTGATGGTCGATTATCGGACATTCGCGCAGATTACGCTCGCGCGGATTACGAGTTCGCTTACGAAACTCGCGTTGGAAGTCCACTGGACTTCCAACTTAAGCGAGTTTCCGCTCCGAGTTGCTTTCGCGCGCGCTGTGCTGCGCTCAAGCAGGTCGTCGCGCAAACGCGAGATAAATTCCCCGCATTTGGAGCGCCACGACAGACCAAACGCTCCAAACGCGAGAAAAGTTGCGCACGTTTGGAGCGTTATGGTGAGTTAAACCCTCCAAACACGAGATAAATTACCCGAATTTGGAGCGTTATGGTGAGTTAAACCCTCCAAACGCGAGAAAAGTTGCGCACGTTTGGAGGGTTATGTTTAGTTGTTACGCGCGCTTTTTGTTAAGTGCGTTGTACAATCCGGAGCAAGCCGCGCTCGCAACGAAAGCCTTAATCAAATCGCCAATCATGAAGATAATCAAGGTTGCGGCAGCGGTCGAAAGTGGCATGCCGGTTAAGTAGCTTTGGCCGAAAATGCCGAATGCGTAAATCACAATCGTGCCAATTATGGAAGCAACTGCGTAAGTGCAGAAGCGTGCGAAAGTCTTCTTAAACGAGCGCTCCGGCATCATCGCGTCAAGAGCAACGTCAAATACGCGCTTCAAAGCGGCAGTTGCGGCAACGCCAAAAATAAAACCAACAAGGAAGCCAGCAGTAGGGCCAACGAATACAGCCCATCCGCCCTTAAATCCAGCGAAAACAGGCAAACCTGCAGCACCCAAAGCAAGATACATCACAACGGAAGCAACGCCCTTGCGCCAGCTCAAAGTCAAACCAATAATGCACAAAACAAGAGTTTGCAATGTGATTGGCACAGGCGTAATAGGCAGATAAATTGCGCCTGCCATAGTCGAAAGCGCCAAAAGCACAGTGAGAAGAGCTGGCTTAGCGAGCCAAGTTGCGGCCGCTTTTACTTTACTAACGGTTGCATTAGATGCTGCGGTTGCAGTTGTTGCATTATTCTGATTCATGTTAGTCATGAAAACCTTCTTTTGGTTATTACCGGTTTGGCGATAGATTATCCGTAACTTAAAGTTGCGCTAACTTAATCCTTTGCCGGCTGTTTTCCGTTTCGTTAATCACAATACGTGCCATAAAAATCATGTGCATTGGAGAAGTGTACAAAATTTTGCGCAAGCTTTTGTGTATGTCGGCTCATACGCAAACGCGATTTTTCTAATATCTTGTAACGTATGGTTACGAATATCAAAAAAATTCTCATCGCAAACCGCGGTGAAATCGCCTTGCGAGTTATTCGCACGGCTCACGAAATGGGCATTTCTACCGTTGCAATTTATGCGCCGACTGATCGAAACGCGCAGTTTGTAGAAATGGCAGACGAAGCGTACGCACTTTCTGGAGACACGTATCGCGATACTTATTTAAACGAGGACGCAATTCTTGACATTATTAAAAGAAGCGGCACGGATGCTGTGCACCCGGGTTACGGTTTCCTTTCGGAAGTTGCGTCTTTTGCTAAGAAAGTCAACGATGCTGGAGTTATTTGGATTGGCCCGCGCCCGGAAGCGCTTATTGATTTGGGAGATAAGATTACGGCTCGTCGCGTGGCAGTTCGCGCGAAAGTGCCGCCAGTTCCAGGCATTTCGGAGCCTGTAAAAGATATTCGAGAACTTTTGACTTTTGCGCAAACACACGGCTATCCGGTGATGATGAAGCGCACGGATGGCGGCGGCGGACGCGGTATTACAGTCGTTCGTAACGACGACGAGTTGCGCGGTTTTTACATGAATCACGACGCTTTGCAAGGCGGCGACTTAGACGAATATTTTATTGAGCGTTTTATTGACAAAGCTCGCCACGTTGAAACGCAGTGCGGCCGCGACGCTCACGGAAATTTCACCGTATATTCCACGCGCGATTGCTCGGTGCAGCGCCGAAACCAGAAGCTGGTTGAGGAAGCTCCGGCACCGTTCTTGACTGACGATGAAAAAGATCAGCTTTACCGATATTCTCGTAACCTATTTGAAGCTGTTGACTACGTTGGTCTTGGCACGTGCGAATATATGGTGACTTCTCAGCATAAAGTCTACTTCTTGGAAGTTAATCCGCGATTGCAAGTTGAGCACACGGTTAGTGAGGAAGTTAGTGGACTTGATTTGGTGCGCGAGCAGCTCAATATTGCTGACGGCGGCGAGTTGATTAAG
This sequence comes from Gardnerella sp. CCPDSM, assembly GCF_056754715.1. NCBI lineage: Bacteria > Bacillati > Actinomycetota > Actinomycetes > Bifidobacteriales > Bifidobacteriaceae > Gardnerella > Gardnerella sp. CCPDSM. The sequence continues at coordinate 49,143 of NZ_JBQEQO010000004.1, forward strand.
GATCCGGAGCCGCGCGGACACAGCTTTGAGTTGCGCATTACTTCGGAAGATCCTGCTACGAATTTGACTCCAAGCTCTGGCACTTTGACGAAGATTAAGTGGCCTTCTGGCCCTGGTATTCGCGTCGATTTTGGTGTTGAAGTTGGAGACAATATTTCGCCAAAATTCGATTCGATGATGGGCAAGCTTATTATTACTGCGCAAAGTCGCGAAACTGCTGTTGCTCGCGTGCGTCGCGCTTTGAAGGAACTTTGCATTGAGGGCGTGCCAACTCCTGCGAAACTTTTTGAGCAGATTTTTAACGACCCTGAGTTTACTGCGGAAAATCACAGTTTTGACGTGTCTACTAAGTGGATGGAACGCAAGTATTTGAACCGCGTTCCTGCAGCTTCTTTGGGTGGCCAGCCGGCTTCGCTTGTTTCTGGAAAGTCTGCTGACGAATCCGAAAATAAGCAGCCTGCAATGGAATCCTTCATTATTGAGGTTGATAATAAGCGCGTAAAGCTTACGATTCCGCAAGATATTGTTGATAATTTGACTGGATCGGCTAGAGTTCGTAGCGTTTCTAGAGCTTCGCAGCCTCTTCGCGGACGTTCGCTTCGCGGTAGCACTCACAAATCTGAAGAGCAAAAGCAGATTCCTGGCGTAATTGCGGCACCTATGCAAGCTGTTATTACGCGCGTGAATGTTGCTGAAGGCCAGCAGGTTGCTAAGGGCGATTTGCTTGTGGTGCTTGAGTCTATGAAGATGGAAAATTACGTTTACGCTCCGGCGGCAGGCACTGTTACTGGAATTTTTGTGGGGCCTGGTGACGGCGTGGAATCTGGCGCAAAGCTTGTGACGATTGATCTTGCTGGAGATAAGAGCGCGGATAATAGCGCGGATAAGAGCGCGGATAAGTCTTCTGAATCTTCCGAAAGTGCAAAATCTTCCGAAAAATCTTCTGAAAAGCCGCAAGGAGAGCAAAAATAATGAGCGCCTTATTGCAAGATAAAACAAAAATTTCGGAAAAAACTGCTTCTAGCAATTCTTCTAGCACTACTTCTAGCAACGCAACTGACGCAGCTAACTTGCAGCCTCGTCGCGGAAAAGCAGCCGTTCAACACGCAGCGCAACTTGCTCGTGACGCAGAACAGAAAGCTTTAGAGCGTCAGCACGCAAAAGGTAAAGGCACTGCAAGAGAGCGTCTTGACTTGCTTTTTGACACCGGCTCCTTCGTGGAAATTGGCCGCTTTAACGGCGGTGACATTAATAACGACGTTGCCGGATGCGCTGTAATCACCGGCTTTGGCGAAGTTTATGGCAGAAAAGTTGCAGTTTATGCTCAAGACTTTTCTGTGCGCGGCGGAACTTTAGGCAAAGCGGAAGGCGAGAAAATCTGCCATCTTTTGGACATGGCTGTTGCGCTTCGCGTGCCAGTTGTGGCAGTAATTGATTCCGGCGGCGCTCGCATTCAGGAAGGCGTTAGCGCGCTTATGCAATACGGTCGCATCTTCAAAAAAACTTGCGAAGCAAGCGGCTTAATTCCGCAAATCTCGCTAATTCTCGGCCCTTGCGCTGGTGGCGCCGTGTATTGCCCTGCGTTGACTGATTTTATTATTATGACGCGCGAACATTCGAACATGTTCGTAACTGGCCCGGATGTTGTTAAAGCTGCAACAGGCGAGGCAATTAGCATGGACGATTTGGGCGGTGGCCTTGTGCATAACGCAACTTCTGGCGTCGCTCACTATTTGGGCGAAGATGAAGCGGACGCAATCGACTACGCTCGCACAATTCTCGCTTACCTGCCGTCTAGTTGCGAAGTAGATCCTCCAACTTTTGCTTATGCTGCAACGCGCGCGGACCGCGAAACTGCGCGAGAATTGGCAAGTATTGTGCCAGATAACGATCGTCAGCCTTACGATGTGCTCGACGTTATTCGCAGGATTGTTGATTACGGCGAGTTCGTGCAAGTGCAGGAATTGTATGCTGCTTCTGCAGTTGTCGGTTTTGCTTGCATTGAGGGGCATCCGGTTGGAATCGTGGCAAATCAGCCGAAAGTAAACGCTGGTATTTTGGACGTAAATTCTTCCGAAAAAGTAGCGCGATTCGTGCGATTGTGTGATGCGTTTAATTTGCCGGTTGTGACTTTGGTTGATACTCCAGGTTACAAGCCGGGTTCGGATCAGGAGCATGCCGGAATTATTCGAAGGGGCGCGAAGGTGATTTACGCGTACGCGAATGCGCAAGTTCCGCTTGTTACGGTGATTTTGCGTAAGGCTTTCGGCGGAGCTTACATTGTGATGGGCTCGAAGTCGATGGGTGCGGACGTGAATTACGCGTGGCCAACCAGTCAGATTGCAGTTTTGGGTGCTCAAGGAGCTGTGAATATTATTCACCGCAAGGATTTGCAAAAAGCTAAAGAGCGCGGACAAGATGTTGCGGCTCTTCGAAAACAGCTGGTTGACGAATATGAAGCGACTACTGTGAACGCAAATCTTTCGCTGGAAACCGGTCAGATTGACGCAATGATTGACCCGGAGCAAACTCGCGATATGATTGCCGGCTCGCTGAAGCTTTTGCGCAGTAAAAAGCGCATTTCGAGAACTGGCAAGCATCACGGAAATCAGCCAATGTAAGTGATTTATAAAAGCTATAGAAATAATAAAAACTTATAACTAAAAACTATAAAACTTACAAAACTTACAAAACTTACAAAACTTATACAAATCAACGAGAAGGAAATATTATGACAACCTACTTTTTCGACCAACTCGCTAATGCTCCGCACGCTTTAACTTTTGCAGGCCAGTCAACTCCGTGGGTTGATTCTCTTAAAGAACTCGGCAAAGACGAGGAGCTAAACGCTGAGCTTCACGAGTACGAAGCTGGCGCAAAAGCATTGCTCGCGCCAATTTACGCCGAGCTTTTGGCTAACGCCGGCGGCGATATGAACGTGTTCGACGCGCTGGAAAATAAGCATATTAACGCTGCAAACGCGCTTCTTAGCGTTCCTGGAATTACGCTTGCTCAGCTTGGTGCCGTGCGCGACTTAACAAATCTTGGATACAACTTCGAAGTGAACAAGCCTTGCGCAGTTTTGGGGCACTCTCAAGGCGTAATCGCAGCCGAAATTGTAAAAGCGCGACTTAAAGCAAAATCATGGCAGAAAGCGCGACCACAAATCGAAGAGCTTCTTGCAATCGCATACTTAATTGGAGCAGCCGGGGATCGCGAATCTCGCATGCTTGAAATTACGGGAGATGGCGAGCGCACTCCAATGCTTTCGCTTAAAGGAATTACGAAAAAGCAGGCGGAAGCGCTTATTTCTCGCGTAGAGCGCACTCGCGGCGAAATTTCAATCGCGGTTAAAAATGCTAATAACCACATGGTTTTTGCAGGATATCCGGAAGATATGGAAGCCGTTTTGAACGAAGCGCAGAAAGAAGCGAAACGTTCGAAAAAGTTGCGTGAAATGAAAGTGCGCGGCGGTGCTGTTTTTGCTCCTGTTGCTGAATATTTAGACGTGACAGTGCCATTCCACTCGCCAATGCTTCAGCCTGCAGTTGAGCAGGTGGAGGCTTGGGCGAATGAGGCCGGTTTGAATGCTGCAGTTGCGCGCGAATTGGCTGATGCTGTGCTTGTGAATCCTGTTGATTGGGCTGCGCAAATTGGCGAAGTTTTGGAGCAGAACGATGCGCGCTCGCTTTGGATTTTAGATATGGGCCCTAGCGAAGTGCTTGGAAAGCTTACGGGAGTGCTTGTGCAAGGTACGGGCGCTGGAGTTGTGGAAGCTGCTACAATGCGCTCTCGCGCCGAGCTTTCAACTGCAGACTCGGATTCTGAGCCACAGCGCACCGGATGCTGGGCTGATTTTGCGCCTCGAGTAATCAACACTCCTTCCGGACGCAAAGTTCTTACAAAATTTAGCAAGCTTACAGGCAAAGCTCCTGTGCTTCTTGCAGGTATGACACCAACTACTGTTGAGCCGGAAATTGTTGCGGCTGCAGCGAATGCAGGATACTGGGCGGAGCTTGCTGGCGGCGGTCAAGTAACTGCGGAAGTTTTCGATCGTCATATGAAGTCGCTTGAAAAGCAGCTTCGTGAAGGCGCAACTATTGAATTTAACGCAATGTTTATGGACCGCTACTTGTGGAATTTGCAGTTTGGTTCGAAGCGAATCGTAGCAAAAAAGAGGCAATCGGGCGCTCCAATTGATGGCGTAGTTATTTCTGCAGGAATTCCGGAACTTGACGAAGCTAAAGAATTAGTAGCTTCTTTGCAAAAAGACGGATTCCCTTACGTAACGTTTAAGCCGGGAACGGTTGATCAAATTCGTCAAGTTGTGCGAATTGCGAAAGCTGTTGCGCCAGCTACGATTATTGTGCAAGTTGAGGGCGGAGCTGCAGGCGGCCACCATTCGTGGGAGTCTTTGGACGATTTGCTTATAACAACTTACGCACAAGTGCGCGAATGCGATAATTTGGTGCTTGTGGCCGGCGGCGGTATTGGTACGCCTTCTCGCGCGGCCGATTACATTTCTGGCGATTGGGCGCGCGAATACGGTTTGCCAAATATGCCTGTTGATGCTGTGATGATTGGCACGGCTGCAATGACAGCAAAAGAGGCGCACACAAGTCCTGAAGTAAAGCGAATGCTTGTGGAAACGCCTGGAATTGTGATGCCGAAAGCTTCAAGCGTTGAAGGCTTTGACGAGGATCCGTTTGCTCCAATGGGTGAGCGCTGGGTGCCTTCCGGAAAAGTTGTTGGCGGCGTGACTAGTGGTTTAAGCCATTTGCACGCGGATATTTATGAGCTTGAAAACGCTTCTGCTCGCTGCGGTAGGTTGCTCGTTCATATGATGAAGCATCCTGAAGAGCTTGAAACTCGACGCGACGAAGTAATTGCAGCGCTTAACTCAACTGCAAAACCATATTTTGGTGACGTTGAAAGCATGACTTACGCTCAATTTGCTAAGCGTTTCCTCGACTTGGCATACCCGTGGGTGGATCCTACTTATGCAGACCGCTATCTTCACTTATTGCAGCGAATTGAAGCGCGATTAGTGAGCCAAGATTCCGGCGAATTTACGTCGATTTTGCCAACTCGCGCGGAAGTTAGCGAAAAGCCGCAAGCTGCTTTAGATGCGCTTTTGCAAGCGCTGCCTCAAGCCCGCGAGATGAACGTTGTGCCAATGGATGCCGCATGGTTCCCAACTTTGGTGCGCGAATACCCGAAGCCAATGCCTTTCGTGCCAGTTATTGACAACGATTTGCTGCGTTGGTGGGGTCAAGATCAGCTTTGGCAGTCGGAAGATTCTAGATACTCGGCTGACGCTGTGCGCGTAATTCCGGGACCTATTTCCGTTGCTGGAATTACGACTATGGATGAGCCGATTGCGGATATTCTTGGTCGATTTGAGAAAGCTATGCTTAATCGCGCGGAAAGTGCGGAAAGTGCTGGAAATGCTGGAAGTGCTGGAAGTGCGGATAATAGCGCGAAAAATAATGCAAATCAGTCTGCATTTAGCCAAATTGCAGCAGCAGCAAACGTAGAAGCTTACGTTCGCGCTTGCCCGAATATTTCTTGGGTTGGTCATGTAACTGCAAATCCGGCTTATGGAAGCGCTATTGGCGACGAAAATTACGTAATTACTGTAATTTCTACAAATAACGACGTAATTTCGCTTGATTTGGATATTAAACTTGATACTTTCTGGGATAATCAAGAAAATCAAGAAAATCAGAACGCTGCTAAAAACGCTACTAAAAACGATGCAAATTCAGCAAAACGCAAGCACGCAGTTCGAGATATCGTAATTCCGCTTACTGTTGACGCAAGTAAAGCTGGAAGCATTCCGGTAGTTGATCGCGAGCGCCTTCCAAAGCACGTATACGAAATGCTTGCAGCAACCGCAGGTATTGGAAATACTGCGATTACGGGTGATGTGCTCGACGCTATGCCAAAGGTTGAAAGAGTAAAAGAAGATGGCAGTTTGGCGAAATTGCCGGAAGATTTGCTGGAAGAAGGGTATAGAGATTTCCCATTCGGCTTGGTTCATTCTTCCTATACTTTCTCACGAAATCTTGGAATTGATCACGAGTCCGCAACTGCTGGCAGATTGCCAGACGGTTTGCTCGCTTCTCGCATTGTGCCGGATGCTTTAGTTGGCCCTGCTTGGCCAACAATTTACTCGGCTTTGGGTTCCGTAATGGTTGATGGCTACCCGATTATTGAAGGCTTGCTTAACGCGGTTCATTTGGATCACTTAGTTGAGCTTGATGTTGATGCTGAAGATTTCCGCAAGTATGTTGATAAGCGAATTAATTTGCTCGGCTGGGCAGAACCTTACGCAGAATCTGCTTCCGGACGCGTTGTAACAATTCACGTTGTGCATACTGCAGCTGACGGAACTCGACTTGCGCACGAAACCGAGCGTTTTGCTATTCGTGGCCGCAGCTTTAGCAACGCTCTTCCGGAGCCTGCCGCTGAATATGGCGACGCAGAAGGCTTGCACGGATACGAAATTGAAGACACTCCTCGCAGAGCTTTGCGCAGAGTAGTAGTTCGCGCGCCTCACGATATGACCGCTTTCGCGCGCACTTCTGGAGATTTCAACCCAATCCACACTTCTTCTCGAGGTGCCGCAATTTCCGGACTTTCCGCACCACTCGTGCACGGAATGTGGCTTTCTGCAACCGCTCAGCATGTGGCTCAAGCAGTTGACGCAAAGGGCGCTCGCTACGAGCTGATCGGCTGGTCTTACAACATGTACGGCATGGTTCAGCTGGACGACGAAGTAGAAATCACAGTTGAGCGCGTTGGAAAAGTTCGCCGCGGTGGACTCGCTTTGGAAGTTACGTGCCGAGTTGACGGGCAAATCGTGTCTAAAGCAAGCGCACTTACTCGCGCTCCACGCGCAGCCTTCGTATACCCAGGTCAGGGTATTCAAAAGCAAGGGATGTCGCTGGATGAGCGTGCAAAGTCGCCTGCTGTGCGCGACACTTGGGAGAGGGCCGATAAGCTTACTCGCGAAAAGCTTGGGTTCTCAATACTTGCAGTCGTACGCGATAATCCAAAGGAACTTACAGCTCACGGCGTAACGTATCGTCACCCTGAAGGACTGCTTAATTTGACGCAATTTACGCAAGTTGCGCTCGCAACAGTCGCTTTTGCGCAAACCGCGCGTCTGCGTGAAGCCGGATGCGATATTTGGCCAGCCTACTTTGCCGGCCACTCGCTTGGCGAATACAACGCTTTAAGCTCCTTCGCTCAGATTATTCCTCTCGAAACTGTGCTGGAATTGGTGTTCCACCGCGGATCTACCATGCATCATTTGATTGAGCGCGACGAAAAAGGCCGCTCGAACTACCGCATGGGCGCGCTTCGACCAAACCAGTTCGGAGTTGGCGACGAAGGCGTAAACGCTTACGTTGAAGGAATTTCTAAAGCTACTGGCGAATTCTTGCAGATTGTAAACTACAATTTGGCTGGCCAGCAGTACGCAATTGCTGGAACGATTAAAGGCTTGAAGGCTTTGCAATCGGACGCTTCTAAGCGTGCGAAAGAGTACGGCGGAAAGCCGCCGTTCATGCTCGTGCCTGGAATTGACGTGCCGTTCCACTCTCGCATTCTTCGAAAGGGCGTGCCGGAATTCCGCGATAAGCTTGATTCGCTTTTGCCAAAGTATATTGACTACTCTGTGCTTGTGGATCGCTACATTCCAAACCTCGTGGCATGCCCGTTTGAGCTTACTCGCGAGTTTGCGCAGAAGATTTTGGACGTTGTGCCATCCGAGCGTATTGAAGCAGCTTTGGAAGACGAAGCAACCTGGAAGTCTTATGCAGAGGATGAGCAGAAGCTTGGCCGACTGCTTCTTACGGAGCTGCTTTCGTGGCAGTTTGCATCCCCAGTTCGCTGGATTGAAACGCAGGCTCTTATGTTTGCCGATCGCGCTCGCGGCGGACTTGGTGTTGAAGAGTACGTGGAAGTTGGTTTAGGAAATGCTCCAACTTTGGCAAATCTTGGTGCTAAAACTTTGGCTTTGCCGGAATTTAGTGGCGAAAAGGTGACTGTTTATAACGTTGGCCGAGATGAGGGTCGCGTTTATATGACGGATACGGATTCGCTTGTGCCGGAAGTGTTTGATGAGGAAGATAGCGCGACTGAAGCTGCACCTGCTGCTTCATCTGCTGTTGCTTCTGCTGCTCCTGCAGCTGCCGCTCCTGCATCTGCCGCTCCTACTGCCAACGCAGCAGCAAGCGGCCCTGTAGCAGACTTGCCATTTAAAGCATCCGACGCAATCTCAATGCTAATCGCATATAGTGCAAAAATTCGCCTCGACCAAATTGGCGACACCGACACAACCGACACACTCACAAACGGCGTATCTTCCCGCAGAAACCAGCTGCTTATGGATATTAGCTCCGAGCTTGGCGTGGCTAGCGTGGACGGTGCTGCTGAAGCTCCAATGAGCGCGCTTCGTAAGTTGGTTGATTCGGTTGCTCCGCGCTACAAGGCTTTTGGTGCCGTACTTTCCGACATTGTGCGCGAACGTTTGCGTGCGCTTTTCGGTGCTGCCGGCGTGAAGCCAGCGCAAATCGACAAGCGAATTTCGGAAGTCTGGCAGCTTGGCGAAGGCTGGCGTGCGCATGTGCTTGCAGCTTTGGTTTTGCAAACTCGCGAAGGTGCAAGCGTGCGCGGCGAAAATCTTGCGCAACTTTCTACGGATCCTGCAAAGAACACTGCTGCAGCTGACGCTTTAATCGACGCAGCAATTCAGCAAGTTGCTCAAGCTCACGGCGTTAGCGTTTCCCAGCCTGGTGCGGCCGGTGCTGCCGGCGGTGCTGTGGTTGATTCTGCAGCTCTTGACGCTTTCGCTCAGCAGGTGGTTGGATCTGACGGCGTGCTTGCTGCAACCGCTAAGTTTGTGCTTTCAAAGCTTGGAATTGAAGCGCCTCAATCAGAAACTGAAGCCGACGAAAACGCGGCTGTTGTTGCTGCTGTTGAAGCGGAGCTTGGCGCGGATTGGCCAAAGCAGGTGGAGCCTCGATTCGATGAGCGAAAGGCGATTCTTTTCGACGATCGTTGGGCTTCTGCTCGCGAAGACGTTGCGCGCTTGTACTACGAGCATGCAGTAAAGAATGCTGATGTGCAACCAACTGAAGTTTCCGAAATCGCAAGTCGATTCGGCAGTTTCCTTGGTGCAGGTGAGGCTGTAGCTTCGGAAGCTGAATGGTTCGAGAGTGCTGCGAAATCGCGCGGATTGGAAAATCTTGCAACCATATTTAACGGTATTTCTTGCGATGCGCGCACGAAACTTTTGCAAAGTAACGCTTCTGAAGATACTGCTTACGCAACTCGTTTCGCGGGAGAAGTTGCGGTTGTAACGGGCGTTGCGCCAAACTCAATCGCAGCTCGCGTAGTAACGGGCTTGCTTGCAGGCGGCGCGACTGTTATTGCAACTTCGCACAGCTTCAAGCCGAGCGTAAAGTCTTGGGCAAAGAAAGCGTATCGCGAAAACGCTTCGATGGGCGCAAAACTTTGGCTTGTGCCAGCAAACTTGTCTAGCTACCGCGATGTTGACGCGCTTGTGAAGTGGGTTGGCACGGTTTCGAAGAAAGTAAGCGGCGCAACCACCACAATTTTGAAGCCTGCTTACGAGCCGAGCATGTTCTTCCCGTTCGCAGCACCTCCAGTTCACGGCACTTTGGCTGATTCCGGTTCGCTTTTTGAATCGCAATCTCGCTTAATGCTTTGGGGTGTGGAGCGCGCAATTGCTGGATTTGCGCAGATTGGAGCAGATACGGATGTGCAACATCGTATGCACGTTGTGTTACCTGGCTCTCCAAACCGCGGCATGTTCGGCGGCGACGGTGCTTACGGCGAAGTCAAGAGTGCGTTTGATGCGATTGTGAATCGTTCGCATGCGGAAAGCGTGTGGTCGGATCGCGTGACTTTCGCTCATCCAAAGATTGGTTGGGTGCGCGGAACCGGCTTAATGGGCGGAAACGATCCGTTGGTTGCTGTAGTTGAGCGTCACGGATTAACTACCTACTCTACGCAAGAAATGGCAGACCGTTTGCTTGATTTGTGCACTCGCGAGGCGCGTGAACAGGCTGCAATCGCACCTTTGGACGTAGATTTTACGGGCGGATTAGGCAAGGAGCCTCTTGATTTGAACGCGCTTCGTGCAGAAGCGTTGGAAGATCAAAAGCGTGCGGAAGCTGCGGAAGAATCTGTTGAATCTGTTGAATCTGCAGAATCTTCTGCAAAATCAACTGCTAAATCAACCAACAAAGCGCTCCCAACTCCTTACGTACCAACTCAGCCACAAGTCAACTTGTCTGATTGGAAGAACGTAACAGCGCGTCCGGAAGACGAAATCGTAATCGTATCTGTCGGCGAGCTTGGACCGTGGGGTTCCGGACGTACTCGTTTCGAAGCAGAGCTTGGAATTAAGGAAGACGGTTCCGTAAAACTTTCTGCAGGAGCTGTGCTGGAATTGGCTTGGAATATGGGCTTGCTTACTTGGCAGGATTCGCCAAAGCCGGGCTGGTACGATGTCGACGGCACGCTTGTGCCAGAAGAAGATATTGCAGAAAAGTATGCTGATGAAGTAGTTGCGCGTTCCGGAATTCGACCATTCGAAACCGGCATGGGCGGCGACTACAAGGAAGGCGCGAACGAAGAAGAAGCAGAAATTTTCCTCGACCACGACGTAAGCTTCAGCGTACCAACAGAAACGATTGCTCGCGAATACGTGGCACTCGACGAAGCGCATACTGCGATTGCTCGCGATGCCGAGTCGGGAGAGTGGACTGTTACTCGCAAGGCAGGTTCCATGATTCGCGTGCCACGCAGGGCTGCGATGACCAGAACCGTCGGCGGACAATTCCCTAAGGGCTTCGACCCGCTCAAGTGGGGAATTCCAGCTTCGATGGTTGGAAGCGTTGACAAGATTGCGTTGTGGAATATCGTCACAACAGTGGACGCTTACATTTCCGCCGGTTTCACGCCTTCGGAGATTCTGCAGTCTGTGCATCCGTCGCTTGTTGCTTCCACGCAAGGCACCGGTTTCGGCGGCATGAGCTCAATGCGAAAACTGTACTTGGATCGCTTCCTTAACCACGAAATCCCAACTGACGTGCTGCAAGAGGCGCTTCCAAACGTTGTTGCAGCGCACGTAATGCAAACCTATATCGGCGGTTACGGAAACATGGTTCAGCCGGTGTCGGCTTGCGCAACTGCGGCGGTTTCGCTCGAAGAAGGCGTCGATAAGATTGCGCTCGGCAAAGCGGACTTCGTGGTAACTGGCGCAATCGACGATATTGGCGTGGAATCCGTGGTCGGCTTCGGCAACATGAACGCAACTGCCAATAGCGAAGAAATGTACGCAAAGGGCATAAGCCCACGATTCTTCTCGCGCGCGAACGATCGCAGACGCGGTGGCTTCCTTGAAGCGCAAGGCGGCGGCACGATTTTGGTTACGCGCGGCGATATTGCGCTGAAGCTTGGTTTGCCAGTTGCTGGCGTGGTTGGGTTTATTCACTCCTACGCTGACGGCATTCACACTTCTATTCCTGCTCCGGGCTTGGGTGCGCTGGCTGCAGGTATGGGAGGCGCAAAGTCTAAGCTCGTGCGCGATTTGGCGGCGCTTGGCGTAACTCCGGACGATATTACCGTGGTTTCTAAGCACGATACGTCCACGAATGCCAACGATCCGAACGAATCCGAGCTGCACAATACTCTTGCGCACGCAATCGGACGCACGGACGGAAATCCGCTGTTCGTAATCAGCCAAAAGACGCTAACCGGCCACGCAAAGGGCGGCGCGTGCATCTTCCAAATCAACGGTTTGACGCAACTGTTTAGAACTGGCGTAATTCCGGCGAATGCGTCGCTTGATTGCGTGGATCCTAAGCTTGCGCGCGACGATCATATGGTTTGGTTGCGTGAGCCGATGCGCGTGGGTGGCGCGGGTGCTGCTGGTGCAGGAACTGTGAAGGCTGCGCTCGCAACTTCGCTCGGCTTCGGTCACGTGAGTGGATTCGTAGCTTTGGTGCATCCGGGTGCTTTCGAGGCGGCTGTGGCTGCTAGCGCAGGTGCTGAGGCGCTGGAGGAGTGGCGCAAGCGTGCGAATGCGCGTTTGGCGGCCGGCCAGAGAAGGCTTGAGGAAGGCATGATGGGCCACGCGCCGCTGTTTGAGCCAGTGGAAAATCGCCGCTTGCTGAAGGACGGCACGCGCCTTCCGGACGGCACTCGCTATGACGGCCATGAGGCGGAAAAGGCGATGCTGCTTAATCCAGATGCGCGCCTTAATGCGAATGGCTATTACTGCTGAGCGGCTTCTTTAGCTGGTTTTGACTACAAACGCCGGGGAATTTTCTCCGGCGTTTGCGCTCTAACTACTTGAGCGCATCATTGAGCTGATATGTACCCCTTTTGTGGACTTGGGTAGTGCGTAAGTCTACATTTGCGCGCATACTTCCTCGTATTTGTGGACTTGGGTAGTGCGTAAGTCCACATTTGCGCGCGCGTTACCTCGTATTTGTGGACTTGTGGCGTGTGTAAGTACACAAATGCGCGCACCTTACCTGGCGATTGGAGTGGGGTTGCTGGTGATGTTATAAAAAACTGCACCGCAAATTTACCGATTTAAATCAAACCAGTAAAAGCGGTGCAGCTTTTTATTTGGTTAGTTGCGCTTTGTTAGTTGCGCCTTTTATTTGCGCTTTTTCTTGCGAACAATAACCGTGATTGCGGCTCCGGCTGCGGCAGCAAGTGCGGCTATTGCGCCAACTGCAGCAACGGTGGCTCCAGTCTTGCTTAGCTTAGATTTCGCAATCTTTCCGGAAGAGTGTTGCGCAGGACGTTTAGCGCCGTTAGCGCCGTTAGCAGCGCCAGCATTTCCGCCAGCAGCACCTGTAGCAGCGCCAGCATTATTTCCAGCGCTAGCTCCAGACTTATTTTCTGCTTGCGTGCCACTTTGAGCGTTTTCGTTTCCTTGCTCGTCCTGTTTGCTCAAGTTGCCTTGGTTTTGTTGATTTCCGTTTCCGCTATCGTCGCCATGGTATCCACCATTATTTTCGATTGCGTCATACGGGAATCTGCCATTGCCCGGAACACCCGGAACGCCCGGAACGCCAGAAACACCTGGAATATTCCATATTGTTGAATCCGGAGTTGGCAGCAAATCTGGCCACTGCGATTGCGGATGATCTGGTTCCTCTCCATGTTTGTTATTCGGATCAGTTCCGGTCGTACCCGTCGCGTCGCTCGAAGTTTCCTCGCCCTTCTTCGATTTCGCAGTAACTTCAGTATTATCCTTCACTTTATTTGCTGGAATTGTAACAATACCGGTTTGCGGATCAACTGTTACGCCGTCCGGAACTTTTCCGTCAAACGTCCACTTGCCTTCCGCGTCCTTCTTTATCTTGATTGTGACGCGAGGAGTCTTGTTTCCTGAGGTTCCGTTACCAGTTGTTCCGTTACCGTCGGTTCCGTTACCTGTGGTGTTATCTCCAGGGGTTGCGTTTCCTGGCGTATTTCCTGGGTTATTTCCTGGCTCTTGCGAATCAGGCTGTAATCCAGGCACCAATTCTTCAAGTGAAGGTATTTCAGTTTCACCAACTCCAGAGAATGTTTCCTCATTTTCTGGAATAAAGGTAATTTCCATGGAATCCGCGCCAGCTGGAGGAGTGACGGTTGCAGAACCCTGCTCTTCGCCATTGTGCGGAGTTACAACAAGCGGCTTATCCGTTGGGATTGGGCTTGGCGTTGGCTCCGGTTCCGGCGTTGGGGTAGGCGTTGGAGTTGGAGTTGGAGTTGGATTCTTCTTTTCGCCAACTTTAGCAGTTACTTCTCCTGATTTGCTATTGCCAGTCTTATCGCTACTGTCTTCCGAATGCGCAGTAATAGTGCTACCGTGCTTAATCTTGTTTGCTGGAATCGTAACAACGCCAGTTTGCGGATCAACAGTTACGCCTTCTGGTTTATTATTATCGTCAATCTTCCACTCACGATTATCGCCTTTAGCAACAACAGTAATCGTTGAGGTTGTTGTGCTGCCTTCTGGAGTGTAGGTAATTACAACCTTGTTCACGCGAGTATCTGTGAGATCCGGCGTCACGCTAGCGCCACCATCGGTTGGAGTGTCAATATTTGGTTTAGCAATATTTCCACCGACAGTAATATTTACGCTATCGCCCGTCTTTGCACCGTTACCCGTGCCGTTGGTTGGCGTGAGGGTGATGATGGTGCCAGGCTTTTGCTTATCGATAGTAATAGTGAAGTTGCCATCATCGCCAGCTTTTACTGGATCACCAATCTGATTTCCATCTTTGCTGGCAGTTACCGTTGCGCCTGGAAGCGTCTTTCCAGTGATGATTTGCTTATTAGAATCATCACTCTTAGGTGCAATATTCTGATTACTAATCTGCGGAGTCTTAAAGCCGGTTACAGCAGTAGCAGGATCAGACGGTTTGTCCGTATTATCCTTAGCTACAGCGGTGATTGTGCTGCCGTCTTCCAAGTCTTTGGCTGGAATCGTGACAGTGCCAGTTTTCCCATCAACTTCTACGCCATCCGGATGATCTCCGTCAATCTGCCAATTTCCATTATTATCCTTCTTAACAACAATCGTGCGAACTGGCTGCTCTGAACCGTTAAGCGGATTTGGCTTAGCATTGATTTCAATCTTCACAACTGATGCGCTGCCGGTTGGAGGAGTGACAGTTACGTTTCCGTCGTTCTTATCATCGCTGGTTGGAACTTTAATCGTCGGCCTTTGCGGTTTATCAGCGACGGTTACAGTAGTTTCATCACCATTAACTTTATCCTTGCTTGGAACGAGCTTGAGATCTGTGCCAGGCTCCTTCTTATCGATTTCGATAGTGAAGTTGCCGTCTTCTTTGTTGGCAGTTCCAGTACCAACAGTATTACCATTATTGTCTTTGACAGTTACGGTGTTTCCTGGCTGAGTTTTACCAGTAATAGTTGTCTTATTAGAATCTGGCTTATTCTCAGCTTTACCGTCGTTGATAAATGGCTTGTTTTGTGCCACAACATTTATTTTTACTGGTACGTTCACAGGAGTTGTAATACCTGGAATAGTTACAACAACAGTGCCAGTTGATTTTCCAGTATTAGTAGTGTTTGGCTTGCCATTTTCTTTCCACTCGAACTTAGTGTCTTGTGGGAAGTCGCCATTATTGGCAATCATGTCTTTTGGATTAGGAACATTGCCGTTTTGTGGCACGCTCACCGTCTTGTCTTTTGGATTTGGCACAACAAGCACGTTGACTTGAATGTCAATATCTGGCTCGCCTGGCACTTTAACAGTCACAACGCCTGGCTGGTTGCCAGTCTTTGATGTGTCAGGCTTTGTCTTCCAAGAAATATTGGCATTCTTAGGTAGATCCTTATGATTCTTAATAACATCCTCTGGCTGAAGAGTGGTGCCAGTTGTGTCACTGCTCTTCTTTTGCAACACAGTTATGTCTTTTCCTTCAGGCGATGCTGTAACAGTAATTGTTACAGGCACTTCTTGAGGATCTTGCCCTGGAATCTTTACAATCACAGTGCCGTTAGTGGTGCCTGGCTTGTCGGTCTTTGGAGCAGAACCTTTCTTCCACTCGAAGGTGGTTCCATTAGGCAACGTATCGTTGTCTTTAATGCTGTTCTTAGGATCTGGATCGCTGTTCTGAATAACGGAGGTGTCCTGCGCTTCAGGCTTTTTAGTCACATTGACTGTTACAGAAACATCACTTGTGTAACCAGTAGTGCCATTTACACCTGGAACAGTGACGGTTATTGTGCCGGTCTTCGTACCAGAATCTGTAGTACTTGGTCCATTGCCCTTCCAAGTGAACGTAGTGCCCTTAGGGAACTTATCCTTATTGTCAGAATCCTTAATAACATCCTTAGCTTCTGGCAGTGTGCCATTTTGTGGAACGTTCACAACCTTAGCTTCTGGCTTTGGCAAAACGTTCACCGTTACAGGCACTTCCACAGGCTTTTGGCCTGGAATAGTAACAATAATCTTGCCATTCTTCGTGCCAGGATTCTTGGTATCCGGTGTATCTTCCTTACTCCACTCGAACTTAGTGCCTTGTGGGTACTTGTTCTTATCGGTGGAATCATTAATTACATCTTCAGGCTTTGGCAAATCCTTACCTTGCGGCACGTTGACTTCAGATGCGGTTGGATCAACAACGTTCACAGTCACTGGCACTTCCTGAGAAGGTTGATCTGGAACTGTTACAACAACAATGCCTGACTTGTTTCCTTCCGCAGAAGTATTTGGCTTGCCAGTTTCACTGCCGTTCTCTTTCTTCCACTCGAAGGTGGTTCCCTCAGGGAACTTATCCTTATTGGAAATCATATCTTCTGGCTTAGGTTCAACGCCCTTTGGCACAGTCACACCAGTTTTCGCTTCTGGCGTTGGAGCATTGATAATTACAGGCACGTTGATCACGGTTGTTGATTTATCCGGATACTTAACCGTTACAGGCACCTCAAACTTGCCAGCCTTATCTCCAGTAGGAATCTGAGCCTTATCACTATCAGCAATAGAGTAAGTTGGTTGAGTTCCGCCTTTTGGCCAATTAGGAATCGTAACCTTACTTGTAATTTCGTTATCTTTAGGCTTTCCGCTGTCGATATTCCTTTCAAGTGGTTCAGCTTGTGGAGTATGCGTATTCGCATCCGCATCCTTAACAACCACATGAACATTTACAGTGTCACTAGTTCCATCTGGGTAAGTAACAGTAACCGGCACGTCGCTTTCACCTGGAGTATTCGTATCTGGAAGCTTTTTTCCAGATACTACAGTCTTATCCGGTTGCTTTTTGCCGGTTGGATAATTAGGCACACTTACTTGACCAGTAATATCGTCATTGCTAATCGTTTCGCCGTGCTTCTTCGTAAGAGTTTTAGCGGTTGGTTCGTAAGAGTCAGAATCCTTATTCAAGATTGTAACGTTTACATCCACATCTTCGCTTGTTTTGTCCGGATAAGTTACTGTTACAGGTACGGTGTAAGATCCAGGGTTTGACTTTTCCCCTGGAATATTATTCTTGTCCTTTACTGTGTAAGAGATTTTAGTTGCATCTCCAACAAAGTTTGGAACCTTCACCTTACCAATAATTTCATCCTCTTTAATAGTTGAGCCGTAAGATTTTTCTAGTGTAGAAGCCGTTGGTGTGTAAACATCTTTGTCGGTATCCCTAACTACCACTGGAACTTCAAGAACAACTTCTGAACCATCTGGGTATGTAACTTTAACAGGTACGTTAGTTGTGCCAGTCTTATCTGTAGTTGGAAGAGGATCGTTTGGATTTACAAGCTTTACTGTTGTTCCTGTTGGAGCAGGCTTGTCCTTAACTGTAGAAGTCTTTACAGCACCAGTGATATCCGCAGCAGTAATCTCATCGCCACGGTTTTTCTTAACTTCGCTTGCGCTTGGTGCGTAAGTCTTAGTATCAGGATCTCCAGTATTAACTTTTACTGTAACGTGAGACTTAGAGCCATCAGGATACACAATATTAACGTTAATATTTACGTCGCCAGGAGTTGTACCATTTGGAATATCGCTAACGTTTTCAACAGTTACGGTTGGTTTAGGTTTACTGCTGTCAAAAGTAACGTGCTTCTTTACTTCAGCTTCATTAGACTTTTCGCCATACTTTTTCGTTATATCAGTAACATTTGGCTTATTTGTTTCGCTTTGTGGCTTGCCAATGTTTACCTTAACAACTGTATGATCCGTTGATCCATCACCATAGGTGATGGTTACAGGAACAGTAAAATCGCCAGCCTTAGTTCCGTCTGGAATATTACTTGGGTTGTCAATAGTAACGTTCGCGCCATCAGGACGTGCTATCTCTTTGCCCTGCTTATTTTTGCCAAAGCTAACACCATTACCAGTGCCAACACCAGTAATCTTCTTGGATATGTCATTATTTGGCGTCGAGTTGTAATCAAACGTAAGCGTATTGCCTTGTGGGTTGTAGCTCTTGCTCTGCGGATCGCCAATCTTAACTTTTACTGTGGCATATCCAACAGAGTTATCGCTATACGTTATTTTTACAGGAACTTCATATTTGCCAGGTTCAGTTCCTCTAGGAATCTTGGTTTTGTCGGAAATCTCAATTGTTGTCTTTCCTGTAGGAGCAGTGCTATTAGGCCAAGATATTCCGCCGCCATTAGAAGTGCTTGTTATAGAATCTTCTATTTGCTTCTTAGTAGAGCCGTAAGGTTTATCAACCTCGTTTGTAGTAGGTTTATAAGTCTTACTCATTGGCTCTTGGATGGTAATAGGCACTTCGACTTCTGTTGTAGAACCATCTGGGTAAGTCACAATAGCTGTTATTGTGGAGTTTCCAGGAGTGCTTCCATCTGGTAAAGTTTGGTCAGCTTTTACAGAAACTACTGGTTTCTTAGTTTTGTCTTTATTTGTATAGTCAGTTGTTACTGCTTTCTTTATATCATCTTCTGTTACTCTTCTACCGCTTTGTTTCGTAATACGGGTAGCAGTTGCAGTGTGCTCTTCTGCGCTCGTATACACAGCAATCTGAATAGGTAGTTCAGATTCATTACCAGCCTCGTCTGTTACAGTAACAGTACGGCTCCAATATTGTTCCTTTGCTTCGTCGGTTGGTGCTGTGCCAGTTATATGCACAATAGCAGGGTTTTTAACACTGTGGTTGTTTGCATTGTCAACTGTTAACTTAGTTTCAGTAATTCCGCAGTCAGTTACATTGTCATTCAAACTTGCGCCGACTATTTTGCCGGTGTTGTCGTGAACTTTCAGTGTAAGATCAAACTTCTCACCGCGATGAACTTTCAGTAAGTAATGATCTTTGCTTCCATGTTTTGCTGTTCCTAAATCAGGCTTTTCAATAACAGGCTTAATAGTATCCGTAACAGTAAGCTTCGGCGAAACGTCTACGTGAGAACCGTCTGGGAACGTTATGCGAATTGTAGCAGTTGTATCTTTGCCAGGCTTATTCCAATCTGGTTCTTTAACCCAAGAATACGTGGTACCAGTTGGCAAATCTTTCTTGCTAGTTTCCGAGATACCATCTTCAGCCTTTGGGTGATTATTATTGTTGCCATCTTCAGGAATGTTATGAGTTATATCCTTTGGAGTAATCTTGCCGAATTTATCTGCTTGATTGTGCACAATAAAGCGAATTGGGAAGTTCGTTTGATTTCCAGAGCCATCAACTGCTACAAGAGTCCTAGAGTACGCTCCGGCAGCCGTGCCATTCGGCACATTTCCTGCAATCTTTATAGCTCGAGGATCTTGTTCGGAACCAGTGCCTTTCTTTGACTCAAAATCAGATGAAGACAAGCCTGTTAATAAACTATTAATCTTCAAATCTGTAACTTTGCCACTGTTGTCTGTTGCTGTTATTTTCAGTTCGCACTTGTCACCGTGGTACGTGTCAATCTTTGTGTAGTCTACTTTACCTTCAGTAATATTTTCGGTTACTTCAGTCCAAGTGTTACCAGGGCCTTTCTTGTACACCTTTATTACTGGTTTTACTTTATCTTGAACTGTTACAGCTACATCAATATCCTTAGGTTCTCCTCCAGGAATGCTGACTCTTACTTTGCCTTTCTTTTCATTTCCAGTTGAGTTGGTTTCAGGTTTAGTAACCCAAGTGTATGTTGTTCCTGAAGGAACATTCTTGCTGTTCTCAAATATCTTCTTAGCGTCATCCTCAGTAAGTTCATGACCTAAGTCAACGGTAATAGGATTTTTCTTCAGTTCGTAAGGTTGCTTAACTGTTAGCTTAACTTCCTTCTCAGTTGTGTTTCCAGCAGCATCGGTAACTGAGAACTTAAGTTTGTGTTCTCCAACTTCATTTGCTTTCATGCCGAGTATCGTAATTTTTACTTTGCGATGTTTAGCATTATCTTTCGTTTCTTGGTATTCGATCTTCAAACGTGAAAAATCACCATTTACAAGATTTGCTAGAGGAGCTGCAATATTGAAGTCGTCAATTTTAATATCATCTGTTGCTTCAAGCTCAAAGCTTAAATTTTCTCCAACTTTTGCAGTTGCGTCGTTTGCTGTAAGTGTTGGAGCTTGTTTATCTTCTGTAGCTTGATGGTTTTCACTTCTATCGGAAGATAAATTGAAGATTTTTATATGTTTATCCTGATGATTGTTGTATGAACTGTTTGTAACTGCATACACATTTCCTTCAGGTATGCCACCAGCTACAGTAATAGTTGCTTTACCGTCTTTGATTTCGGCAGTAGAGCCAATTTCGTTATTGTTGGCATCGTATAAGGTAACCTTGTTTGTGGCACCTGGTATAAACCCAGTGCCGACGTTTACTACTACTTTCTGGTTTTGAATTTTTGCGCGACCGTTCAAATCCGTTTCAATAACAGGCTTTTGTGGCTTAACGTTAAATGTTACAGTGGTGTCTTTGCGGCTACCGTCTGTGTAATGCACTCTGGCAGTGTTATCAAACCTGCCAATTGTGCTGGAATTAGGTGTTCCGCCGTACCATTCTACTGTTTTCGGCTTAACTTTATTGTCAGAATTATTTTCGAGTGTTATGTAATCGCTTGGTTGTTTAAGTTTATCTCCAACGGTTACATTGTTCTCGCTACCTTTTGGTGCGTGCTCAAAAGCAAGTGGCTTTTTAACTGTTACAGGAATGTCTACTGTATGACTGGATCCATCTGCATATGTAATCTTTGCTGTAACTTTTAGTTTATTTTTAGAACGTTTGAAATGGCCTTCGGACAGTTTTGTACTTGGTAGCTTCTTGACAAAAGTTATTGTACCATTTCCAGCATTGTTTTTTATCTGCTTCGTGAGCATATCGTCAGTAAGCGTCTTCCCCCAATCAACAGTAAGCTCCTCGGCTGTTGGGGAAGGATACTTCTGGTTCAGGTTCTTAAGATGTACAGTGACATTCTTTTTTGCTGTGTTGCCAGAAGCGTCAGTTGCAGAAACAGTAATCGTGTAGTCGGAGTTTACTGGATTATTGTTTTCATCCTTATGCTCAAACTTAACGTCTTTAATTTCGTGTTTGTAAGGATTCTTTTCAGTCGCGTCAAAACCGTCGTTACTATTCTTATTAAAGTTTGCTTTTATGCTATCCGGGAATCCCTTTACGGAGAAATTAGTTACTTTTTCGCTATTATCGGACGTGCCGAAAGTGATATTTGGCGTCTCGCCCTGATATACGTCAATGCTGTTGTTGTCTTTATCGCCAATTTCCTTGCCGTTCAAATACAGCTTTGGAGCAATGCTATCGCTTTTTGTGCGAGGGAAGTTTTCGTCGTGAGTTCGTCCGGAAATAAAGGTGTAAGCAGAGTGAGTAGTTCTTCCATAAGAGCTTGTGTTCGCATACGTAAAAGCGTTTTGAATTTCGTCTCTGGTTACGCCTTGACGCAGTTTTACCTTGCAATGCATGCGCACTGCGTAGTCAACGTTAGTAGTTGTTATACCGATGCCGTAGTTGTATCCGCTATAAGGACTTGATCCAGGAGCTATAGCCTTCTTAATAGCGTCATCTAAATCTTTTTCATTAACATGGAAGTTGTCGGATATATCTCGTCCCCTACTTCCTCCGTTACGAACATTCAATGAATTCTTATAAGTAGAGCCTTTATAAGAATGGTCGTTGTTAAGTAAATTCTGATTGAACGATTTGTCTGCAACGTAATCAAACAAACCAATATCGTGCGAAAGATTTGCATACGTTTGAGGTGATCTGTTGTTATTGCGCTTATAGAAATCAAATCGTAAATCAGTTACGGTATCGCCTTTATATCTGCCATTGTCTAGGTCTGCAACAGCATAAGGCACTAGCCATACATATTGCTGTTTTTTTGACGATGTAAGCATGGACTTACCGTCATTGTTAAAGAACACGTCGAAGACTAGGTACTGGTCGTTTCCTTTCTTTTCAACATACGCATACATATCCGTCTTGTTCTTTAGGTTGCCGTAGTCACCCTTGTTGTAGTCATCATGACTTTCGTCAGGGTTCACGTATCCTGCATCACCATTACTATTTTGGTAACGCCAGCGCTGATACTCAAGAATATTTGGCCTATGCAGCCAAGGATTAGGATCGTCGTCTGCGCTGCGTACCTGAGACGCAAAAGCCGCAGTAGTTGGAGGAAGAAGAATATTAGAGGATGCGAGGATTGGCTGACCGCCCAAGCAGGTGGCTGCAGTAAGAACTGTGGCCAGTGTGCTCAACGACACCTTTCGCATGGTTGCATACGCAGAAGATGAATCAACGTTTTTAAACGAGTTCTCGACTTGCTCGTTTGCGTGCTTTTTGCGGTTGTTTGCCATAATAATCCGTAATCCTTTATTCTTGTGCTTCTTAATTTAACGTTCTTTAATGTGCGGCGTATATAAACTTGTGTCTAGTTCTTCTTCAAATACTAATTTCGTGTTTGTGCAAAGTATCGGTAGGCAATAAGTACGCTTATACGCATACAACGTAATATTATATCGTATTTTTATTATTTTGTCGTAATTTTTTATTGTTATATAAGTAACAATTGTAAAATTTTCTGTTTTTCGTGGGGGGGGGGGGTGTAGAAAGTATTGTTATAACGACTTATCATGCGATAAAATCAAAAATTTTGTTGCAATCTTCGTAATTTATTCACATGAAGACTAATCGCTTCAATATACGTTTGCTCTTCATACGCGATATAAGTTCCTCGGTTTTGTGGACTTGGGTTGGGTGTATGTACACAAAAGCGCGCATAGTTACTTGGTTTTGTGGACTTGCGGTGTGTGTAAGTACACAAAAGCGCGCATAGTTACTTGGTTTTGTGGACTTGGGTGGTGCGTAAGTCCACATTTGCGCGCGTAGTTCCTTGGTTTTGTGGACTTGGGTAGTGCGTATGTACACATTTGCGCGCGTGTTGTCTCGGTTTTGTGGACTTGGGTGGTGCGTATGTACACATTTGCGCGCGCGTTGCCAACTTTTTCACACATGCACTTTTGGAACCCCTGCATATAATAGTTTTTTCTCAAGCTTTCTAGGATCTACTACATCTGCAAAATCGAAACGTACAATCTTAATTGCGCCACATTCGTAAATAATTCGTTCTCTGTTACGTTCTCGTTTCACAGCATCACGATCGTATTTAAGTGCTCTGTTTTCGTTGCTAGAGTTACCATCAACAAAATTATCAGAAGATTTATGATTAATATCACAATCTAAATTTTTCCCGCATCCAATTAAATACTTATCTGTTCCATCTAATTCTCCGACTATAAGACCTTCATTAACCTTCCATGCGAAATCGACGCGCAGTGGCCATTCTGGATTATTGTTATTTGGAAATTCATATTGTAAATAAGGTTTAACAAAGCCCAATTCAAGCATTGCAGCTCTTGCCAAAGATTCCCCAGCGTTTTCGCTTTTTGGTGATGCAAAATTGCAAAGAAGGCGCAGTCGCGCAAAAATATCAGTGTCGTCAATGTTTGCAAAATAAGGGTTTTGAGATTTTTCAAGATACTGCTGGTTATAGAATGGTTGAGTATTTTGTTGATAGCGCGCAAATTTGTAAGATTCGCAACAAGTGTTGTAAATCTTCTCAAGATCAAAGCCTTTTCGACATGCTGAGTCAAAGGTTGGCAGAGCAATTCTAAATGGTTTGGTCCATGCTTCAACAAATAGAATGTTGTAGATACTAGCGGCATAATCAATTGTGCTTTCTTCCGGCGTTTTAATATGCCCGAATGTTGAAGTTTTTAGGATTTTTATAGTGCCGTTCGTTTCTTTATTAGATTCGTTAGAAGCTGATGATTGCGTGTCATTGTGCTTCTTATGATTTTCTTCGAGTCTAATTCCATTCTCATCTTCAATAATGTCTGGAAGGTGAACGCGTTTAAGCTGACGTTTTTCTATCTTTCTTGCAGTTTTCTCATTTGTTGATTCAGCAGTTCTGTTTGGATATGGGCATGACACGTATATGTTCATTTGCCTTGAGCGATTTTTGTATTCTTCAACTATGTCTAGTCCTAGTAGTGCAGCGCCAGTTTCTCCGGTATACTTCCAAGCTTTTATTTTTATTTTTCTAGTAATAGTAATAGCTATGTGTCGTACTTTATCTTTGTACCATAAGTTTTCCCAATGTGTGCGCCTTGCGTACAATCCGTAGTACGGTTCAACAAGATAGCCGGATTTTAGTTGTCTGCGCAGGGTTTTGCGTGATTCAGTGCACGATGCCATAAAGCATGAGCCTTGATTTTCTGATTCCAAAATGCTGGATAGTGTTTTACAATATTTCATTCTGATGATGTTATTTTTATGTGATTCAAGGCGCAATATATTTTTATAAATGTGGATAAAAGTTATTTTTATACGCGTTCTCCTGTTTGAGTTTACAAAGTTGTATCTTGTTGATAAAGAAATGTGATGTACTTAGATTGCAGGTGGGTGTTGCGCGCACCTTGTCTCGTGTTTGTGGACTTGGGTGGTGCGTAAGTACACAAAAGCGCGCATAGTTACTTGGTTTTGTGGACTTGGGTAGTGCGTAAGTCCACAATTGCGCGCACTTGGTCTCGGTTTTGTGGACTTGGGTTGGGTGTATGTACACATTTGCGCGCATAGTTACTTGGTTTTGTGGACTTGGGTTGTGTGTATGTACACAAAAGCGCGCATAGTTACTTGGTTTTGTGGACTTGGGTGGTGCGTAACGCTCGCACTATAAGCGCTCGCTGCTGAGCTTGCACGGAAAGTCCACTGGACTTTCCGTCTGAGCAAGCTCACGCTCCGAGTTGCTTTCGCGCGCGCAATGCAGCGCTCAAGCAGGTCGTCGCGCATTTGCGCGCACCTTACCTGGCGTTTGTAGTTGTTTTTGGGTTGTTTTGGAAGATTTGCCGGGAAAGGTGGGGCGATTGGAGTTGCGTTAAAAAGTTGCGTAAGTAGCTGTAGTATAGAAAGCAGATTTTTCTATAAATAAGATTGTTGCGGAACGAGAGAAGGCTGCTATGTTTTGTATAAATTGCGGAAATAAGATTGACGAAAATGCTAAGTTTTGCACGAAATGCGGTGCAAAAGTAAGCAATTATCAAAACCAGCAAGATAGCGCGGCTGGCAATAACAACACCAATAACACCAACGCTGTCAACGCGAACTCAAACTGCGGCAATGCAGCCGCTGTCAATGCGAACTCAAACTGCGGCAATGCAGCCGCTGTCAACGCGAACTCAAACTACGCCAACGCCGCGAACTCAAATTACGCTAATGCAAATTGCGCAAACGCTAACGCAAACTCTAACGCAAGCTACGCTAACGTAGCCAATGCCAGCGCAAACGCAAATTACTCCAACTACAACTACGCACCAGCCACCTACGCACCAGCCACCTACGCACCTGCACCAGCCACCTACACCGCTGCCACCACCTCCAAAAAAACCACCTCAAAAAACGTCATCGCAATTTCCATAAGCGCAACTCTTGCAGTCGCATTAATCCTCGCTGGAACCTTGTGGTATTTCTTGCGCGAACGCGAAGTAGTTGTTCCAAAATTTGCGGCAAGTGAAAAAATCGAGAATATTACTAAAACTCTTGCTTCCAACGGCATCAAGTCGCAAGTCGTAGATGAATTTAGCGGCAAAAAGCCTGGAAGTTTTTTGCGATACCTTAATGTAAAACCTAACTCTCGCATACCGTCTAGTTATGTTGTTAAAGTCGCTAGGTCTAAAGGCCCTGGCGTTCCAGCAAAAGGCGTTGTTGGCAAGAGTCTTAAGTCTGCAAAAAACATTCTTGAATCAATGGGCGTGCCTGTAAAAGTTCATTACGTAGTTTCATCAAAATCCGGAAAAATTTTGGCTTCAAATCCTGTTCCTGGATATTCAATAGGCAAAGAAAAAGCTATTCATATAGCTGTTGGAGATAGCACTTTAACGGGAGTGCCGACTAGTTTATTTGGCATGAATAAAGATACTGCCTACAAAAAGATGCTTAATAGCTCATACAATGTAAAGCTTCGCCCGAAGTTCTCTTCTAAAAAGTATCTTAACAAGATTGTTGGCGCATTTCCTTCGTTAGGCAGTCAACTTTCTGGCGGCGATTTAACGCTTTATTATGGTGTGGATGCGTCGCAAACAAAGAATACATTTCTGCATAAAGATCAGCCTCCTTACATGTTCGCTCAAATGAATGCTGATTCGATTGCTGGATTGTGGTGCTCAAAATCTGGTGATTGCTTAGATTTGCGCGCTCCAGATAAAGGCGATGAGTCTCATAGTAGCGTTTCGCTTTATTCTTCGGATCTTCCGTATGATCAAAATAGTTACGAAGGCTACAAAAAATCTTTTGAAGTTTGCAACATTACGCACGATCCAACGAATTGTTATTATTCAACGGATGGCAGCTCGGATAATCCTATTAAAAACCACCTTCTTTATGGAAATAGTGGCGTTGTTGAAATATACAAGTATAGGGGTGCGCCGTATTGCGGTAATAAGTTAGTTGATGATTCTATAGCTTTCTTCTGCGTTAATGGAACGGTGATTGACCAATTTAATAGGCCAGAAAGCATGATGAATTATGGAAAGCTTGAAGATATACCTGGCTATGCTAAGGGCGCAAGTTTTAGGATGGACGAGTTTCTTTTGCTTGTGCCGTTGAATGCTAAGTTAGATGCTGTAGAAAAGTCCGGTTATTTTGTTGGCAAGGGTTCTAAGCGTCCGGATATGAGTCGTCCGTTTATTTTGCGGCGAAATCCGAAGTTGTATAAAAATACGAAGGTTGATGTGACTAATAAGCATTGGAGCGTAAATTATAATCCGTTTGTGCCTACTATGTTTAATAAGCCTGTGAAGTTTGCGCCTGCTCCGGATGATGATAATGCGTATTATCTTGTGGAACAGCCTTTCGACTGGTCTTCGATTCCTGACGAATCGTTGTGATTTCTAAGAAAGACGGTTTGAATGATTGCAGGACTCGGCCATGATGTGGTGAATGTTTCGCAATTTGCTGAGCAAATGAGTGTAAGCAAGGGTTGGCGTGCGCTATTTTCTGCGCGCGAGCTTCGGCAGTGCAGTTTGCGTGCGGAGAATAAGCGTGATGATGAAGCTTTGCATGTTGCGGCGCGTTGGGCTGGTAAGGAAGCAGTGATTAAAGCGTGGTGTGAAGCGTTGTCGATTTGCCATACCAGTTACCCCTATACTCTTGATAACACGCCGTGGTCTGGAATTGAGATTCTTGACGATTCGCATGGTTGCCCGCGTGTGAACCTTAGTCCAGAAGTTAATAATAAAGTTTTGGAGTCTCTTTCGCGCGCGCAAAATAGCGCTAATAAAAGCGATCCGATTGAAATCCGCTGGCATATTTCGCTTACTCATGACGGATTAATTCAAAATCACACTGCAATTGCATCTGCTGTTGCGATATTAGAAATTTTATAAACGTGACTTTCGTATACACTTAAATTGCAAACTTGCTCTATGTCGTAAGCTTCTGTATACTTGAACAAGTTGCTGTTTTGCGGACGTAGCTCAATGGTAGAGTCTCAGTCTTCCAAACTGATTACGCGGGTCCGATTCCCGTCGTCCGCTCCACTTTTTAATTGCGCGTATTATCCGTTATTTCGTTATTTCGCTATTTTCGTTATTTTCTACTATTTTCCCTCCATCATGCACTTGCAATATACTTGCATATCAAAGGGCGTAAAGAATTTATAGTTGATGAGGGATACGAAATTGCAAAAAGTTTCAGAAAAAGCTTCAGAGATAGTTTCGGAAAAAGTTTCAGAAAAAGTTTCAGAGATAGCTTCAGAAAAAGTTTCAGAAAAACATAACGCAATACGCAAAATATTTCCGCATGTATTTCCGTTTATAACAATATTTGTAGTAACTGGTCTTATTACAATCGCATTTTTCAGCAACTTGTACCTTGCATACAATTCGCGCGATTACGCTCAAAAACCTCTTACTCTAAGCCGCGCAATCATACCGGATTTAAGCGGCTACAACGAGCAGACTGGCGAAAAAAATAACAGCGAACATGCGCGAGTCGTCGGAAATTCCATTTCTATCCCAACTTCTGGCGCAGACGTAATATTAAGCGGAATTAACGCAAATACTAAAGCGCTAAAAATCGAATTGCAGCAAACAACTCCGGCAGCACCGGCAACTTTCGTCACCGGCACACTCGAAATAGAAGATTTCGGCATCGCGCCAAAAGCTTTCACGCTAACAGATTCTTTCCAAATGTCTACCGGAAAGCACAATACTAAAGTTCTTCGCTTCGAAAGCCACGGTGCTGCTTACAAAGCAAAGCTGCATTTTAATCAAACCGGCGCGCCTTTTACGCTTAAAGCAGTTACAGCAAATCCGCCTTTTGCGCTGCACATAAACTTTGCAATGTGGGCAATACTTTTCGTTGCAAGTTCGCTTATATTCCTCGTATACAAGAAAAAATGGTATTTGCTTAATTACGACCGCCACAATCTTGCGCAAAATATAATTTTTTGGGTTGCGTGCGCAATTCTTATGGGATTCTCGCTATACCTGTGCTTTATTGTGTACCGCGGCCACGGAATTCGCGTTCCATTCCCGTCCGACTTATATGATCGCGTTAACGGCAATCCCTACACCGAGCAGCTTAAAGCTTGGAAATCAAACTCTTTGGCTTTGCTACAGCAGCCGCCTAAGGAATTAGTCGAATCTGCGAACCCGTTTAGCTGGGGCGAGCGCATGTATTTGGGCTCTAAAGGATTATCCATACCTTGGGATGTTGTTTTACACAATAATCACTACTACTGCTACTTTGGCATCGTGCCATTCCTGCTCACTTACTTGCCTTTTAATCTGCTTTTTCCACACGCAGTTCCTTCCGCAATATTAGTTGTTACAGTATTTGCGGTTGCTATTATTCCGTCTATGTTCGCGCTTCTTAAAGAAGTTGTTGAATTCTTTGCAATACGCGCTAATTACTGCCTGTTCCTGCTTACTGCGGTTGCGTTCCCATTTGGTTGCTTAATTTTCTACTTGCAATCTTCGGCATCTCTTTACTACATGCCACTTCTTAGCGCAATACTGTTTGGAATTTTATTCGTATATGCTTCTCTTAAAGCTGTGCGACTTCACACAACTCATCCGCGTGCGCAGTATGCGCTTTTTGCGCTCGCAGGCGTAAGTCTTGCTTTACAATGCGGATCTAGGCCAAACGCGTGCATTCCGGTTGTTGCTTTTATAGCGCCTTTGTTTATTGCGTTACTTTTTGACGCAAAGCGTAGCATTGTAAATCGCGTTGCTGCGGCTTTGAGTTTCCTTGTGCCGGCAATTGCAGGCGTAGCTGGGATTTTAACTTATAATTACTTGCGTTTTAAGTCTTTCTTTAATTTTGGAAATGAAGAGCAGCTTACGAATTTCGATTTGCGATTTAATAGCAAATCTTTCGATCCTACTAAAATTCGCGATATTATTCTTAATTATTTCTTAAAACCTTTTAATATTTCGGAAAATTTCCCGTATATTTCTATACCTTGGGCAAATAATCAAGGCTACGGAAATTCTTTCTACACGCATATGATTTTCGGTCTTATGATGATTCCGCTTTTCTGGTGGCTGTTTATGATGCGACGCAAGTTTATGCAAAAAATTGAGTATATTATGACAGTTACCGGATTAGTTGCGTCCTTCTTGCTGCTATATGTTAACTACTGCTTAGGCGGCAATTTGTACCGTTACTATTGCGATTCGATTATTATATTTATTTTGATTGCAATAATGAGTATGCTTCATAGGTCTGCGCCTTGCGTAAAAGATGATTTTGCAACTTTAGAAAAAGATTCTGCAAAAGCTTGCAATATTGCAGGGGAGTCTTCGCTGCGATTGTACATTCCGGCTGTGCTTTGCGCGACGCTAACTATTGTAATAGTCGGGTTACTAGTATTTAGTAACCATACTGAGCCGTCGGCAGATATACAAAACGTGAATCCTGATTTATTCCTTAAGTGGAGTGATTTATTTACGATTGGGCGCTGATTTAGTAGTGATTGATTTCGTATCACTAATTGCATAGTTTGTATTGCAATTCGTTTGATGTTGCGCGAGTTTTGGGGGATTTCTCTCCTCGTACGTTCCCGTCCTTCGTCGCTCTAGCTGTTAAAGACTTTACTGTCTGCTTTGTTCTTTAAAGAACGTAGCTTCCTCAGTCCTCTTTTAGTACTCGTAGAGAAATCCCCCAAACTCTGCGTGTTTAATCGCTAATAACCGTGCCTTATCGCAGAGATTTTTCGATTTTTCTTCTTCGCTCGGCTTGTCAGCAGCCTTCGGCTCTGACGTCCGCCTTCGTTCAGTGCGAAAAATCTCAAATCTCTACCACACTAATATCTATGCTACTAAATAACGAAGCAATTAATATGTAAAATAAACTATAAAAATAGATAGTTGCACCCACCCGCAGCTTAATTTTTCGACTTTAGTTGCACTTAGTAAACCACGCACTTTTCGTAACTTTCTGCACGAGTCTATGAGTTTTGTGTTGAAGTTTAGTGTGTTGAGAGGCTGGAAAAATTGTGTTCAGTGCTAAAAGAGGACTGAGAAGCTACATTCTTTAAAGATAGGCGAACACACTAAACTCTTTTAGCAGCCAGAGCGCACGAAGGACGGGACGCACGCAAACACAAATTTTCCAGCCTCGTCAAAACCAAAAAACTAAATCAGTTACAAAACTCATAGACGATACTAAAGAATATCGAAAATAAAACTCGCGCCACGTTAAACAAAATGTAAAACAAACTATATAAAAATGGCCGGTATGCATAAAGCACGCCGGCCATTACTGTAATCAGCTTAAATTATTATTACCTGGCTTCCAAAGTGTACTTCTGGCAACGCTGATGCCACAAGCCTTTGCCGTCGTAATGTTCGTCTTCAACAGGAGCGCCAACTTTAGCGAAATCGCCGTGAGCATAGTAGTCCTTGCGAAGATTGAACATAATCACGAACTTCTTATTCCTGCCGTGAGTCCAAACGTCGCCGTTAGTGCAACGCTGGCGCCACCAGCCGCCGCCCATGTTTTCTTCTTCAGCAACAGGAGCGCCAAGCCAAGATGCACCGCGGTGAGCGTAGTAGGAGTCGCGAAGCTCATACTGAATCACAAACTTCTTACTGCTTCCATAAGTCCAAAGGTCGCCATTCTTGCAGCGCTGACGCCACCAGCCGCCGCCCATATCCTCTTCTTCAGCAACAGGAGCACCAAGGCGAGCGTGGCCGCCGTGAGAGTAATACGCATCACGCAAATCATACTGAATCACGAACTTCTTATCTCTGCCGCGAGTCCAAACGTCGCCGTTCTCGCAGCGCTGGCGCCACCAGCCGCCGCCCATGTTCTCTTCTTCAGCAACAGGAGTTCCAA
This sequence comes from Gardnerella sp. CCPDSM, assembly GCF_056754715.1. Taxonomy (NCBI): domain Bacteria; kingdom Bacillati; phylum Actinomycetota; class Actinomycetes; order Bifidobacteriales; family Bifidobacteriaceae; genus Gardnerella; species Gardnerella sp. CCPDSM. Next base: position 80,507 of record NZ_JBQEQO010000004.1, read on the forward strand.
GGAAAATTTCGCCGCCATGATTGTAGTAAGAATCGCGAAGCTCATACTGAATCACAAACTTCTTGTCTTTGCCGTGAGTCCAAACATCGCCATGATCGCAGCACTGGCGCCACCAGCCGCCGCCCATGTTCTCCTCTTGCGCAACAGGAGCACCAAGGCGAGCGTAGCCGCCGTGAGCGTAGTAAGAATCGCGCAACTCGTATTGCAAAACGAAGCGCTTATCACCGTTAGCCCAAACTTCGCGTCTGCCGGTTTTATTTACTGTCCAAGCGCCGTGGTTTGTGCTAGTAGTGTTGTTAGAATTCTCCGCAGGCTTATTAGGCTTTTCAACTGTGTTTCCATATTCGGAAACGCCGTTAATTTCGCCGCCATCAGCCATGCCGAATGCGTTCATATCAACTCGGCCGTCAATTCCATCAACGCTACCGTCAGAAGTGTATTGCCATCCGCGCAATGATGTAGAAATAGGGAATCCAACTTGAGAACCGTAGCTTGCCACCCAGCTTGTGCGCTGATGAATATATTCGGAATTAAGAGGATCCTTTAAATAATTTGCGTAAGAATACACGCCAAGCTTATGGTATCCGGCAGAAACAAGCTGATTCCACCAAGATGCAACAATATCCTGATACACATAAGGAGAAGTTGGTGGCTGGTGTCCGCTCCAAGTCCACTTTTCCAAATCGTAGTAAACAGGGTATGTTAAGTCTTCCGGTTTGACGCCTGCATTCTTAAGAAGCTTCACAACGTCAGCACCTTCAGCGGCACCATCAGCAGCTTTTTCAGCGTAAGAGTACATGTAAATTCCAAACGGAATACCCAAACGCTTGCACTCGTTAATATTGCGAATGGCTTGCTTGTCATAACCATTATCCCAACCGTAGCTAATTCGAATAATCGCACCGTCTACGCCGGAATCTTTTACAGCTTCCCAATCGATTTCGTGCTGATGCTCAGAAACATCAATAACATTCTTAGCGTTCTTGACGAACACATCGCCATTTCCGTCGACGAATGTAGGAGTGGAATCCGAATTATCCCAATGCGCACCGTACTCGCTTTCCGTAAGCGAGCTTTGGCGCACAACTCCAGAAGGTTGCGATTGAATAATCGGCTTATTAATTTTAGTAGTCTTATTGGCTTTATTGGCTTTAGTAGCTTTATTAGCTTTAGTAACTTTAGTAACAGCATTATTGCGAACTTGAGCAAACTGGACAGTCTGCTTAGGAGCTACCGTGTTCATAGTAAAAGCAGTAGCAACTGATACTAATCCAACTAATACACGTACGATAATCTGTCCCACGAGTCCTCCAGACATGTTTTTTACGTGTTTCTTCGGTACTACCATAGCAACAACACCATAAAACTGGCTAAAAATCAACAGAATTACTATTTTTAGCTCGCCGCAGCGCAAATTTTAGATTCTTGTACTAGACTATACTGTCTATTGTTAAGTACAGCCGTTGGAGATTTGTTATATTATGAGCGCTTCGTTACAAAAAGCAACCACAGCACCAAAAAGTGTGCCGATTTTGTACATTGTCGTACCTTGCTTTAACGAGGAAGAAGGACTTAGCACAACGGCAAAAGTTCTTCAAAATAAAATTGCAGATCTTGAAAGCCGTAAGCTTATTCACTCTTATAGCCGAGTTATTTTTGTTGACGACGGTTCTACAGATTCCACATGGGATTTAATTGCTTCGTTTAATCGCGAAGATCCTTCACTTTTTGGCGGAGTAAAGCTTGCGCATAATCGCGGCCATCAAAATGCGCTTTATGCAGGACTTATGTACGCGCGCGAGCAGGGTTGCGATGCTGCAATTTCTATGGATTCCGATTTGCAGGATGACGTAAACGCTGTTGACGAAATGCTCCAAAAGTTTACGCAAGATGGTTGCGAAATAGTTTATGGCGTTCGTTCTTCGCGTAAAAAAGACACTTGGTTTAAGCGCAATACGGCCTTGGCTTTTTATAAGATTTTCGCCGCAATGGGTGCAGAAGTTGTGCCAAACCACGCGGATTATCGTTTAATGAGTTCGATTGCGTTGGATGCGCTTTCTGAATACAACGAAGTTAATTTATTCCTTCGCGGAATTGTGCCAATGCTCGGTTTTAAAACCGGCAAAGTTTATTACGAGCGCGGAGTTAGAACGGCTGGCGTTTCTAAGTATCCTTTGAAAAAGATGATTTCTTTCGCTTTAGAAGGAATTACTTCGTTTTCTGTTAAGCCGCTTAAATTAGTTACGTATATGGGCATGCTTTCGATTGTTGTTGGTTTTGCAATGTTTATTTACGTAATTGTGTCGCTGTTTACTAATCACACTGCTGTTGGTTGGTCGTCGCTTATGTGCTCAATCTGGTTTATTGGCGGATTCCTTATGATTTCCATGGGTATTCTTGGAAGCTATATTGGCAAAATTTATTTGGAATCAAAGCATCGTCCGCGCTACTATATTGAACAATTCTTGTAAAAGCAATCTTTTTAAATAAAATCTTTATAAAGGCACTTTGTAAAAGCAATCTTTTTAAAGGGGTTTAAGACGTATGATTAAGCGTTTGCAAAACGTAAGTGTAACGCTCGGTCGCTTTTTTAGCGCTGCTGTGCTTTGGTGCGCTGCAGTATTTTTCAGCTTACTGTCATTGCTTAATTTAGTTATTTCGGCTCATCTTTTGCCGGGAGACTACACTCTTGAATTCCTATGGTTCCAATCTCCATTCGTGATTGTTATAAGTGCAGCAATATTCTTTATTATTGCGCTTTTAAAAAAACGCGGGATTCTTAACGAAATTCTTAATAAAATACGCTTACGCTACGTTGCTGCCGCTGTTTTTGCTTACGTGATTGTTGCAGGCTTAATTTGGGTGCATGCCACGCACGCATGGCCGGAGTGGGATCCTGCTTATTTGTTTAGCGCAGCACAATATTATGCGGATCCTAATCGAACTCCTGTAGTTTGTGGAGTTGATACTTCGGAATTATCTTGGATTGTGTGCCCAGGCGGCTACTTAACTCGATTCCCATTCCAATTCCCACTTCTTTGCCTTATGCGCTTTTTGGTAATCGTTTTTGGCTCCAACGCGTACACTGCTTTTGAAGTGTTGAATGTAATATGCGCTGCTGTTACTGGCGTTCTTATTGCGTATTATGCAAACTTACTATTCCGCAATAAAACCGTAACTCTTCTTTCTTTGCTTTTCTACGCAGCATTTTTGCCTATGATTTTCTACGCGACTTTTGCGTACGGCAATACGCTTTGCTTGCCTTTCGTGTTTGGCGCGCTTATTTTCCACGCAAAAAATATTCGTAGCGGAAGTTGGCGTGATGCTGTGCAATCTTTAATTTGCATGCTGTTTGCCATATTACTTAAGTCGACTATGGTTTATTGCTTACTTGGAATGATTGTTGTGTGGATTGTGTCGGCTTTGCGCTCTAAAAAGTGGCAGCATGCTGTTTGCGTATTGCTTGCGATTGCGTGCGTTTTTGTAAGCAATTTTGCTGTAGCACAGGCTGCTGATTCTTTTGGTCACAGTGCAAAAGATGGTTTGCCTTCTACAGTTTGGCTTGCAATGGCAACGGATCCTGCTAGAAAAGGCGGCCCGAATAATCCTGGATGGTATAACGGATACCCAACTAGCTTTGACGTTGCAAGCTATAATAAAGACGCTATAAAGAAGGAATCTACGGAATTTTTACGCAAAAATATTAATTTCTTCTTAAAAAATCCTAAGCAAATAGCGACTTTCTTTACGAAAAAATTTATGGGAGAATGGCTTGAGCCAACTTATGAATCTTTACTTGCAAGTAGCTGGAAGTGGAACGGACCATACAGGCAGATTTTAATCGATCGCAAAATGAATCCTGCTTTGCGCTCGCTTTATTCTGGAAAGTTAAATATGGTTGCTTTTACTTTCCTTGATGCTCTTCAATTTATGCTTGCTTTCTTCACAGCAGTGTTCTTATGCGTTACTTTGCGCAAGAAAAAGTCGGCCGATAATAAAGATTTGGCAGATAATAAAGATTCGCTAAATAATAGCGCGTTACTAAATGTTGAATATTTAACGCCTTTAGTTATTGTGCTTGGAATGGCTGTGCTTTACATGATTTGGGAAGCGCAATCGCAGTATATTTTGCCAGCGTATTTGCTTATGATTCCGTTTGCATCTTGCGGATTTAACATGTTATTGACGCGCTACGAAAACTGTGCTGCACATAATCGTAATGCAACAGATCCAAGCAAGAATTGACGGCATTGTGCAGGAGATTATGGCAGTTGCAACCATGCTCCAAGCTGCGTAAGTTACGTTTGCTGCCATTGCGCGGCTTGCTCCAACCTTCGCAATACCGCGGTAATAAAACAGGTACGAGCTTACTCCAAGCAAGCCAACAATAATCGCCATTAATGCGATTTTTAGAGGATTAAGCGAGCTTGCACTAAGCGATATGTATTCCGATAATCCTTGTAAAGCGCCTTTTGCTGTGCCTTTAAAAACGCTAAATATTGCAGTATAAGCAATCGCAATAGTCGAAATAATAAAGTAAGCAAATGCGGATGTTGTTTCGCGAATATGAAGTATTATTTCGTCGTCAATATTTTTATGCCGCGTGGCCCAAGCGCACACAACTGCTTCGCTGCCCCAACCAATTACGCTTAAAGCGGCTCCAAACAACCCAAGTATTGCGTTGGAAATACTCATATTTAAACTGCTTGAAGCGCATGAGCAGTAACCTAAAACCGAAACTGCCACTAAGCTTAAAGCAAAAGCCGCGTATTTTGATGCGCTTAAGCGCTCGCGAAGTATTATTGCGGAAAGCACAGTTCCAAAAGCGGGGTAGAAGGCGGAAATTGCGGCAGCGTATCCTGCTCCTATATTGCTGGCTGCTAAAACGTATCCGCTCATGCCAAGTGGGCCGCCAAGTAAAGATCCTAGGATAATAAGCGCAAGAATTCGTGGTTTATTTAGTATTTCAAGCGTTTTATGCCATTTTTTACGAATACTTACGTAAATCCACATAAAAATTGCGCATACTGCATCGTGAAGTAATGCTCCAAGAAAACCAACAAATATCACAAAATTTGTGTTGTTGGTTGATGTGAGCAAAGCTGTTAAAACTGCAAGTAGTGCAGTGTCAACGCCCCATAAAAGTCCGCTTAAAAACGCGTATTTCATAAGTACCTACTTTACTTGTGGCGGTTTTGTTGGCAGTTTTGTCGGCAGTTTTGTTGGCGATGCGCTCACTCCATTGAAAGCGATTGCCTTTCTCTTAGCTCTTTCTTTACTAGTGAAGCCGGAGCGCCTGTGGCAAAATACATCTTCGAAGCTTCATTAATATAGCGTTCTGCATACTTGAAGTAGGTATACATGCAGCTTCCAATATTTTCGCCTTCAGCTTCCTTAACAAGAGACCATAAATGCCAGCACCAAGCAGCGAATCCCACATAAGCTAGCAAATGTCGCTTTTCTTTCCGGCTTGGCTCGTGCTCCAAATAAATCCTCATTGCACTATTTATTTCCCTGTCGCTAAACTTTTCCGAAACGCACATAGTGCCAAAATCTTGAGCGTAATCAGACATTCCTGCGTACTCCCAATCAATAAGATGGTAGCGATTCTGCTCGTCGACTAAAATATTTGCGTCAAATATGTCGTTATGGCAAAGGCAAGTATATGAGATATCTTCCGAAATTACGGCTTTATGAAGATCTTCTACTAAATAGCTTAAATCCATAATTTTTTGCGGTATTAATATATTTCTTGCCTTAAGTTCTTTCATATAACGCTGAGATTCGGCGTAAAAATCAAAGTTGTGGTTCGCGATTTCGCTATTTTCGTAGTTTTTGTAGCTTTCGCTATTTTCGCTGTTTTCGCAACTTTTATGCAAAGTGCGAACCAATTTTAAAATCTCCCTCATCTCTCTAAAATCGTGCAAATTCGCAGTTCTGCAATTAGGCAAAAAGCGCGAAATCTTCCATCCCTCTTTAGCTTTCGCCGCAATAAAAGTACCGTCTAAACCAAGCTTTTGAGCCAATTGCAATGCTTCAACTTCTGCTTTTCGGTTAATAAGCACGTTCGTGCCAACTCCAGGATGCCTATAAACGTATTCGTTTTCGCCAACTGAAAAATGGCAAGATAAATTAGTAAGACCTTTTTTAAGTGGGTAAATATTATGAATATCGGATTTCTTACAATTAAGCGTTTGCGTAATGTGATCAAAAATATCGCTATCAATATTTTCTAAGAAAAGAGGATCAAACTCGCGCAACTCGTCAATAGAATCAAATTCGTGAATAATTGGCGGATCATACTTTCGCATTTGCATATCAAGCTCGTCAATATGCTCAATAAAAATATCTTCCCAAAGTTTTCCTGCAGTTTGCGGCAAATCATATTCATTGCCAAGAATTTGCACAAAACGCTTAGAAAAATCAGAGTCGAAATACACGTGACCAATCATGTACCAAGCGTCGCTTCCGCCAATCGTAACATTTTTAATTTTATTATGCGCGCCGCAAGTAATGCACCATTCTTTAGTGTATCCTTTATGGAATTGCGCAGAATAATAAGATTTCCAAACGTATAACTCAAACGGATTTTTATCAAAATAATTATCGGAAGAGCAAATATAAGTGTTAGATAACTTGTCTGCCACCACCATAAGCGAACTGTTGTTATTTCTAGTGCCATACTGGTTATTAATCGTAATTTTTACGCCAAAAGCGTCTTCTAAGTAGAAGAATTGCTCTTGCTTGTAGCCAACAACAACTGTTATATCTTTAATGCCTGCTTCGTGAAGCTGCTTGATTTGGCGCTCAATAAGAATTTCACCTTTTACTTTAAGAAGTCCTTTTGGTGTTTCGTACGAAACGGGGGAGAATCGTGATGAAAAGCCGGCGGCCATAATAATTGCGTTACGTGCTTTATACGGTTCAAGCGCCTCAAATCCTTGGGCAGTTACGTGCATTTTGCCGGTTGTGTCAATAAGATGCTTGGCTTCCGCGCTTTTGATTGCTGAGTTAACAGTTCCGAGTGACATTTTTGCGCGCGCGGCAAGATTGCGCTGACTTATTCGCGCTATGCTGGTTGCTTTGCTGGTTCTGCTGTTGTTTAATAAGGTTGTGAGCAGCCTAAATTCGTTGTAATCAATTGCCATGTGCGCCTCGCTTTTGTAGATATTTTGTTTATTATATAACAAGTGTTCAAAAATAGCTATTAAATTTTTATTTTGAACAACGCGCGGCTTGGGTTCGTTATTTTCTTTACAACGCTGTAAAGTAACAATCGTTTTTCGGCTGTATTTCGTTATTTTCTTTACAGCAGCGTAAAGGAAATATCTTCCCAAGTCGCGTACAAGACGCAAACGGTATTATAATGAATAACCATATGACTTGGCTCTAAGTAAAAGAGATAAGAAAGTAACAGAAGGTGTATTTATGGCGTCTGTATTTCGTAAGGTAATTCGCAAAATAGTTGACCATTGCCCTTCTTCTAAGCGTTCAATACGCGATCTTCGTGCGCAAGTTAGCGATTTGCAAACGCGTCTCGATCATATGCAATACGTACTAGACGAGCAATTGTCGCATATTCTTGAAAATCAGCACAATATGCATGTTGACACACTTACGAATCGTGAGCACGCATCGCTTTTAGCTTGGGCCACATATCGTCAAAGCGGTGAAAGTGATTTGGACGCTCGAAAGCGCTTTTACTACAATCTTCCGCAAGCAACTGGTTCCGTGCGCCTTATTCAGCGCGGTTGTGCAAGCTTATTAAACGAATTTGCGCATATTGCAAAAAAGCATAATTTGCAATATTGGGCTGATTTTGGCACATTGCTTGGCGCAGTTCGTCACCGTGGGTTTATTCCGTGGGATGACGATACGGATTTGGGAATGATTCGTTCCGACGTAAATAAGCTTCTTGACTTGCTTAAAAAAGATGAGGAATTATCTAAGCGTTATCGCGCAGTGCTTGTGTTTGATCCTTACGTTTGCTGCAGACAGTTGCGATTGCGCTATAAAAATCCGGACGATCCTAGCTTTATTGATATTTTCTTCTATGACTACATGCCTGAGTTTAATGAAAAAACTAAGCAGAGGTTTATAGAAATTCGTAGGGCTTTGCAAAAAGATTTGCATTCTAAGCCTTTTTATAAAAAGTGGCTTGAAAACGGATATTTAGAAGATGGCGGGGAGTTTAGTGACGAAATCGAGTCTGTTTTTACTAAATATTACGATTTAGCGAAAAGCGAAAATATTATTGCGGATTCGAAGGCGAATAGCGAAAATTGTACTGTTATTTACGGCTTGGATAATGTTGATGCAGAATCAATATATTCAGCTAAATATTCGGATATATTCCCACTAAATCAAGCAGAATTTGAAAAATTTACGGTAAATGTGCCGAATAATTCTCAAAAAGTTCTGTTTAACTACTACGGCGATATTTACAAGCTTCCTGCGGATATGGTTTCGCACTTCCAGCACGTGAGCCGCGATTTGCTTGAAAATAAGCGTATTGTTGACGCAATTGAGGAAGATATAGCAACAAATACTTACGCAACGAACGCTTAGGTAACAAACTTTACGAAAAGTAGCGTTTGCAAAATATTGCGTTTTAATAATACGCAAGCAAAAATTATTTGCTATCTCGCCTCATAAGCCGCATCTTTTTCTGCAATTTCGCAATAATAGTTGGGAAAGTTATCTTTTTCGCTGTTTTTACGATTTTTTCTCCAATTACGTAGCGTGCAGAAGTGCGTATGCTGCTAATTTCCTGCTTATAAGTATCGCTTTTACGCTCAAATTCAAGCATTCTCTCCTTAAGCCACAGCGTGCGCGAAGCAGTATTAAGCTGCAACTTTTGGAATTCGTTATACGCGCGCTCGTCGTAGAAGTAAGTCGGCAAGCGCTTCGAATCTTCACCATAATTCATATAATCCATGGCTTTAAGAACGTATTGCAATTTGTTATGCACAATAGTTGCTAAAGATTCAGGCGTGATTCTGGTATGGCAATCATGCACGAAGCTATTTAAAAGCGCGTTGTCGTAGCCTTGCTTGTAAGCGTTAAGCAAACCCGCGCTTTCAAGCCATTCTCCAGCTTCTAGCACAGAATCAACTTCAAGAGGAGCTTCATCCTGAACTGCGTGACGCTCAATAGAAAGCCAGAAGTTTTCTGGAATATTAGTGCGATGAAGATTCTCAAACCCTTCGTCGGCTCCAACGCTGAATCTTCCGTAAGCATCTTCGTAAGTTTTCGACAAATCGCAATACAAAATATTATTTGCTGACATTGCTGCGCGAGTGCTAAAAGTCATCAAAGTTGAAGGCAAATCGTGTTCTCCTGCGCAAACATTAGCAGACTTCAAAAACTCGGTTCGCCAAATCTTCTGCCAGCCGTAACTGTAGCAACTGCTCACCAAAAGTTCCGGAATATCGCTAGCTTTATAAAGTCCGTAGCTTACGTCTTTATTTGCATTCTCAGAATCAGTTTGCATAATAAATTGTTGACGCAAGGCGTTTAATTCTTTAGTTTTTTCGCTATTTTGTGAAGTTTTAGAAGATTTTAGAGTTTTTAGAGTGTTTAAAGCGCAATCAATTAAGTAATCGCTGTGCCTATTTTTGTTACTAAAGAAGGCAAGGTCGACGCAAGTTTTTTCGCTACTAGCGTTGCTTCCGCTATAATTTTCCACTTGATTTAGCGCTTTTGCTAAAACTTTTTCGTTAATTATATAGCTTGAAGGCATAAATATTACGTAAGTGCCGCGCGCGCAAGCAGTAGCTTTAGAAATCATATCTTTAAAACTTGCGGTATCGTCAATCGGCTGAATCGTAAATCGCTTATCTTTACTAGTAAATTTTTTAGCAATCGCAAGCGTACTGTCGTTAGAATGCGAGTCAACAATAATAAATTCGCAAGGAATACTATTTATTGAGCTGCAAGCTTTAAGCGAATCAACAATCCAAGAATGAGCGTTATGCGTAAAAATTACGAGAGAAAGTTTCGGATTATCTTCAGCTTTATGAGATTCCACTTCGTACGAAGATCCAAGGAAATCCATGTAATAATCCATAAATTCTGGCTTCAATCGAGAGGCCATAAGGAAAACTTCCTTCGAATCCATAGAGTGGAAAACTTCCGAAATAAGCTTACGAATTTCCGGATTTTTATCGTCAAAACCAAATTCTGTAATTAAAGAATTTACGTAATCAAACTCGCGCGAATAAAAAGCGTGCAAAATTTCTCGCGAAATCTGCTGCTTACTAAGAAACTCGCGCATATCGCGCAAACGATCGAAAGGAAGATGGAAATCCTTCAGCAAGCTAGACGCACCCGGATTCGTTTGGCGGTAATAATAGTACTTTCCAGGATTCCAGCAGATTTTATTTGCCAAAACCATTGTTTGCGCAAAGAAAGGATTATCCGTCCAACCGGCTCCAGGAATCGGCTTAAAACGAATGATTTCGTGTGCGCGATTATTGCCATTAAGAAAATCTTTGCGGTAAAGCGCGGACCAAATAGAAGGATGATGGTAAAAAGGCTCAGCGAAATCGTTAAGATTAAAAATAGTGCGGTGCTTTGGCATAAAATAGCACAAGTTTGGCGTTTCAACAGCCGACTTGTAGCCGTCTTTGCCGTCGTAAAAAAGCCAGTAGCCGCCTTTAATAATATCGAGAGTTTCGGCGGTAGAAGCGTCGGTAGAGTTTTCGGCTGTAGAAGCGTCTGTAGAAGCGGCGCTTGTAAGCTCAACGTTACTCAACAAACGCTCATACATATGCGGATCAATAAAATCATCCGGCTCAATAATGCTAATCCACTCGCCTTTAGCGCGTTCCAAACCGCGATTGCAAGTAGCTCCGTAGCCCTCGTTTTCTTTTTCAATTACCACAAAACGACTATCTTCTTTTGCAAAAGACTTCATAATATCGATGGAACCATCTTTGCTTCCATCCGAAAACATCAAACATTCCCAATCTTTAAAAGTTTGATTTTTAATAGATTCTAAACATTCTGGTAAAAAGGCTTCAACGTTATAAATAGGAACAATAATCGATACTTTCGGCATATGTACGATGTTAGCATAAGTGGCTTATGTGTGGCCTATTCGTGGCCTATTCGCGGCTTAAGTTTGGCCTAAGTTTGGCTTAAGTTTGGCCTTGTTTAAGCTTTAATTACAACACAACTGATATTATTGTGAACGTGAAAAATCTCATAACTCGTTGTCGAAAAAAGTACGCGTATGCAAATATCGTGCTTCGCGGCTTAGTAAAAACCGATTTTAAGTTGCGCTACCAAGGGTCTTTCTTGGGTGTAGCGTGGTCGGCTTTAAAGCCATTGATGATGTTTTGTGTGATGTATCTTATTTTCGGCAAGTTTTTGCGAATGACAGACGGCACGCCAACTTATCCTGTGGTGCTTTTAATGGGAATTAGCGCGTGGCAGTTTGTGCAAGAATCAACTTCGATCGGATTGCGCTCGCTGGTAGATCGCGGCGATTTGCTGCGCAAAATCCATTTTCCAAACTACATTGTGGTGGTTTCGGCAACAGTTGGATCTTTAATAAGCTTCTTAATTAACTTAGTAGTGGTGCTTATTTTTGCGATTATTGGCGGAGTGCATTTTACGTGGAGAGTGATTCTGCTGCCAATAAGTTTGGTGCAACTTTACGCAATTGCAATTGGAATGGCACTAATAATGTCTACTATGTACGTGTTTTTCCGCGATATTTTGCATATTTGGGAAGTAGCTCAGCAACTGCTGTTCTACGGAATGCCAATTATTTATCCGCTTAGTTACGTGATTAATAAAGGCGGCATTTTTGCGGTGCTTGCAAAGCTTGAGCTGCTTAATCCTATAGCGCAATGCATTCAAGATATGCGGCATAATATGCTGGCTCCAAAAACGCAACCAACTGTGTGGAGCGAATTCGGATTCTCGTGGATATCTTGTGTGCCGCTTTTGCTTACCGTGCTAATAGTGTGGCTTGGAGTGTATATATTCCGAAAAAATAGTCGCGCTTTCGTAGAAGTTATGTAGCACGCTAAATTTACGAAAAATTTTACGGTAGTTATGACGGGAAGTGGAATTTATGAGTAACTTGCAAGAAGAAGCGGAAGTGCGAGAAGCGGAGCTAGGCGACGCGCGAGACGACGCGCGAGACGACGATATTGTTTTATCCGTAAATCACGTAGGAAAATATTTTAAACTACCAACCGAGCAAGCAACCGGACTAAAGCAAGCGTTTATAAATCTCACAAAAGGCATTAAAGGCTACAAAATCCAAAACGTTCTTAAAGACATAAGTTTTGACGTGCATCGCGGCGAATTCTTCGGAATTGTCGGGCGAAACGGCGGCGGCAAATCAACCCTCCTAAAAATTATTTCGCAAATCTACTATCCAAATACCGGAAGTGTAAAAGTAAAAGGCAAGCTTGTGCCGTTTATTGAGCTTGGCGTGGGCTTTAACCCGGAGCTTACCGGCCGCGAAAACGTGTATCTTAACGGAGCGCTACTCGGTTTTACGCGCGCAGAAATTGACGCAATGTACGACGATATTGTGGAATTTGCTGAGCTTGAAGACTTTATGGATCAAAAGTTAAAAAATTACTCTTCGGGCATGCAAGTGCGCTTGGCATTTTCTGTGGCAATTAAAGCGCAGGGAGACATTTTAGTTCTTGACGAAGTTTTGGCCGTTGGCGACGAAGCTTTCCAGCGCAAATGCGACGCTTTCTTTACGGACATTCGCAAGGATTCAACGAAAACCGTTATTCTTGTTACGCACGATATGAACGCTGTGAAGCGATATTGCACGCGCGCAATGATGATTAGCGACGGGGAAGTGGCGGCGATTGGAAACACTGAGTCCGTGGCGGATCAATACACTTTGGCAAATATTGAGGCAGAGCGCGAAAAGCAGAATAAGCTGATGCAGAAGCAGAAGCTTGGCAATGGGCATGGAAAAGTGCAATACGCGCAGGGCTTGAATGAAAAGTGTCCGCTGCTTAGAACCTATGCTTTGGAAGACAAGATTTACAAGAGCAGTGACACATTCCGTTTCGCTGTTGAATACCAGTACGACGAGCCAGGTGACTTTTACTTGGCGATTGCTTTGCACGATATTCGGCGCGGCGGAATTACTTACGATACCGGCTCCAAAGTTCTGAAAATGCAAAAGCGCGGGCATCAAACAGTGTATTTTGAAATGCCATTGAACTTGTTTAACAATGGCGAGTTTACGCTGTTTACGTCCTTGCGCACGCCTAGCCCAACTGAAGACGACTACACGGATTTGCTTGCTGTGGCGGTGGATGCGAATGCTTGCACGTTCGTGATTAGGGATAGTCGTAATCGTGACTATGCTTTGTTAAGCGATCGCGCGATGATGATTAAGCAGGTTTCTGATTCTGCAGCTTAAGTAGTAGATGCTTCTTGTTTATTGTGGCGCGAGTTCCGGGGGATTCTCCTTAATGTGGCGCGAGTTTTGGGGAATTTCTCTCCTCGCAAGTTCCCGTCCTTCGTCGCTCTGGCTGTTAAAGACTTTACTGTCTGCTTTGTTCTTAAAAGAATGTAGCTTCCTCAGTCCTCTTTTATTGCTCGTAGAGAAATTCCCCAAACTCTGCGTGCTAAACATTAATAACCTCATTCAATCGCAGAGATTTTTCGATTTTTCTTCTTCGCTCGGCTTGTCAGCAGCCTGCGGCTCTGACGTCCGCCTTCGTTCAGTGCGAAAAATCTCAAATCTCTACCACACTGGTATTCGTACAATAAAGTCGCAAAACAAAACTGTTGGTTGGGTGTGGTATGTGTGCCTGGCGTGATGTGTGCGGCAGCAATAATGTTAGTGTTCTTCGAGCAACAAGTAATCGACGTTCGCAGAAGCATTACTGCAAAGCGAAGAAACATTTGCCGGAAAAGTCCCGGCAAATGTGGTCAAATATCACTGTTACTTATTAGCAGCGCGAAAGATTTGATCCCAAGTTTCGAAGCTAGCCATATCGTAAGCGCGATACTCTCTAGACAGCTTCTTCCACTTACGCAACATTTTTAACGCCAAAAATGCGTCCGTGCGCAACATTTTACGGAATAACTTACTATCTCGCTGGAAAAGATTCAGCGTAGTGCCATCTGGAGCCGTAACAATTGCAGTATTAACTCCCACAAACGACGGCCAAGAAACGTCTTGCGCTGGAATCGCAACCTCTGCTTGAGGATTCTTCGCGTGCTTTTCGTGAGCAAACAAAGCCTTAATCGTAGCGCGCTTCTGCGTCTTACGCAAAGCCTTAGCATCATGCGCACTAAACGGACTTATATGCTCGCGCAAAACCTCACTAATAATCGCCTCATCGCTTACTGGCTGCGTGTCACTAAACGCTTGGCGCGCTTTACGAACCTCACCAAGCTTTTGCGGCATCGAATCAACAATATATTGCGGACCGCGCAAAATATCCTGCAATCCCATATGATGCAATTGCATAGCAGAATACGCAAGTTTTAAGCCGGAAGCCAAATCGCTTCTAAGCATCTCAATCGCAAAACGCAAACTCGGCTGAGTGCAATGAAGCAGTCCGCAAATCCAACGATTGCGCTGGAAGAAGTACTCTTCCCAAGTGCGCGAAGGATCCTTATCGTGCCAAGCCTGATGCCAAACCGCCACTCCCGGCAGGCAAATCGTGTGATACCCGTGCTCAAGCGCCCTAATCGAATACTCAGTATCATCAAACTTAATAAACACAGGAAGCGAAAGACCAATTTCCTTCATAATCGCAGTCGGAATAAGACTCATCCACCAACCGTTATAATCCGTGTCAATTCTCTGGTGACGCTCCGGGCAATCTTGCAAAGTAATCGCTGCAAAATCGTGATTGTAATCAAGATTCTGCGAAGGCTTCATCCACACATTGTTGCGCGTGAAACGCTCGCCTTGAGTGTAAAGTACCGTGCGATTGTCCAAATGAAGCATGCCACCGCCAATAATGGCTGGCTTAATTGTGTAGTCGGCAAACTGAAGCGCGCGAAGAATGCACTCGGTTTCGCTAATTGCGTCGTCGTCAAGAAGCATAGTGTAGCTGCTTTTGCCGGCTTTAAGCGTTTCAAACATGCCTCGCGAGAATCCGCCGGAACCGCCTAAATTAGCCTGCTGAATGTAGGTAAGCTGGCTGCCAAGATTCGCGCTTGTTTCATTAAATCCAGGCTGATTCTTCACTAAATCCGTGCCCTGATCCGTGCAATAAATTGTGTCAAGTCGCGCGCGAAGTGCCTTGTTCTCTGCTATTGCCTTCAGCTGATTGTGGCAGTATGAAGGGCGATTAAACGTAGTAATAGCAATAGAAAAAGTGCTATTTGACTGCTGCTGTTTGCTGTCTGTACTTGTTACGCTACTAAATTGCACTTTATTTGCGCACGGCACGCTCCACTCAGCATCGCTAACAGTAAAGCAGCTGGAATCACTTGCTTTCGCATCAAACCAAAAATATCCGCCGTCTGCAAGACCTGCCATAGGAATTTCGTAGCTAATAACTTGCGCTGGCTGATTTGTTTGATTGGCTGAATCAAACTCAAACTTTTGAACCGGATACGTAAGACCGCGACCAGTCGAGCGCATAAGCTGCAGCTCGCCTTCGCCCTCAACGCGAGCAGTAAACTTAACAGTTTTTACGCGCGTCCAATGCTGCCAATAGCTCGCAGGAAAAGCGTTAAAGAAAGTGCAAAGAGACACGTGCTTTCCGGAATCGACGCGAAGTGAGTTGCGCGAAAGAACAGCGCAAACGCCTTGAGTCTCAACGTTTGGCAGATGACTGCTAGTGTCTGCAAGAAGCTTCTTAAAATCAGTAAGATTCAAATTATTTATATCGATTGCGCGCGTATTCATACGAGGATCGAGCACAGTGCGCTGCAAGTAGGAACGGTGCCACGGAATTACGTAAAGCGGCATAGTAATTTCCGCATCTTTTACCGGGTAAACAACGCGATTTACAACTTCCCAGCTTTCGTTGCTGTTACTTGCGTTACTATTTGCGTTACTATTTGCGTTACTAATATCCTGCTTATCTTGCGTTTCTTGCGTATTTTGCTTATCTGCACTCGTTGCCTTAGTCATACTAGACATTATATATACGCTTAAGCCTATTCTTAATATGTATTGTGCGCAAAACAACCGAAATTACGAAAGGTAAATAACATGACGCAAGCAGCAATCTCCCAAAATACAACTTACCCAGATTTAGTAGTTGTTGGCGCAGGATTGTTCGGCTTAACTGTAGCTCAGCAAGCAGTGGAGCACGCGGGCGCTCGCGTTGAAATTATTGACGTTCGAAATCATATTGGCGGCAATGCCTACTCGTATTTTGACGAGCGCACGGGAATCGAAATTCACAAGTATGGCGCGCATCTTTTCCACACAAGCAACAAGCGCGTGTGGGATTATGTGAATCGTTTTACGTCGTTTACTAACTACGTGCATCGCGTGTACGCAACGCACGACGGCGAAGTTTATCCGCTGCCAATCAACTTGGGCACGATTAACCAATTCTTCCACGCGCACTACACGCCGGAAGAAGCGAAGGTGCTGATTGCAAGCCAAGCAGGGGAGTTGGCTGGCAAAGATCCGCAAAATTTGAACGATAAGGGAATTAGCTTAATTGGGCGACCTTTGTACGAAGCGTTTATTAAAAACTACACGGCAAAGCAGTGGCAGACGGATCCTTCCGAGCTTCCGGCTGGAATTATTAAGCGCTTGCCGGTGCGATTTAACTACAATAATCGCTACTTTAAAGATACTTGGGAAGGCTTGCCTGCGGACGGCTACACTGCTTGGATGCAGCGTATGATTGACGATCCTAGAATTCACGTGTCGCTTGGCGTGGACTTCTTCGACGAGTCGCAGCCGTTTAATAAGCGCGCGTTGGCGGAGGCTGGAGTGCCGGTGGTTTATACCGGCCCGGTTGATAGGTATTTTGACTATGCGCTTGGCGAGTTGAAGTGGCGAACCGTGGACTTTAAGGAAGTGCGTTACGAGGAAAGTGACCACTTTGGCTGCCCAGTTATGAACTATTCGGATGCTGATGTGCCGTTTACGCGCGCGATTGAGTTTAAGAACTTTAATCCGGAGCGTGAGGAAGTTGGCGGCGAGGCTGGCGAGGATTCTGGTGATTCGGCTGATTTCGTGCCTGGAAAGAGCGTGAAAGCCGGCGAGACTGTGGTGTGGCAGGAGTATTCGCGCGCTGCAACTCGCGAGGACGAGCCTTACTATCCTGTGAATACTGATGCAGATAAAGCTTTGTATGCTCGCTATGCGGAGCTTGCGGCGGCTGAACCGCGCACGGTTTTCGGAGGGCGCTTGGGAACTTACAGCTATTACGATATGCATAACGTGATCGATATGGCTTTGCGCGCTTACGAATCGCAAGTGGCTCCGCTACTTAAGTAATCTCAACTTTCGCCGCCGCGGCGCGCGTTAAAGCGGTAATCAGGGACACGGATGCAGAAAACGTACTGCGCGAGTGTCCGAAGATAGGCAAAATCAGACCCTAACGCAGAACGCAATCTGCGTGAGTGTCTGAAAACTGGCAGAATGGGACACGGGTGCAGAAAACGTACTGCGCGAGTGTCTCTAAACCGCCAGAATCGGACACGGATGCAGAAAGCGTACTGCGCGAGTGTCTCTAAACCGCCAGAATGGGACACGGGTGCAGAAAGCGTACTGCACCAGTGTCACCAAAAAAGGTCGCGGCGCGCGCGAGTTTGCAATATCTTAGATTCGTGGTATTCTATTTAAGTTGTTTGCTTAGCGGGTTATTTACTTGCTAAGTTAGCAGTTTGGAGAATTCGCCTAGTGGTCTATGGCGCACGCTTGGAAAGCGTGTTGGTGTAACAGCCTCACGAGTTCGAATCTCGTATTCTCCGCGCTTGAGCTTCCGGCGCTGATTTAGCGCCGGGAGCTTTTTGTTTTCCAAGTTATGCTGCTTACACCGTTTGCGTGCGTGCAATATTAGTTGGGCGCGCGTGCAATAATTACTGCATGATTGCTTGTGTTGGGGATGCGAGGTGAATCTGATATGTCTAAGCTTAATTTGCAAACTGGCTCTAAAACTTTCGACACTTCAAAAGCCGCCGCAAAAGCAATAGCAAGCACGCCGGATCGCCCTAATCCAGCATTCAACCACTCAACAAACGCAATACTCATCGGCATTTTGCTCACTCTTTTAGGTGGTGCATTCTGGGGTGCAAACGCAACAGTTTCGAAAATCCTCATGTCGACGTATCACGTATCTCCTCTGCAAATTGCGTGTGTTCGCCAAATCGCAGCCGGCATATTATTCAGCGTAACCGCCGCAGCATGCACGCCGAAAAAGCTTACTGGAGCAATCAAATCCGGTCGCACGTGGATTTCGATGGCGGTTACGGGCATAGTTTGCGTGCTTCTTACGCAAGTTTCGTATTTGTGCACAATCGACTGGACTAATTCCGGAACTGCAACTGTTCTTCAAAGCCTTAATCTTCTGTTCGTGCTGGTTTACGCGTGCTTGCACACTCGCCGCGTGCCAACTATGCGCGAGACGATTGGCGTTGTGCTAGCTTTTGCAGGAACTGCTTTAATGGCAACCGGCGGAAATCTTTCTTCGCTATCGTTGCCGATTATGGGCTTGCTTTGGGGCTTGGCGGACGCTGCTTCAACGGCGGCGCTCGCGATTATGCCGGTGAAGTTGATTGCAAAATGGGGAAATCTTACTGTAAACGGCATTACTTTTATTATTTCGGGGCTGATTATGCTTCCGTTTGTGCGTCCGTGGGAGACTATGCCGCCGCTTGATTGGCGCGCGCTTTTGCTGTTTACTTTTACGGTTGTTGCAGGAACTTTTGGTGCGTACTGGCTGTTTCTTGAGGGTATTATGCGCGTGGGTTCCGTGCGAGGAACGCTTCTTGGCGCGAGCGAGCCGGTTACTGCTGCGATTACGGCAGTGCTGTTTACGGGCGCTGTTTTTTCGTGGGCAGATTTCGTGGGCTTCGGACTTATCTTCATAATGATGGTTCTGCTGTGCAAGCGTACTGACTGACTTAGGCTATAAAATAAAAACCAAACAAAGAAAGGAATTTTGATGCGCTACCAAGGTACTTTAGAGTCGCTGGATGTATTAGAAAAAGTGAAAGCCGCCGACTGCGCAAATTCTGCGATTGCGGTGGTCGGCTCAATGAACGCCGACTACACGATTGTTGCCGACCGTCTTCCAAAACCAGGCGAAACAGTTAACGGTGGCGATCTTAAGGTTCTTCCTGGAGGAAAGTCCGGAAATCAGGCTGTTTCTGCGGCAAAAATTGGCGCGCACGTGCGCATGTTTGGCGCAGTCGGCAGTGATAAAAATGCCGACTTTTTGCTTAATTCATTGAACAATGCCGGCGTTGACACCACTAATATTTTGCACGTCGACAACACTCCTAGCGGTGCTACGGTTATTACGGTTGACGCTAAGGGCGGCGAAAATACGATTGTTTACGCGCCTGGTTCTAACGCGCACGTTACGGTTTCGTATGTTGAGTCCGTTAAGGACGCTTTGACTAGCGCTCGTGTGCTTGGGCTTTGCTTGGAAAGCCCGATGGAAACTGTTACTGCTGCTGCGAAGATGGCTCACGCGGCTGGCGTAAAAGTTTTGCTTAACAATTCTCCTTTTGTGCCTACTTTGCCGAAGGAGCTGATTGATGCGGCTGACATTTTGCTTGTGAATGAGCATGAGATGGCTCAGTTGCTTAATATTGATGAGCCAGAAGATGGCAATTGGGATGCTTTTGATTGGAAGCATGCTGCTGAAGTTATGCATGATTTTGGTTTTGACGAAGCTGTTGTGACTTTGGGCGGCGAAGGCTCTGTGGTGTTGGAGTACGCTGAAGAAGATCCTGCTTGCCGCATTTCCGCTCAGCGCGTTAAAGCTCAGGACACAACCGGCTGCGGCGATGCTTTTATGGGCACGGTTTTGGCTGGATTGGCTGCTTCAATGTCGTTGCCGGATGCTGCAGCGCTCGCGTCTTACGTTTCTGCGTATGCTGCAACTCGCTTCGGTGCGCAAGCTTCTTACGGAACTGCGGACGAAATTCGCGCGTATTTTGCTAAGTAATTAATTAAGTAATTAATTAAGTAACTAATTAACTAATTAAGTAACTAATTAACTAATTAAGTAACTAATTAAGTAACTAATTAACTAATTAAGTAACTAATTAATTAATTTATCTGCTTAATTTCGCGCAATTTATGCGTAACTCACCGGTTGTGTCTCTTCCGGCGCGGCGACTGCTAAAATAGAAATCGACTCTGTCACTGTACATGCAATTTGCAAACGGGAAGGCAATTATGTCAACAATTCTTGAAGGCAATCCAAAAAAGCAGATGATGCTGGTTACGGGTCGTGCGTATCCGGAACTTGCTCAAGAAACTGCGCAATATCTTGGTATTGATGTGCTTGAGACAACTGCCTACGATTTTGCGAATGGCGAAATGTACGTGCGCTTTACGCAGCCGGTTCGTGGAGCGGATGTTTTTGTGCTTCAAGCGCATACGAATCCTATTAACAATTGGATTATGGAACAGCTTCTTATGGTTGATTCCTTGCGCCGCGCTTCTGCTCGCAGTATTAACGTTGTTGCGCCGTTCTTTGGTTATTCGCGCCAGGATAAAAAGCATCAGGGTCGCGAGCCTATTACGGCGCGTCTTATGTTTGATTTGTTCCGCGCTGCAGGTGCTACCAGAATTTTGAC
This sequence comes from Gardnerella sp. CCPDSM, assembly GCF_056754715.1. Lineage (NCBI taxonomy): Bacteria > Bacillati > Actinomycetota > Actinomycetes > Bifidobacteriales > Bifidobacteriaceae > Gardnerella > Gardnerella sp. CCPDSM. The sequence continues at coordinate 101,246 of NZ_JBQEQO010000004.1, forward strand.
GGTTGACATGCACGCCACTCAGGAGCAGGGCTTCTTTGACGGCCCGGTTGACCATTTAACTGCTATGCCTGTGCTGATTGACTACGTGCGAAACTCTATGAAGCTCGACAACGCAACTATTGTTTCTCCGGATGCTGGCCGTATTAAAGTTTCCGAACAGTGGGCTGCAAAACTTGGCGATTTGCCTCTTGCTTTTATTCATAAAACTCGCGATATTACGCGTCCAAATCACGCTGAAGCTCACGGTATTATCGGTGAAATTCAGGGTCGTGATTGCATTGTTGTTGACGATATGATCGATACTGCAGGCACGATTTGCGAAGCTGTGCGCACTTTGCGTGAGGCTGGCGCTAAGTCTGTTACTTTGGTTGCAACGCACGCTTTGCTTTCCGGTCCTGCTATTGAGCGCTTGAAGGATGCGGATGTGCGCGAAATTATTGTGACGGATACGGTTCCTGTGCCGGAAGAAAAGCGACTTGATAATATGACAGTGCTTTCGATTGCGCCTCTTCTTGCCGCCGGTATTCGTTCTGTGTTCCGTTCTGGATCGCTTGTTTCGCTTCGCAACGCGCTTCCGGAAGATATGAAGCAGCATAATATTTACGCATAAAAGTTACGTAAAAATTTACGTAAAAACTTAGATTTTTCGTAAACCTTACGAATAAATCTAAATTCACGCAAAAATATAAAATAAAGCAAAGCAAATCCGCATAAGCGGTTTCACAACAGCAGGAGGCAAATATGGTCGCCAATACTACAGTTGCAGAAAATCAAGAATCGCTTTATAAAGGCGACGCTTCTAAGGCGATTATCACTGTTGTTGGATGCGATGCCGTCGGTATTATTGCGAAAGTTACTTCGCACGCAGCCAATCATAATGTAAATATTTTGAATATTTCTCAAACCATTGTCGACGGATTCTTCAATATGATGATGATTGTTGACGTGGAAACTATGGACTGCGAATTTGGCGAATTTGCCGACGGATTAGAGTCGCTTGGTGCCGAGATTGGCGTGCGTATTCGCTGCCAGCGTAGCAATATTTTTACAGCAATGCACAGAATCTAACTCGTAGAAATATTGCATAAAACTCGTTAAAACTAATTAAAACTCGTAGAAATCTTTTTGAAAATTCGTAGCGAAACAATAGCGAAACCGTAGCAATCTAAGTAAACGTAAGGAAGTGTGCCATGCTCAACTTGATGGAAGTAAGCGAAACCAATTCGATGATTGAGCAAGAACAGCTCGACGTTCGCACAATCACAATGGGAATTAACCTGCTCGACTGTGCTTCGGAAAACCTGCAAGATGTTTGTCGCAATGTTGAGGCGAAAATTACGCGTCTTGCAAAAGATCTCGTCAAAACTGGCAACGATATTTCGCGCGATTACGGCATTCCGATTGTAAACAAGCGCATTACCGTAACTCCAATTTCGCTTGTTGGTGCGTCGGCTTGCAAAAAGCCTGAAGATTTTGTGCAAATTGCGCACGCGTTAGACAGGGCAGCACACACGGTTGGAGTTGATTTAATCGGCGGATATTCCGCGCTTCCTGCAAAGTCGATGACCGCATCTGACCGCATGCTTATTGAGTCGCTTCCGCAAGCTTTAAGCGAGACGGAAATTGTGTGCTCGTCTGTGAACGTTGGCTCAACTAGAACCGGAATCGACATGGATTGCGTGGAGCTGCTTGGGCGCACGGTTAAGAAGATTGCAGAGGCGACTGCTAGCAAAGATTCTTACGGATGCGTTAAGTTTGTGGCTTTTTGCAACGCTCCGGACGATAATCCGTTTATGGCAGGCGGCTTCCACGGCGTTACTGAAGGCGATGCTGTGATTAACGTTGGCGTTTCCGGACCTGGCGTTGTGTCGTGCGCGTTGGACGCTGCTCGCGGCAAAGACTTTGCTTTCCTGTGCGAAACGATTAAGCGTACTGCGTTTAAGATTACGCGAGTTGGGCAGTTGGTTGCGCAAGAAGCTTCGCGCAGGCTTGGAGTGCCGTTTGGAATTATTGATTTGTCGCTTGCGCCAACGCCTGCAGTTGGCGATTCCGTTGGCGAAGTGCTTGAGAAGATTGGTTTGGAACAGGTTGGAGCTCCTGGCACGACTGCTGCGCTCGCAATGCTGAACGATCAGGTGAAGAAGGGCGGAATTATGGCCAGCAGTTACGTTGGCGGACTTTCCGGAGCGTTTATACCTGTTTCGGAAGACGCGAATATGATTGCGGCTGCGAAATCCGGCTGCTTGACGATTGAAAAGCTTGAAGCAATGACTTGCGTGTGCTCTGTAGGCCTCGATATGATTGCGATTCCGGGAGATACTTCCGCTGCGACGATTTCCGGAATGATTGCGGACGAATCAGCAATCGGCATGATTAATCAGAAAACTACTGCAGTGCGCATTATTCCTGTGATTGGCAAGGGCGTTGGCGAGATGGCTAACTTCGGCGGATTGATGGGTTACGCGCCGATTATGCCGGTGAATCAGACCAGTTGCGAGGCTTTCGTTACGCGCGGTGGGCGTATTCCGGCGCCTGTTCACAGCTTTAAGAACTAGGGAATCAGCGTTTTCTTTGCGCGTGGAAATAAACGCTGGAAAATCTCCGGCAAATGTTCCAAAAACTAGCAAAAACAGAAATTAACGCGCGAACCCTACTTAACGTTTATTAGCAAAGGATCGCTATGCAATCCCGGAACGCGCTTATGTTGAAGCTGAATAACGTATATGCCGCGATCCACCTTAGGCAAATCCTCATCCGCAACGCAACCTTTGCCGGAATTAGAATTTGTATTCCAAGTAACTTTCTTCTCAAAATGATCGCCCTTAGCCATAAGCAAAGGATTCAAAGGCACATCTTCGCACTTATCAGATCGCCACACAGCGTGAGATAGCGAATCGTTACTTTTACTTGCGTCCTTAGTATCTACTGAATCGGTTTGATTTTTCGCATCCTTATTTTGCGAATCGTCCTTGCTGTTAGTAGCTTCGTCGCTAGTATTTACAGTGAGCACAGCGTTTATATTAGACGCGTCAATAAGGCATGAAGAATTTCCGTCATAAACAAATCGCTCTGTAATCTCAACACTTCCGCCCATCGGAACATTTTGAGAACTCGTGGAAAGCTCAAGTCGAATATTTCTAGCAGAACAACGAGGCGTTAAGCCAACAGGGCGAGGATCTGGCACAGCTTTACGCGAAATATTAACTTCGTGACCAGCAATAGCGCCGCCAATCGCAACAAAACCTTTGCATAAACTAATAACGCAAAATATTGCAATCGCAAGAATTAGCAACAGGGCTGTGCCTACTGCAATGCGGCGGCGGAGGTACATTCTGCGTCGAGCTGCGCTCATATTGTTGCGAGACTGTTTGCGAGACGGCTTGATAGACGGCTTGCGCGCGGGCTTTTGTGCAAGCTTGCTTTTGAGTTTATGCGTTAAATCGCTTGCGGGCTTGCTTGAAATTTTGCTTTTAATATTTTTCTTAAGCGACGTCGCCAACTTCGCGATTTTGCGCGCGGGAGTACGCATTGGCTTACGAGCCTTTATTTCGCTCACTTTTTTACGCAGCTTGCGTAGAATCCCGTCTGGCATAAACATAATTACTATTGTAATGCATCGTTTGATGAGCTCACTCGCCGCCGGCGAAACCGAGCTGCCTCCACGCTTCGTACACTGCAATAGAAGCGCAATTCGTAAGATTCAAACTACGAAGCGAAGGTCGCATTGGAAGACGAACCTGCTCTGCAACATGCGGGCCTGCCATAACATCCATCGGATCCGGAATATCTCCTGGTTCTGGGCCAAAAAGCAGAATATCGTTCGGCTTATACTCAATTTCGGTGTAAAGTTTCGTAGCATTCGCAGTAAACGCAATAATTCGCGAATTCGGCATCGACTCAACCAAATTCTCAAAATTCGGATGCAAAACAACGTGAGCCATATCGTGATAATCCAAGCCTGCGCGACGCAACTTAGTATCGTGCAAATTAAAACCGAGCGGCTCAACCAAGTGCAAAATCGTGCCAGTTACAGCGCAAAGACGAATTGCGGAACCTGTATTTCCCGGAATACGAGGGGAGTAGAAGCAAAGATGAGGGGTATGCGTTTCTGCGCGCGCAGCATCGTCGGCGCTGAGCATTGCGTCCATAACGCTAATCGGATTTCCGTGAGCGTCGGTTACGAGCTCGTCCGGGCCGTAGTTGGACTTGCGGTACCCGTACTCGTACATTTGCTCTACGCGGCTTGCGGCTGCTTTGTGTGCGTTAGCTTGCTCTTCGGTTTTTGCTTTTGCTTCTTGCGGATTCTCGCTGTTATTCATGCTATTCCTTAGCTTTTTAAATATTCCTTACGTAACTTCGTAGTCGTAACGTATTTAGTTTACTCGCAACTTGCACATTACTCTTTTTATTGATAGGGAAGTCTGGGGTTTTTGGTAGAGTGGACAGACTGTGTAAGGTGTGTCATATAGCGGGCATGCTCATGGAACCGAAGAAGGCGCCCGCGAATTACAATATGCTTAAATAAGCACCAAATTTGCCGCGATTTTCTTTAGTTTTCAAATATTGAATTAATTAACTAGCGAGTGATAAAGGAACGTCCATTGGCTGCTGAACAAGCTATGACGAGCACCACGAAAGTCATCGCACGTGCTGACGAGCATGATATTAAGCTGCACAAAGCGTCAGATCGTGTGAATTTTGGCTCCATTTGTGAGCCTATTGATGTGCCATACCTCCTCGGCGTACAAACCGACAGCTTTGATTGGTTGATCGGCTCTGAACGCTGGAAGAAGCGCGTTGCCGAAGATGAAGCAAACGGAACTCACACCGTGCCTCATGTTTCCGGTCTTGACGAAGTCTTCCAGGAGATTTCCCCAATCGAGAACTTTGCTGAGACGATGAGCCTCACATTCTCCGATCCATACTTTGAAGAACCACGCCACACTGTGCTTGAGTGCAAGGAAAAGGATTACACCTATTCTGCTCCACTTTATGTGAACGCTGAGTTTGAAAACGGCGAAACTGGCGAAATTAAGAGCCAGACCGTTTTCATGGGTGATTTCCCACTCCAAACTCCTCACGGCACCTTCATTATTGGCGGCACCGAGCGAGTAATCGTTTCTCAGCTTGTGCGCTCCCCAGGCGTGTACTTCGACCGTACGCAAGATCGCACTTCCGACAAGGATGTTTTCGGTGCGAAGATTATCCCAAGCCGCGGCGCATGGTTGGAATTTGAGATCGACAAGCGCGACGTTTTAGGCGTTCGCGTTGACCGCAAGCGCAAGCAGTCCGCAATCGTATTCCTTATGGCTATTGGCATGACGAAAGACGAAATTGCCGATGCTTTCCAAGGATATCCACTTGTTTTGGATGCGCTCGCAAAAGAGCCTATCGATACGCAAGACGATGCACTTACCGACTTGTATCGTAAGATTCGCCCAGCTGATACTGCAACTCCAGAAGCTGGCCGCAATCTTCTCGACTCCTTCTACTTCAACACAAAGCGTTACGATTTGGCGCGAGTCGGCCGCTACAAGATCAACCGCAAGCTTGGTCTTGAAGCTGACTACGGCGATCGCAGCTTGAACCGCGAAGATATTATCGCCACTATCAAATATTTGGTAACCTTACACGCAGGCGAAAAAACCTTCCCAGGTAAGCGCGACGGTCAAGACGTGCAGTTGCGTGTTGACGTTGACGATATTGATCATTTCGGCAACCGTCGTATTCGTCAGGTTGGCGAGCTTGTGCAAAATCAGCTTCGTACCGGCTTAAGCCGCATGGAGCGCGTTGTGCGCGAACGTATGACAACCCAGGATGCAGAAGCAATTACTCCGCAGTCCTTAATCAACATTCGCCCAGTAAACGCAACAATTAAGGAATTCTTCGGAACTTCCCAGCTCAGCCAGTTTATGGATCAAAACAATCCTTTGGCAGGCGTTACGAACAAGCGTCGTCTTTCCGCACTCGGCCCTGGTGGTCTTTCTCGCGATCGCGCTTCCATGGAAGTTCGAGACGTGCACCCATCCCACTTCGGACGTATGTGCCCAATCGAATCCCCAGAAGGTCCAAACATCGGTCTTATCGGTTCTTTGGCAACCTTCGGACGCATCAACCCATTCGGCTTCATCGAAACCCCATACCGCAAGGTTATTAACGGTCACGTAACTAACGAAGTCGAATATATGACTGCAGACCGCGAAGCCGAGCACGTTATTGCTCAGGCAAACCAGGAACTCGACGAAAACGGCAACTTCGTAGGCACTCAAGCACTTGCTCGCGTGGACGAAGAAGAAGCAGTCGATGTGCCTGTAAGCACTGTTGACTACATGGACGTTTCCCCACGCCAGATGGTTTCCCTCGGCGCTTCCTTGATTCCATTCTTGGAGCACGACGAAGGCCACCGTGCATTGATGGGTACGAACATGCAGCGTCAGGCTGTGCCGCTTATTAAGTCCGAGCGACCACTTGTTGGTACCGGCTCCGAATGGCGTGCAGCAGTTGATTCTGGCGACGTAATTTTGGCAGAAAAGCCGGGCGTAGTAACCTACGTTTCTGCAGATATTATTCGCGTTATGAACGACGATGGAACTCAGTCAAGCTACAAGCTTTCCAAGTTCCAGCGTTCTAACCAAACTACTTGCTACAACCAAGTGCCGCTTATTAAAGACGGCGAACGCGTTGAAGCTGGTACTGTTTTGGCAGACGGTCCTGCAACCGAAAAGGGCGAACTTGCATTGGGTAAGAATTTGCTCGTTGCGTTTATGCCTTGGAACGGTTACAACTACGAGGATGCTGTGATTATTTCCCAGCGTCTTGTGCAAGACGATACGCTTTCTTCTATTCATATTGAAGAATACGAAATCGACGCTCGCGAAACTAAGCTTGGTTCCGAAGAGATTACTCGCGATTTGCCAAACGTTGGCGAAGATGCGATTGCAAATCTTGACGAGCGCGGCATTATTCGCATCGGTGCTGAAGTTGAAGCCGGCGACATTTTGGTTGGTAAGGTAACTCCTAAGGGCGAAACCGAGCTTACTCCAGAAGAGCGTTTGCTCCGTGCAATCTTCGGCGAAAAGAGCCGCGAAGTGCGCGATACTTCTTTGCGCGTGCCACACGGCGAAACCGGTACTGTGATTGCAGTTAAGGAAATCACTCGCGAAGACGCTGAAGACGACGGCGACGAGCTTCCAAACGGCGTGAACCAAATGATTCGCGTCTACATCGCTCAGCATCGTAAGATTACGCAAGGCGATAAGCTTTCCGGCCGCCACGGCAACAAGGGTGTTATTTCCCGCATTTTGCCAGAAGAAGATATGCCATTCTTAGCTGATGGTACTCCAGTTGACATCATGCTTAACCCGTTGGGCGTGCCTTCTCGAATGAACTTGGGCCAGGTGCTCGAGCTTCACTTGGGTTGGATTGCTCACGCTGGCTGGGATATTAACTTGGATCCAGATTTGGAAGCAGCTTGGAAGAAGTACGTGCCGCAGGGCGCTGAGCATGGCGATCCATGCACTCCAGTTGCAACTCCAGTATTCGACGGCGTTCGCCCAGAAACTTTGAAGGGCTTGCTTTCTACAACCCTCGCAAATCGCGACGGCGACAAGCTTGTTGGCCCAGACGGTAAGGCAACTTTGTTCGATGGCCGCACTGGCGAGCCATTCCCGAAGCCAATTTCTGTGGGCTACATGTACATTTTGAAGCTGCATCACTTGGTTGATGATAAGATTCACGCGCGTTCCACTGGTCCTTACTCCATGATTACCCAGCAGCCGTTGGGTGGTAAGGCACAGTTCGGCGGCCAGCGCTTCGGCGAAATGGAAGTGTGGGCGCTCGAGGCTTACGGCGCTGCTTACACATTGCACGAAATGATGACCACGAAGTCTGATGACGTCGACGGCCGCGTGCGCGTGTACGGTGCTATCGTCAAGGGCGATAACCTGCCACCAGCTGGCATTCCTGAATCCTTCAAGGTGTTGCTTAAGGAAATGCAGTCGCTTTCCCTTAATGTTGAAGTGCTGAACGCTGAAGGCGTTGCAATCGACATGAAGGATGAAGAGGACGACCCAGTTTCATCTTCCGACGATCTTGGCTTCAATATTGGCGCTCGACCAGATTCGTCCGCCAAGGAAGACCAGATTGCTGTTGAACCTGAATACCAGTGATTCTGTAACCGATTCAGTAACTGATTTGCTAATTGATTCAGTAACTGATTCGGTAACGAACACACTTTAAGAAATTAAGAAACATTAGAAAACAATTTCATGAGACAGGACGATAAGAGTGCTGGACGTCAACGCATTTGACAAATTGAGGATTGGACTGGCAACCGCCGAAGATATCCGTAGCTGGAGCCACGGCGAAGTAAAGAAGCCAGAAACCATTAATTACCGTACCCTAAAGCCAGAGAAGGACGGTCTGTTCGGTGAGCAGATCTTCGGTCCAACTCGCGACTGGGAGTGCGCGTGCGGTAAGTATAAGCGCGTGCGCTTTAAGGGAATCGTGTGCGAGCGATGCGGCGTAGAAGTTACGCGCAGCCGCGTTCGCCGCGAACGCATGGGTCATATTGAGCTTGCAGCTCCGGTGACGCACATTTGGTTCTTCAAAGGTGTGCCAAGCCGTTTGGGCTACTTGCTCGACATTGCACCTAAGGATCTTGAAAAAGTAATCTACTTCGCAGCTTACATGGTTACGAAAGTCGATGAAGAGCAGCGTCATCAAGATCTTCCAGATTTGCAAGACGAATTCGATACCGAAATCGGCAATCTTCGCAAGCGCCGCGATAACGAAATCGAAGCGCGCGCAAAGAAAGTTGAAGAAGACTTGCACGAGCTGGAAGAATCTGGCGAAGGCAAAGGTGCTGCAAAATCTAAGTTGCGCGCTAGTGCAGAACGCGAAATGTCTGCTATTCGCACGCGTTACGATGAGCAGATTCAGCGTTTGAACGCCGTATTTGACCGCTTCAAGGGCTTGCGTGCCGGCGATATGGAAGGCGACGTTGACTTGTGGCGCGAGATGGAAGATCGCTACGGCGACTACTTCGAAGGCTGCATGGGTGCTGAAGCTATTAAGAAGCGTTTGCAGGACTTCGATTTGAAGTCTGCAGCAGAAGAGCTTCGCGCAGAAATCGACAACGGAACCGGTCAGCGCAAGGCTCGCGCTTTGAAGCGACTGAAAGTTGTAAACGCATTCTTGACTACTGGAAACAAGCCAGAAGCTATGGTTTTGGACGTAATTCCAGTAATCCCACCAGATTTGCGACCAATGGTTCAGCTTGACGGTGGCCGTTTCGCAACTTCCGATTTGAACGATTTGTATCGTCGTGTAATCAACCGTAACAACCGTTTGAAGCGACTTATTGAGCTCGGCGCTCCTGAAATCATGCTTAATAACGAAAAGCGCATGCTTCAGGAAGCAGTCGACTCGCTCTTCGACAACGGTCGCCGCGGACGCCCAGTAACCGGCGCATCCAACCGACCATTAAAGTCGCTTTCCGACATGCTTAAGGGTAAGCAAGGCCGATTCCGCCAGAACTTGCTCGGTAAGCGTGTTGATTACTCCGGCCGTTCCGTAATCGTCGTTGGTCCAAGCCTTCGCATGCATCAGTGCGGTTTGCCAAAGCCAATGGCATTGGAGCTTTTCAAGCCGTTCGTTATTAAGCGTTTGGTAGATCAGGGCTTCGCTCAGAATATGAAGAGCGCAAAGCGTTTGGTAGACCGCGGCGACTCCGAAGTTTGGGGCGTGCTCGAGGAAGTTATTTCCGAGCATCCTGTGCTTCTTAACCGCGCACCTACACTTCACCGCTTGGGTATTCAGGCATTCGAGCCAATTTTGGTTGAAGGTAAAGCAATCCACCTGCCACCACTTGCCTGCGCAGCATTCAACGCAGACTTCGATGGTGACCAGATGGCAGTGCATCTTCCGCTTTCTGCAGAAGCTCAAGCTGAAGCGCGCACTTTGATGATGGCTTCCGACAATATTTTGAAGCCAGCAGACGGCCACACCGTTACAATGCCATCTCAGGATATGATTTTGGGTCTTTACTACTTGTCTACCGTAATTGAGGGAGCCAAGGGTCAAGGCCGAATCTTCTCCTCGCTTGCTGAAGCTGAAATGGCTCTCGACAAGCATGAGATTGACATGCAAGCTAAGGTGCTGATTCGCGTTCCTGCAGACTTCGTTTTGCCAAAGGATTGGGAGCCTTCCGAGATTAAGGTTGTTGATCCTGAGCCAGGCAGCCCAGACGTTGTGCGCGAAGAGCGTTTTAAGGACGGAACTATACTTTTCGCAACTTCTTGCGGACGTATCTTGTTCAACGGAACTTTGCCAGTAGACTATCCGTTCGTAAACGAGCAGGTGCCAAAGGGCGTACTTTCTAAGATCGTCGACGAAATCGCAACCCGCTATTCTACAGCGCAAGTTGCAGCAACGCTCGACGCTTTGAAGGATCTCGGCTTTACGCGCGCTCCTTGGTCCGGCGTAACAATGGCATTCTCCGATATTGTGCTTCCTCCAAACCGCGAGGCAATTGCGCAAGATTACGAGGATCAGGCTGCAAAAATCAACTCTCAGTACGACATGGGTCTTCTTACAGACGAAGAGCGTCGTCAAGAATTGATCAACTTGTGGACTGAATGCACCGACAAGGTTGCAGACGCAATGCGCGAAAACTTCCATGATGACAACAACGTGAACATCATGGTTCAGTCAGGCGCACGTGGTAACTGGATGCAGATTCGTCAGATTGCTGGTATGCGAGGCCTCGTGGCAAACCCTAAGGGCGAGATTATTCCTCGACCTGTTAAGTCAAACTACCGCGACGGCTTGTCCGTGTTGGAGTACTTCATCTCCCAGCACGGCGCTCGTAAGGGCTTGGCAGATACCGCACTTCGTACGGCAGAATCTGGTTACTTGACTCGTCGTCTTGTGGACGTTTCGCAGGAAGTAATCGTTCGCGAAGAAGATTGCGGCACTAAGCGCGGTCTTGTTATGAAGATTGCTGATCGCGACGAAAACGGCAATTTGACGCTTGTTAAGGCTGCTGATGGTGGTCCATACTCGCGCTTGCTTGCTGCGGATGTTGTTGATCCTGCTGATGGCACTACAGTTTTGGCAAAGTGCGGCGATGCGCTTTCTATGGACGTTTTGCGCGATTTGGTTGCGCACGGCGTTGAGGAAGTTAAGGCGCGTTCTGTGCTTACTTGCGAATCCAAGCGCGGCGTTTGCGCAAAGTGCTACGGATGGTCCTTGGCTACGAGCCGACTTGTGGACGTTGGTGAGGCTGTTGGTATTGTTGCAGCACAGTCCATTGGTGAGCCTGGTACGCAGCTTACGCTTCGTTCCTTCCACTCCGGTGGTGTTGCTTCGGCTTCCGATATTACGCAGGGTCTTCCTCGTGTTACGGAGCTTTTCGAGGCTCGTACTCCTAAGGGCGAGGCTCCAATCGCTGAGTTCCCAGGTGTTGTGAAGGTTGAGGATACAGATCACGGCCGTCAGGTGACTTTGACACCAGACGACTCTACTGTTGAGCCAATCGTTTACCCTGTGACTCGTCGTGCTCCAATGCTTGTGAAGGATGGCGACCATGTTGAGGTTGGTACGCAGTTGATTGAGGGTTCTGTGGATCCTAAGAAGATTCTGCGTATTCTTGGCCCGCGTGCAGCTCAGGTGAATATCGTGGAAGAAGTGCACAACGTTTACCGTTCTCAGGGCGTTGATATTCACGATAAGCACATTGAGGTTATTGTGCACCAGATGCTTCGCCGCATTACGGTGATTGATTCTGGCGATACGGATCTTCTTCCTGGCGAGCTTGTTGACCAAGCAAAGTTCCGTGAAGCAAACTTGGCTGCTGTTAAGAACGGCGGAAAGCCTGCTGCCGGCCGACCAGAGCTTATGGGTATTACCAAGGCTTCTTTGGCTACGGATTCTTGGCTTTCTGCAGCATCCTTCCAGGAGACTACACGCGTGCTTACTGAAGCCGCCTTGAGCCAGAAGGAAGATGACCTTAAGGGCTTGAAGGAGAACGTGATTATCGGTAAGCTCATCCCAGCTGGTACCGGTTTGGCACGTTATCGCAACGCTAACGTTGAGCCGGATCCTCAGGTGCGCGACTCCATTTACCCGAACTTCGGTTTGGGTGGTGCTGACGGAACGCCATCAAACTTCGGCGAAAGCGACATGGCTGATGTTGACTTCTCCAACATTGACTTCGGCGACATGAAGCTTGGCGACGACTTTAATCCAGATGACTTCCTTGATGATCAAGGCGGTCAGGGCGATTACGGTGACGAAGCTGAGTGACGCTAGTCTGATATAAAAATGGGGCTTCAAGCTTTCGGGCTTGAAGCTCCTTTTTGTTGATTAAGATGTAGTCACAAAAATTCAGTAAAAGCTACATAAACTTTACAAGCGCGTATAGGAAATAACGTAATCGCGCTGAAAAGCTACAGAAACTTTACAAGCGCGTATAGGAAATAACGTAATCGTGCTGAAAAGCTATATAAACTTTGCAAGCGCGTATAGTAAATGTCGTTTGTGCGCTGGGAATTGTTAAAATACATATGTAAGTAGAGCAGAACGCGCGCTCACGTGCCGCACGCTTCAACAAAGGAACCGAATGAAAACCGTTGAAATTCAGCCAAAAGTAACTGCCAGCAATCAGCTCGCACCCAACTCAGCTGTAGCAACGGCAAATGCGAATATTGCGCTGATTAAGTATTGGGGCAAGCGCGACGAGAAGCTGATTCTGCCGTACACTTCCTCGCTTTCGCTTACGCTTTCGGATTTATACACGCAAACAGCCGTGAATTTTTCGGATGATTTTAGCGAGGATTCCGTTACTTTAGATGGCGAAAATCTTCTGCCGGGTAGTACGACTTTTCGTCGCGTAGTTTCGATGCTTGATTTAGTGCGCGAAAAAGCCGGAATTTCAACGAAAGCGAGAGTTGAGTCGCGAAATCACGTGCCTACTGCAGCCGGTCTTGCTTCAAGCGCTTCTGGATTTGCGGCTTTGTGTGCGTCGGCAGCTTTTGCTGCTGGGTTGAAGCTTACTCCGCGCGAACTTTCGCGTCTTGCGCGTCGCGGTTCGGGGTCTGCGTGTCGCTCGATTTTTGGCGGACTTGTGATTTGGCACGCTGGCGAGGATGACGAAACGTCTTACGCGGAGTCGATTGCGGATCTGATTACGGAGCCGATTGCGGAGCCTGAATCGCAAGCATCCGCGCCGAAAAATTTAAACCTTGCCATGATTGTCGTAACTTTGGACGAGCACAAAAAGGCGATTTCCAGCCGCGAAGCAATGCGTCGCACTGTTGAAACTTCGCCCGCGTACATGCCGTGGGTTGAGCAGTCGAAGTTGGACCTTGCCGAGGCGCTTGAGGCGATTCGCACAGCCGACCTTGAGAAGCTCGGCGAAGTTGTGGAACGTAACGCGCTCGGAATGCACGAGACTATGCACAAAGCTGCGCCGCCTGTGAATTATTTTACGGATAAAACTTACGCTGTGCTGCGTGCAGTGCGTGCTATGCGTGAGTGCGGTTGGCCGGTGTGGGCAACCATGGACGCGGGGCCGAATGTGAAAGTGCTTACGGACGGGGATTGCGCTGAGCGCGCGGCTGAGGAGTTGCGTGGGCGAGTTGAGTATGCTTTTATTCAGGGTGATTATGCGGATGGAGGCGTTGCGTGCGGCGCTAGCGATGCCGGCACTCCGCTATTTTCGATTGCGCGCGCTGGCGACGGCGTAAGCGTAAGTGTGAGTTTGGAACAGGCGGCGAAATTATGACTCAGGTGCAGGCGACCGCTCCCGGAAAGCTTTATATTGCGGGTGAATACGCGGTTGTTGACGGCGCGGCTGCGATTGTGGCGGCTGTGAATCGCTACGTAAAAGTTACTGTAGATGATGAAAATTTACAGTACGAAAATACGCAAGAAAATTTACGCGAAGATTTATGCGAAAACGCAAGTGAAAAGCGAAAATATTACGGAATAATCACCTCTGAAGGAGAAAATTACAAGCCGCTTTATTGGAATCGAGATTTAGGCGGAAATATTTTATATAGGGATGATTTAGATTCGGAAGATTCGGCAATTTCTTCTTCAGCAATTTCTTCAGATTTGTCACTTTCTGCAAAATCTTACTCTTATGTTCTTGCAGCAATGCGCGTAGTTGACGCATATGCGCGAGAAATTTGCGCGACAAATTGCGATCGTAACGTTTACAATTTGCATATTTCAAGCGAACTTGACGACGTAAAATCCGGCAAAAAGTACGGTCTTGGATCTTCTGCAGCAGTTACGGTTGCTGTGGTTCGTGCGCTTTGTAAGTGGTACGGTTTGAATCTTAAAACGTCAATGATTTCTAAGCTTTCGTTAATTGCTTCGTCAACTGTGAAGAAGTCAGGCAGTGGTGGAGATGTGGCTGCAAGCTCTTGCGGCGGCGTTATTTTGTACCGCGCATACAATCGCGAGTGGCTTGAAGCGGAACTTAGCCTTATAAATTCCGGTGACTCTAACTTCAATAAATTATTGAATAAAAAGTGGCCTCGACTGGAAATTAAACGAATAAATGTGCCGGAAACGCTAAAACTTTTGGTAGGTTGGACTGGTTCGCCTGCGTCGAGCGCTGAGTTGGTAAGTAGCGTCGAAAGTAGCGTAGAAAGTAGCGTCGAATCTACAGCAGAATCTACCGCAAACTTTACTTACCAAGATTTCTTCGAACAAAGCGAAATTTGCGTGCAAAAACTTGCGCAATCGCTAGAAAATTTCGAATTAGACAATATTTCCAGCGGTTTCGCAAAAAATCGCGAATTATTGCAAAAATTGAGCGCGCTAACTGGCACCGTAATCGAAACGCCGAAGCTTACGCAACTTATTGAAGACGCTGATTTCGTTGGAATTCCGGCGAAAACTAGCGGCGCTGGAGGAGGAGATTGCGGAATTGCTATCACCAAAATTTACGAAAATAATCGGATTGAATCTATGAAATCTGCTTGGGAGAATCACGGAATTGAGCCGCTGAATATTGAAATCGCCGAGAACGCGGAAGGCGTCGAGAATGCGGAAGGCGGCGAGAATGCGGAAGGCAGCGAATCGCCGGAAAATCAAGCTTCCCGAACAATCCAGCATCGAAAAGACGAGCATATTACGCTTGCGGACGAGCAGTATAGCGCTTACGCGAATTCCGGTTTTGATTCCGTGCGATTTATGCCGAATGCGTTGCCGCAGGTGGCTTTGGAGGAAGTTGATTCCAGCGTGCGCGTGTTTGCGCGTGTGTTTGAATCGGGAAGCGCACAAGCAAGCACTGCCTCAGCCACCCCAGCGACTGCCGCAAACTGGCGCTCGCCGCTGTATATTAACGCAATGACCGGCGGAAGTGCGCGCGCGCAAAAAGTGAACGCACAGCTAGCGCGTGTTGCAGCGAAAACTGGAGTCGCAATGGCAAGCGGATCGCTAAGCGCAGCCCTTCGAGACGACGCACTAGCCGGTACTTTTAGCGTGATTGGAAGCGAAAATCCGCGCGGTTTCGTAATGGCGAACGTGAGTGCAGGAACGAGCGCAAGCGATGCTATGCGAGCTGTGAGTATGCTTCAAGCGAACGCGCTGCAGGTGCATTTGAACGCGGCTCAGGAGCTGGTGATGCCGGAGGGCGACCGCGATTTTCGAAATTGGCTTAAAAATATTGAGCAGATTGTGCGCGAGTGCGAGTCGGCGCGCGTGCCGGTTATTGTTAAGGAAACTGGTTGCGGAATGACGGCTCGCGATGTTTTGCGTTTGCGCGATGTTGGCGTGCGCGCTGTTGATGTTTCTGGGCGCGGCGGCACGAATTTTGTGTCTATTGAAAACGCTCGTCGCGCGCGCGGCGTGTACGATTATTTGGCTGATTGGGGTCTTACAACCGTTGAGTCTTTGCTTGATATTCGAAAGTGCGAGGCGCTTAAATCTAATCCGGTGGAGATTTTCGCGAGTGGAGGAGTGCGTACGCCACTTGATGTTGTGCGAGCGCTTGCGTTAGGCGCTTCGGCAGTAGGTGTTGCCGGCGAGTTTTTGCACACGCTTATGCGCGAAGGCGAGGATGCACTTACGCAACAAATTGCAGATTGGCAGGAGCAGATTCGAGTAATTATGGCGCTTCTTGGTTGCAAGAATGTTGCGGATTTGCGCGAAAAAACTGAGTTCGTGCATGCGGATTGTCTTGGTAAGTGATATACTTGTGTAGTTGTGCGTTCAGGCGTGCTTATTTATTTGTGCGATTTGCTTTGGTAATTTGCTGAAGTTATTTGCGTGAGTAGTTTGTTCGTTTGAATGACGCAAGACTTGCAAGTCAAAGAAAATAGGAGTCCATTATGGCAGCTCGTTGCGCAGTATGTGGCAAGGGACCGCAGACCGGTTTCAGTGTTTCACATTCGCATATCCGCAATAAGCGCACCTTCCGCCCGAACCTTCAGCCGGTTCGCACCACCATTGATGGCGAAAATGTTCGCCTTCGTGTGTGCGTAAAATGCATTAAGGCTGGCAAGGTTCAGCGCGTTGAGGCGTGAATCGCGCATTGTATTGCGTTTAAATCGTAAAGGCCCTGAGCAGTGCTCGGGGCTTTTTTGTATTCGCATCTTCTCCCGCAAATGTTCCACGTAACCGCTAACCAGAGGCTCTAACGCAGTAACTGTACTGCGCGAATGTCTAATTCTGTCATTCTTCAGGCCTTAACGCAGTATGTCATCTGCACGAATGTCCGAAAACGAGCAATCAGAGGCTCTAACGCAGTACGCAATCTGCGTGAATGTTCCTGTAGCTTTGCAGTCGTGCTTTGCATACATAGATTACTTGTTGCTTAGAGAACACTAGCGTCTGCGCTGATGCACACACCACGTCGTGAATTATTACCGCGCATTCCACAGCAGCGTGGTTTTGCAACTTTAGTTGTAGGAATATTAGTGTGGTAGAGATTTGAGATTTTTCGCACTGAACGCGGCACGCTCGCGCGGAACGCGCTCGCTACTGAGCTTGCGTTGAAAGCACACCGTGCTTTCAACTTGAGCAAGCTCACGCTCCGAATTGCTTTCGCGCGCTACGCTCTAAGCGCGAAAGCAGGTCGTCGCGCAGAGCCGAAGGCTGCTGACAAGCCGAGCGAAGAAGAAAAATCGAAAAATCTCTGCGATGAGGCACGGTTATTAAAGATTAAACACGCAGAGTTTGGGGGATTTCTCTACGAGCACTAAAAGAGGACTGAGAAGCTACATTCTTTAG
Source organism: Gardnerella sp. CCPDSM (assembly GCF_056754715.1). Lineage (NCBI taxonomy): Bacteria > Bacillati > Actinomycetota > Actinomycetes > Bifidobacteriales > Bifidobacteriaceae > Gardnerella > Gardnerella sp. CCPDSM. The sequence goes on from NZ_JBQEQO010000004.1 coordinate 118,493, forward strand.
AGAAAGGCGAACACAATAAGCGACTTTAGCAGCCAGAGCGCACGAAGGACGGGACGTGCGAGGAGAGAAATCCCCCAAAACTCGCGCAACATCAAGCAAGGAACTTCCAAAAACTCGCTACGCTCGCGCGAAAGCAGTTCGGAGCGAGAGTAAGTAAATGCTTTGCGGATGATTTATAATCGAAATATGCTAAATACGCCCACGAACTCAGCCAAAACGCACGCTGCACTTTCCTCAATAATCCCCAACAAGCGCCGCGTTTCCGCACTGAAGTCGCTCGGCATCATCACAATCGAAGACGCGCTAACTTACTACCCGTTCAGAGTTACGAAACCGCTAAAAATCGCGCGTTTGAGAGATGTGCGAATCGGCGAGGAAGTGGCATTTTATGCGCAAATACAGTCGATTAACGTTGTGCCAATGAACGCGCGCCGTGGGTTTAGGCTTGAAATCAACGTTTTGCAGGATCAGGAATCTTCTGCGCAACTTATTTATTTTTCGAAAAATCGCGCGTATGCCAATTGGCTTTCGTCGAGGATGCAGGTTGGTGCAAACGTTGTGATTGGCGGCGTGTCGAGCACTTTTAATGGTAGATTGCAATTTGCGCATCCGCAGGTTTTGACGGTTGATTCGGCTGAAAATCGCGAAGATTTGCCAAAATCTTTCGATACTGTTGGTAGCGTTGAGGAGGGTTTGGCGCGTCTTTGCGCGCCGCAGCCGGTTTATCACGCGAATTCGCGAATTTCCAGCGAGCATATTCACGAAACTATACTTTTTATACTTTCTGCGCTTGCACCAACTAATGCGGACGCGCCAGAACAATCAGCTCCCACAGCCTCCGCACTTTCCGCTCAAATCCCAAATATTCTGCCGGAATCTGTTCGCACAAAACGCAATCTCATGACTCGCGCGGAAGCAATTTGCGCAATTCACAATCCAAAATCAACCGACGAATTTCACAAAGCTATTGCCACGTTGCGCTACGAAGAAGCTTTTGTTTCGCAAGTTGCGGTATTGCAATCTCGCGAAAATTCTAAAGCTAATCAAGCAAAATCATGTAATAATTCTTGTTTCCGCAATCAATTTATAGAAAGTTTACCGTTTGATCTTACGCACGGTCAGCAAGAAGTTATTGACGAAATTGTTGCGGATATGCGTGAGCGCCGTCCGATGCGCCGCCTGCTTCAGGGCGAAGTTGGTTCCGGCAAAACGGTTGTGGCACTTTGCGCTATGCTTGAGGCGGTTGGTTCGGGTTATCAGGCGGTTTTGGTTGCTCCAACGCAGGTTCTTGCTTCGCAGCACGCCGAAAATTTGCGGCAAATGATTTCTCGCGCAAGTCTAAAAGTGCCTGTAATCGTTGTGACTGGAGGCATGAAGCTTGCGGAGCGTCGCTGCGCGCTTGCGAGCGTTGCGAGTGGGGAGCCTGCGCTGATTGTGGCAACTCATGCGGCTTTTTCCGCGACTTTTAAGCCGACTAATTTGGCGCTGGTTGTGATTGATGAGCAGCATCGTTTTGGCGTTGCACAGCGAGATGTGCTTATGCGCAAAATGAGCGAAGATTCTCACACCGAAAACTCGAACACCGAAAATTCGCAAATAACCCCGCATCTTTTGGTTATGACAGCAACGCCTATTCCGCGCTCTGCTGCTATGACTTGGTTCGGCGATTTGGACGCTTCGTATTTGACGGAGCTTCCGGGCGGCAGAAAGCCGATTCGCACTTTCGTTGTGCAGGAATCGGACGCGAGTACGATGGCGCGCATGTTTTCGCATATTCGCGCGCGAATTGACGCGGGGGAGCGCGCGTACGTGGTTTGTGCGCATATTGAGGATGACGATTTGGCGAATGCTGCAACCGTCTCCGCAACCGCCGCCGCCAGCGATGATTCCGATTTAGCAGCCCCAAACCTGCCTTCCGCACGTAAATTGCACACAGTTACTGGCATTTTGAAGCGTCTTTCTGCGCTTCCGCAATTCAAAGGTATTAAATTTGCGCAACTTACCGGCCGCGACGACGACGCAACAAAGCGCGAAACTATGGAGAGTTTTTTGCGCGGTGACGTGCAAGTTTTGGTTGCAACTACTGTGATTGAGGTCGGCGTTGACGTGCCGCAAGCAAGTTGCATTGTGATTTTTGATGCGGATCGTTTTGGTCTTGCGCAATTGCACCAGTTGCGTGGTCGCGTTGGGCGAGGTGGCACGAATTCTTGGGCATTTTTGATTGCGCAAACCGATGATGACACGGTTGCTCAGGAGCGCTTGAAAGTTGTTGAAAATTCCCTTGATGGCGCGGTTATTGCGCAAAAAGATTTGGAATTGCGTAATGTTGGCGACGTTCTTGGCGATTCGCAATCCGGCGGAAGGTCGAGTTTGAAGCTGCTTCGTGTTGTTGAAGATGCGAAGATTATTGCGGAAGCGCGAGAAGATGCTGCGGAAATTTTGCGCGACGATGTGCATCTTACGTCGCTTAAGAATCTCGCTGGCGCTGTTCTCGACTTTACGCGCGGCGGAAGTGCGCAAATCGTAAGTAATTAAAAAATTTAGGATATTATGCGTAAGAAATTAAAAAACTTAAGTAATTGCGCATAAAAAATTAAAAAACTTAAGTAATTAAAATCTTAAATTGATAAATTTTTGTGCAAAAATTTCCAAAAATTTACCAAAATCATACCTAAAATGGTAGTTTTCGCGCAAAAATAAACAAAAATACAGAAAATTTTATAAATTTACGTGCATATTATTCGAATTGCGAATATCCTAGAAGTAATGCAAAGGTAAGAATCATTTGTAATCGCATTAGAGATGAGGGCACAATGACTGAACGTGAACAGCAAATCTTGGCGTGGATTCAACAAAACCCAATGATTAGCCAACAAGAGCTTGCAAATCTTGCAGGAATTACACGTTCTGGCGTTGCGGCGCATATTTCTAATCTCGTTCGCAAAGGCTACTTGCGCGGCAAAGGCTATATTGTTACGCCTCCGAGCTACGTCACGGTTGTTGGCGGCATCAGCATGGATGTTCTCGGCATTGCTTGCGGCGATTTAATGGATTACACGTCTAACGCTTCGCGCGTGCGCTACATGCTTGGTGGCGTTGGTCGAAATATTGCGGTTGCTTTGGAGCGACTTAACGTGCGAACCAGCATGGTTTCGGTGTACGGCGGCGACCATAATGGCGAATTGTTCCGCATTGATGCGGCTGCGAACGGCTTGGATATTGGTTACGCAAAGCAGCTTCCGGATTCTATGACGGCTTCGTATATGTATGTTGGCGACGCTTCCGGCCAGCGCTTGCTCGCTTTGGACGATATGAGCATTTACGATCACATGACTCCTGATTTTCTGCGCGAGCGTATGTCGATTATTGAAAATGCTGATATTTTAGTGATGGATACGAATATTCCGCAAAAGTCGCTTGAATGGCTGTGTGATAGGTATCGCCGCCCGATTGTGGTTCGCGCTATTACTGATGCGAAGGCTCCGCGCGTGCTGTCGAGATTGTCTAAGATTGATACGCTTGTTTTGGATACCGCAGAATCGCAGGCTCTTACTGGCATTAATGCGATTGATGAGCGTTCTGCTATGCGTTGCGCGAGTGCGCTGCTTAAGCGCGGCGTGAAGCACGTGTTTGTGAATGCTGGTCGTGCTGGAGTTGCTTACGGCGTGGCTGATGAAGGCGTGTCGTTCTATCCGGTGCCTGTGAAGCGCGTTCAGCGTATGATGCTTGCGCATGGCAATGGTTCGGATGGTGTGAAAGCGGTTGGCAACGATAACGGTTCTAGCGATACTGCTACGGCTGCTTTGATTTACGCTCGTTATAACGATTTTGATTCTGCTAAGACAGGTCGTTTTGCGGTTGCTGCTGCCGCGCTTAATACTGAGTCCATGCAGCCGGTGCATGAGTCGTTTACGCCGGAATTGGTGTTAAGCCGCATGGATAGCATTCACGAGCGCGCGTAAGCCGAGTAAGTTTCGTAAGTTTCGTAAGTTTCGTAAGCTGCGTAAGGCGCTATCTATTTATTTTATTTATCTATTTATTTTATTTATTTAGATATTTTATTGCGTTACTTTATTGCGCTATCTATTTTATTTTATTTTATTTATCTATTTATTTATTTTATTTAGTTATTTGAAACGAAACTGTAGTATGCTATACTTGTAAATCGTCATTTGTTTATAATCATAAACAAATGTTAATTAACCGAAATTATACAATTTTATAACGCAATGAAGCGAAAAGGAGTGATGATGACTTCTGTCATCCTTGATTGTGATCCAGGTCATGATGATGCCATGGCTATTTTGCTAGCACTTGGCAACCCAAATATTGATTTGATTGGCGTAACTACAGTTGGCGGCAACCAAAGCCTCGAAAAAGTTACGTATAACGCGCGCGCAACGCTAGAAATGGCGCACGCAACGAATATTCCTGTGCACGCAGGATGCGATCGCCCTATGATTCGTCCGCTGGAAGTTGCGGCCGCAGTACACGGCGAAACCGGCTTGGACGGCGTAACTCTTCCGGAGCCAACGCGTCCGCTGGACGAAGGTCATGCTGTTAACTGGATTATTGACACTATTATGAGCCACGAGCCTGGCACGATTACGCTTGTGCCAACCGGCCCGCTTACGAATATTGCTATGGCTGTGCGCATGGAGCCGCGAATTGTGAGCCGTGTGAAGGAAGTCGTGCTTATGGGCGGCGGCTATCACGTTGGAAATTGGAGCGCGGTTGCGGAGTTCAATATTAAGACGGATCCGGAAGCTGCGCACGTTGTGTTTAACGAGGCGTGGCCAATTACGATGGTTGGTCTTGATTTGACGCATCAGGCTCTTTGTACGCCGGAAGCTCAGGCAAAAATTGACGCAGTTGGAACGCCTCTTGCCGCGTTTGCTAGCGGTTTGATGGACTTCTTCCGCAAGGCATACCAGAATAATCAGGACTTTATTGATCCGCCTGTGCATGATCCTTGCACGATTGCGTATTTGATTGATCACAGCGTTGTTAAGACTCGTCGTTGCCCGCTTGACGTTGAAATTAAGGGTGATTTGACGCTTGGCATGACTGTTGCGGATTTGCGTGGGCCGGAGCCTTCTGCTGAAGAGTGCCATACGCAAGTTGCGACGAAGCTTGATTTTGATAAATTCTGGGATTTGATTGTCGACGCGCTTAAGCGTATTGGCTAATCGTACTAGAATTATTGCGGATATTTTCCAGGTACTATCTACCGAAAGTAGAATCTACCGAAAGTAGAATCTACCGAAAGTACTATTTACCGAAAGTAAAAGTACTATCAAATTTTGATACGAGGTTACTATGACTGAGGTTTCATCTCCAGCGCCTTCGATGTTAGATAAAGGCGGCCGCTCAATCGTAGCGCTAATGACGGCGCTGCTTGTGGCAATTTTTGCATTCCAACTCAACGCTTCAATGCTTTCTCCAGCATTGGCAACGATGACGAAAGAGCTTAACACAACCGATACGCAAATCGGCTTAACGCAAACGGTATTCTTCACTGCAGCGGCTTTGTTCTCGCTGTTTTTGCCGCGATTAGCTGATTTGGTTGGTCGTAAGAAAGTGCTTATTGGCATTTTAATTTCTACGATTTTAGGTTGCGTTGTGTCGGCGCTTGCTCCAGACGTTAACATTTTGATGATTGGCCGTATTTTGCAAGGCGCGTCCGGCCCTGTGGTGCCAATGTGCTTAATTATGTTGCGCGTGCGCGTGACGGAGGAAAAGCGTTACGCAAAGTTGATGGCAATCTTAACTTCCGTAAACGGCGGTATTGCAGGCGTTGACGCGCTTCTTGGCGGATGGCTTGCTGGTCGTTACGGATTCCGTTCCGTGTTCTGGACTATGGCCGGTATTGCTGTTGTTGCAGTGATTATGGTTGTGCTTGCTGCTGACGAATCTCATGCTGATGAAACGCCGCGAATGGATTGGCTGGGCGTTATAACGCTTGGTATTGCGTTCTTGGCTGCTTATCTTGCAATTAACGAGATTGATAAGCTCGCTTCCGCAAACTTGACGATGATTGCAGGACTTGTGGTTGTGGCTGTTGTGTTCTTCGTTGTGTTCTGGAAGATTGAGGGCAATAGCGCGGCTCCGCTTGTTTCTACGCATTACATGAAGCAGCGTCGTACGTGGGGCTTGCTCCTTTCCACGCTTTTGACTATGACCGGCGTGTTCGCTTTGATGAACGGCGTTGTGCCACAGCTTGCTCAGGATGCGAAGGCTGGTGCGCATTTGGGTGCTAGCGTTGTGAGCTTTGCAACGCTTACTCCTTACGCAATTATTGGCTTCTTGTTTGGTCCTGTGGCAGGTATGCTTGCTGCAAAGTTTGGATACCGTTTGGTGCTTCGCGTGGGCATTTTGTTGAGCATGGTTGGCGTGCTTTTTGGCATTTACGTTGCCGGAGTGCCTTCTGTGTGGGCGCTTGTGGTGCTTTCGCTCGCTATGGGCGTAAGCTACGCTGGCATTGCAAACATTATGCTTAACGGACTTGGTATTGTGCTTTCGCCAAAAGATAATCCAGGCTACTTGCCAGGCATGAATGCTGGTGCGTTTAACTTGGGTGCAGGCTTGAGCTTTGCAATTCTTTACGCTGTGATGACTAATGTTGCTGGAACTAATGGCGCAACAGGCGGATACATGGCATCGATGGTTGCGGGCATTATTTTGCTTGCTTTGGCTCTTGCTTGCTCCTTCTTGATTCCGGATCCTGAAGAAGTAAATAAGTAAGTAGGGTTGTTTTTGACTGCAAACGCCGGGGAACTTTCCCCGGCGTTTGTTATTTCGCGACGACTTTCTGAGCGCTTAGACTGTGGCGCGAGTTCTCGTTACTGTGGAGCGAGTTCTCGTTGCTGTGGAGCGAGTTTTGGGGGATTTCTCTCCTCGCATGCGCGACGACCTGCATAATTCGCGACCTTCGTGCAGTTGGTGTACTGCGTTAAGGTCTGAAGAATGGCAGAATGAGACCTTCGTGCAGATGAGTTTCTGCGCGCGGGTTGGAAGAGGTGCGGAATGAGGCTCTAGTGCAGTAACTAATCTGCGTCCGGGTCTGAAGAATGGCAGAATGAGACCTTCGTGCAGTCGTCGCGCTGCGTTAGGGCCTCTGGTTGGTGGTTATGAGGAAACATTGCCGGGGAATGCGCGGCGATTGTTGTCGTTTGAGGTTGCAGTTAAGCTAAAAGTATGCATATTATTGCCGGACGTTTTAAATCTCTGCCGCTCACTTCGGCGCAATCATGTACCAGGCCTACCACGGATCGCACGAAGGAGGCCATTTTTTCGCGCCTCGATTCGTGGGATGTTATGGCGAATGCGCGCGTGCTTGATTTATTCGCCGGCACAGGTGCGCTCGGCGTTGAGGCGCTTTCTCGAGGCGCGCGCGAGCTGGTTTCGGTTGAAGCGAACGCTCAAGCTGCATCTCTTATACTTCGCACTGCGAAGACGTTGCAGAGTTCGAAATCGTGGGATAATACGCTTTCGATGCGCGTTATTCGTAAGCGCGCTGAGCAGTTCGTTGCGGATTATAGTGGGGAAGCGTTTGAGTTGGTGTTTATTGATCCGCCATATGCTTACGAAACTGCGGATTGCGAAAGTTTATTGGCTTCGATGATTGCTAGCGGCGTTGCGAGCGTTGCTGCAGATACGCTTATTGTGCTTGAGCGTAGTACGCGTAGTGTTATGCCGTTGATTCCGGATGGATGGGAGCTGTTTGATACGCGCAATTACGGCGAAACTGCGGTGCTGTTTATTCAGCCTTCTCGAAACTAATTTATTTTTCAGATTCGTTACAATCTGTTTTTGTTTAATGTGGCGCGAGTTTTGGGGGATTTCTCTCCTCGCACGTCCCGTCCTTCGGGCGCTCTGGCTGTTAAAAGAGTTTAGTGTGTTCGCCTATCTTTAAAGAATGTAGCTTCTCAGTCCTCTTTTAGTGCTCGTAGAGAAATCCCCCAAACTCTGCGTGTTTAATCGTTAATAACCTCGTTTTATCGCAGAGATTTTTCGATTTTTCTTCTTCGCTCGGCTTGTCAGCAGCCTTCGGCTCTGACGTCCGCCTTCGTTCAGTGCGAAAAATCTCAAATCTCACCACACGAATATTCGTACATTTAAGCTAGCGTACTAAACAGGTGGTGGTGTGGTGGTAGTTAGATTTGGTGTTGTGTGTGCAGCAGCAATACTGTTTCCGGAAAATTTCAGGCAGTTTGTTGTTAGTGCAAGGTTTTGCGGGGATGATCGGCAGAAACTTCCCAGCCGAGAGACATTAGCGTTTTGCGATCCGCTTTATCTAGCGCGCGGCAGTCAAGTCGCTCAATCAAATCCGGACGAATCTCGCTAGTTCTAGAAATCGCTTCGTCGCGGCGGAATCTGTCAACTTTCGCGTGATTTCCGGAAGTTAGCACCTCTGGAACGCTTATTCCGCGCCACGTAGTCGGACGCGTGTACTGGTGGTGCTCCAAAAGCGCATCCGCACCCGTATACGACTCCTCAACAATCGACTCAGGATTTCCCATAAACCCAGGAATCAACCGCGTAATTGCCTCAAGCATAACGCTTACAGCCACTTCGCCGCCGTTAAGCACGTAATCGCCAATAGAATACTCGCGCACGTCAACGCCTTGCGCGCGGTAATATTCCGGGATTCGCGCGTCGTAGCCTTCGTATCTGCCGCAGCCAAAAAGCAGATGCTTCGCACGGCTTAGTTCGGTTGCGTCTTTTTGCGTAAATAGTGGGGCAGATGGATTAGGGAAGATAAGAATCGGTAAATCCTGCGTATCCTGCGCATCCTGCGTGTCCTGCAAATTCAGCAACTCATCTAAGCATTCCGCCCAAACTTCCGGCTTCATAACCATGCCAGCGCCGCCGCCAACTGGAGTATCATCAACCGATTGATGCACATCGTGAGTCCACTTGCGCAAATTATGCGCGCGAATCTCAAGCAAGCCGTTATTTTGCGCCTTGCCGAGCAAACTCAAGTCGAGCATTTGAAAATACTCGGGAAATACGGAAACAATATCGATGTTCATCATAATGCACTCTACTACGAAAGTTACGAAAGTTACGAAAGTTACGAAAGCTACGAAATATATTAAAGCTACAAAAGCTACGCAAGTCCTGGAATCAAGCCGCCCGGAGGATCAATAGTCAAATATCCTGCATCAACGTCAACTTCCGGCACAAGAGCCTCCACAAACGGCACAAGCGCAGTCTTATTATCGTCGTCAACCGGCTGATTTAAGCGGATTTTAAGCAAAGATTGCGCGCCGTCGAGCACGTCCACAACTTTTCCAATAGCGCCAGCAGGAATCCCAAGCTGATTTTCCTCGCAAAGACGCGCTTCCAACCCAACTAAATCCTTAATATACCAAGCATTTTCGGCAGCGAGCTCTTTAGCATCTTCTGCATGCACGTATAATTCTAGGCCGTTAAGAGATTCGGCATCGTTGCGGTTTTGCGCTTCTTCAAACAGCAGAATCCAGCGGTTTTTGAAGGTTCGCGCGCGCTCAATAACAAATTCGCGTGAACCTTCGGCATCGGTAGTGCAGAGCACGCTTCCTGGCTTAAAACGCTCGTCAGGCTCGTCCGTAAAGACTTGCACAGTAACTTCGCCTTTTAATCCTTGGGCTTTTCCGATACGACAAACCCTCAGCAGGTCGTTACGACTTTGCTGAGGGTTGTCAAAAGATTGTTGGTCTAAGGCCACGTTCATCTCACTTACGTACGTCCATAATGTCAACTCGCACATTGTGATCGCTTAAAGCTTGCACAACAATGCGAATAGCATTAGCAGTACGACCGCCACGTCCAATAACGCGACCGATATCTTCAGGATTCACGCGCACGCGCAAAAGTTCGCCGCGAGCGTTTTCGTGAGAACGTACCGACACGTCATCTGGAAAATCCACGATGTTTTTAATGAGATGTTCCACAGCTTGAGCCAGCATAATTACTCAGCCTTTTCCTCGGCTTCAGCAGCTTCTGCTGGTGCTTCGGCTTCGGCTGGAGCTTCTTCAGCTTCGTTTGCGGCAGCTTCAGCAGCGGCCTGTGCCTTTGCGGCAGCTTCGGACTTTGCAGCCTTCAACTTCTGAGCTTCAGCTTCAACAGCTTCCACGCGAGCCTGTGCGTCTGGACCAGCCTCGGAAGTCTTCAAAGTGCCTTCAGCACCGTCAAGACCCTTGAACTTCTGCCAGTCACCAGTGATCTTCAAAAGCTTCAACACTGGTTCGGTTGGCTGTGCGCCAACGCCAAGCCAGTACTGTGCGCGCTCAGAATCAATCTGAATCATGGATGGCTGCTTGTTTGGATCGTAAACGCCGATCTCTTCGATGGACTGACCGTTACGCTTGTTGCGTGAATCAGAAATAACTACACGATAGAAGGCATAGAACTTCTTGCCGAGTCGCTTAAGACGAATCTTAGTTGCCAAAATGGCTCTCCTTGTAACTAGAGTCGTGGAATTTCGTTCGGGTGTGGGGCACTCCTTACGAGCTTCCACATGTTCCTCGCGTGGTCGGGAAGAGGGCGCCGATTCACACGAATAACTTACCTATTATGCCTTACTGCTTGGACGTTTTAGGCTATTAAATTTGGATGTTTTAGTCCATTGAATGTATTGGATACAGCGCGATTTCGGCTATATACGCAAGGTGATCGGTGCCGTCGATTTCCACGTTTTTATGCCACACGGCTTTAGCACGTAAGTTTTTTGCGCAAAATAGCACGTGATCTAGCGTAAGATTCGGCCACTTAAGCCACGTAGGCCATGTGCGAAGTCTATGCCCAAGCGAAATTGCAGAATCTGCGAATCCGGCTTTTATAAGCGTTCTAAAGCTCGGGTGGTCGATTGCTGAGTTCAAATCTCCCGTAAGAATTGTAAGAGTTGCTAATTCGGAAGATTGAGAATTTTTGGCGGTTTCTGTAGTTTTTGAAATTTCGTAAGTTTCGTGAGCTTCGTAAGTTGCGTGAGCTTCGTAAGTTGCGTGAGCTTCGTAAGTTGCGTGAGCTTCGTAAGTTGCGTGAGCTTCGTAAGTTTCTGCAGAATCTATAAGATTTGCAAGCGCGCGAATTCCCTCGCTCCAAGCTTTGCAACCTCGCATAGGAGACTTTGGATGCGCTGAAGCGAACTTTACAAAAACGTTTGCTGTCGCGTCAAAATCTAATCGCGTAGTAATGCTCGGCACACTTGCGGCCTCAATTTTTACGGAATTATTGCAAGTTGAAATAGCGGAATATTTAGTAAAAATCGCGTTAAATCCGCCGTTATTGTGCGCGCTTTGAGCACCTACGCAAGAAGTCGGAAAAATTTCGTAAATACCGAGTTTTTTAAGATTTTTTACTAAAGATTCGCTTAATTCTTGTAAAAGTAACGTATTTACGTTGTATTTTTTCGCGGTTTCGATTATTTGAGCAGCGCTTGCTTTTCCGTATCTGCAATTAAGCGTCATTACGCGTATTTTTTCCGGCGTTTGTTGCTGCGCGCTTCTAAATCTTCCAAACCAGTACGGCGCATACGACTTAATCGAAATCAAAAATAGTACCGCATAAGCAATGCATAAATATGCGTAAGATTGAGCGAAATTATACGATTGCGCTAATTTAGGCGCATAAAAATAATTCCACAAACTCGCGCCTAAACTAACAAAAAACAGCGCTCCAACAACATAAGTTGCAAGCGGTAGAAGCGCAATAATATACGGAAGTGGGTTATATTTATCCGCGCCGGCAGGCAGCCACCGAAGCAACTGCCAGCAAAGAAGCGCCGCAAATATAACCCACAGAATCGCTAACAGAAAACTCATCTTCCGAATAATCCGGCTAATCCGCCGCCGAAGTTAGGTGGAAGTTGATTATCTTGATTTGCGTCTTCCGAATTCATAAGCTCTTTAAGACCTTCCGGCAGATTCTGCATATTCGGCTGCTGCGGCTTTGCGAAAGCGGAGCCAGAAACGTCATTACTTCCACTTCCGGCAGATTCTCCCGAAAGCCTTTCGCGCAACGCGCGCTCCTCAGCCTCGCGGCGCATTGGATTTCCGGACTTTCCGCCCTTCTTCTTCGACTTTTTATCCTTGCGCTTCGACTTTCCGCCAGGGCCGCCAAATCCAGGCATTCCACCCATTCCAGGCATTCCAGCGCCACCGCTCATGCGCTTCATCATCTTCGCAGCCTGCTCAAAACGCTGCAAAAGCGCGTTAACTTGCGAAACGCTTACGCCAGAGCCAGCCGCAATGCGCGCGCGACGCGAGCCATCAATAATCTTCGTGTCCCTGCGCTCAGCCGGAGTCATGGAGCGAATAATCGCCTCCGTGCGGTCAATTTCCTTATCGTCAAACTGCTCAAGCTCCTGGCGGTGAGCGGCCATTCCTGGCATCATGCCCAAAAGCTTTTTCATTGATCCAAGCTTACGAACCTGCTGAAGCTGCTCCAAAAAGTCGTCTAAACCAAAGCTTCCTTCAGCAATCTTTTCGGCAGCTTTACGCGACTCTTCCTCATCAAATTGCTTCTGTGCGTGCTCAATAAGCGTTAAAATATCGCCCATGTCGAGGATTCTGGAAGCCATTCGATCCGGATGGAAAATCTCAAAATCCTTCAAACCTTCGCCTGTAGAAGCGAACAAAATCGGCTTTCCGGTAACGCTTGCAACCGAAAGTGCGGCACCGCCTCGAGCGTCGCCATCAAGCTTAGAAAGCACAACGCCCGTAAAGTTCACGCCGTCGTTAAACGCCTGAGCTGTGCGCACAGCGTCCTGGCCAATCATCGCGTCAATAACAAACAGCACTTCTTGAGGATTCACAGCGTCGCGAATATTTCGCGCCTGCTTCATCAACTCCTCGTCCACACCCAAGCGGCCGGCGGTATCAATAATCACCGTGTCGTACATTTTTTCGCGCGCATAATTAATAGAATCGCGCGCCACTTTAACCGGGTCGCCTTTAGTAAACCATGGCAAAGAGATTGCGCTTCCGCCATTTTGCACGCCTTTTTCCGGCGCAAAAACAGGAACTCCAGCGCGTTCGCCCACAACTTGCAACTGCGTAACAGCGTTCGGACGTTGCAAATCCGCAGCCACAAGCAAAGGAGTGTGCCCGGAATCCTTAAGCCAGTAGCCGAGCTTTCCGGCAAGCGTAGTTTTACCAGCGCCTTGCAAGCCAGCAAGCATAATCACAGTAGGCGGATACTTCGCAAAATTAAGCGGCCTATCAACGCCTGCGCCAAGCACCTGCGTCAACTCGTCGTTCACAATTTTCACAACTTGCTGAGCTGGATTAAGCGCCCTGGAGACTTCCTCGCCAAGTGCGCGCTCGCGAATTTTTGCTGTGAATGAGCGCACAACTTCCAGCGCCACGTCTGCGTCGAGAAGAGCGCGACGAATCTCGCGAATCGTGCCGTCAATATCCGATTCTGAAAGCTTGCCTTTACTGCGCAAATGCTTGAAAGCATTGGAAAGGCGGTCTGTTAATGAACTAAATGCTGCCATAATGTTTCCATTCTACCTGCTGTTACTAACGTTGCGTGATTGTTGATATTTTGGTTGCGTTTACTAACGTTGCGTTTACTAACGTTGCGTTTACTAACGTTGCGTTTTTATGCACTTATCGCTTACTTCAAATGCCACGAAGATCCTTGAGCTGCATCTTCAATCACAACTCCCGCATTATTTAGTGTGTCGCGAATCGCATCAGCTGTAGCAAAATCCTTCGCTTTTCGAGCATCCGCTCTAGCTTGAAGTTGCGAAGTAATTAAAGCGTCCAAAGCTGCGCTCTCTTTGCTATTCTTGCCGCTCTTGCCGCCTTCGCTTCCGTTTGCGCCTTCTGCAGAAGATTTTGCAGAAGCCCAAGGTTCGCCGTAAATATCCAATCCAAGAGTGTCCAACATAGCTCGCACTTGCAAAACCGCGGTGTATATCAGTTTTTGCGTTCCTTCGCTTTGTGCTTGCGAAGAGTCTTGTGCGCAATCGTCAAGAAGTGCATTTCCTTGTCGAATTGCTGTAAATATTGCTGCGTTTGCGCCAGAAACGTTAATATCGTCGTTCATTGCGCGCGTAAAATCTTCCGGAAGCGAGTCTGCGTCTACAGATTGCACTTCTTCTTGCGTTGGCGTTGTTTCAAGCAATCGTCCGGCTCGCTCAAGGAAGTTCGTAATGCGATCGTAAGCAGCTTTTGCTTCTACCAAAGCTTGATCCGACCATTCCAACATTGCGCGATATTGCACAGCTCCCAGCGCGTATCGCACAATCCAAGCCGAATTATTCGCCAAAACTGTTGGCACGGAAAGCCCATTTCCCAACGATTTGCTCATTTTTTCGCCTTTGGCTGTAACCCACGCGGAATGCATCCACACGTTCGCGCTTTTCCAGCCGGCGGCACGAGTTTGTGCCATCTCGTTTTCGTGATGCGGGAATCGCAAATCCAATCCGCCGCCGTGAATATCAAAATCGTCGCCAAGATAACGGTGGCTCATAGCCGAGCATTCAATATGCCAACCTGGACGACCCTCGCCAAAAGGCGTTTTCCAGCGCGCGTCCGGCTGATCGAAATCGCAAGGAGCTTTCCAAAGCGCAAAATCTCTAGGATCGTGCTTGTCTGGGGAAGCGTCGGCTGGGTCTGTTGGATTGTAAATATCGTTGCCGGCTGAGTCTACGCTTGGGCCTTTTGCATCCGCAATTGCGGACGCTTCGTCGCAACTATTTACATCACGATTTTGATTTTGGTGCGTAAGCTCGCCGTAATGCTCCCAACTTGGCACGTCAAAATAAACGTTGCCGGTAGGATTTCCGGCGCTGTCTTTAATAATGTAAGCGTGACCGCGCTCAATCAAACGCTCAATCAGCTCAATCATATCCGTAATATGCCCTGTAGCTCGCGGCTCAACAGTTGGCGGCAAAACGCCTAAAGTGTTGTAGGCTTCACTAAATTCGCGCTCGTAAATGTATGCGCGCTCCCACCAAGTTTGGCCTGCTTCGCTAGCTTTTTTCATGATTTTGTCGTCAATATCTGTGACGTTTCTAACGAACGTAACTTTGTAACCAAGACGTAGCATCCACCGGCGGATCACATCGAAGGCGATTGCTGCGCGAATGTGTCCAATATGCGGCGAGCTTTGCACGGTTGCGCCACATACGTACATTCCTACGCAGCCCGGTTTCGATGGCGTAAAAGCGTTGGTTGCGTGCGAGGCAGTGTTGTACAAGCGCAAGTTTTGTGCGGCTTTAGTAACTTTTGTAGTCTCTTCGTTCAAAGTCTTATTAAGCATAATTGCTATTATAAATGCTTCTTTATACTCAGAGTTACTTTGAGAAGTTGCATTTTGCGCTCCGGCTCTTTAGTTAGCGATACAATTATTGCGATTTGGTTTTAGATTTAGCTTTAGTAATCCAATTAGATTCATATCTATTACTTATCTATTACCTAGCTAGTTTTATTGTTCGTTATTGAAAGGAATATCATGGCTGAGATTTCATCTGCCCTTATGACGGACATGTACGAATATACAATGCTTGACGCTGCTCTTAAGGACGGCACTGCAAATCGCAAGTGCGTATTCGAAATTTTTACGCGTCACTTGCCGCAAGGTCGTCGCTACGGCGTTGTTGCCGGAATGGGCCGCATTTTGGAAGAATTGCGTAAGTTCCATCTTTCGGAAGATGATTTGCGTTTCTTAAGTGATCGCAAAATTGTTAGCGCCGAAACTATTAAATGGCTGGAAAATTTCCGATTCCACGGTAAAATTTCCGGTTATCGCGAAGGTGAGATGTTCTTCCCAGATTCGCCGATTTTGCAAGTAGAAGGCACTTTTGGTGAGTGCACTTTGCTTGAAACTTTGCTTCTTTCCGTGCTTAATTACGATTGCGCAGTTGCGTCTGCTGCAGCTCGCATGGTTTCTGCTTCCGCAGGACGCCCTTGCATGGATATGGGCGGCCGCCGCACGAACGAATATTCGGCAGTTGCTGCATCTCGTGCCGCAGTAATTGGCGGTTTTAAGGGAACTGCAAACCTGTTGGCTGCAAAACTTTACGGCTTGAAGGCAATCGGCACAGCAGCTCACTGCTTTACTCTTGTGCACGACACAGAGCGCGACGCTTTTACTTCCCAAATTGCCGCTCTTGGAAAGGGCACTACGCTTCTTGTTGATACTTACAACATTGAAGAAGCTGTAAAAACCGCTGTTGAAGTTGCAGGGCCGGAGCTTGGCGGAATTCGTATTGATTCTGGAGATTTGTGCGTTTTGGCTCGTCGCGTTAGAAATCAGCTTGACGATTTGGGTGCTAAGAACACGAAGATTACAGTTACGAACGATTTGGACGAGTACGCGCTTGCGTCCTTACAAAACGCGCCTGTGGATTCTTATGGAATTGGCACAATGCTTGTAACAGGCTCTGGCGCTCCAACTTGCGCAATGGTTTATAAGCTTACTGAGCGCGAAGGTGCGGATGGCGTAATGAAGCCTGTTGCGAAGAAGTCGAAGAATAAGGCGACTGTTCCTGGACGCAAGTTGGCGTATCGCTCTTACGATTACAGCAACGATTCTTGCGGTGTAGCTGATTTAGAGCGCGTAATTTCCGGTTCGGAAGTTGCGCTTCGTCAGTTTAAGCCTGAAGATTCGTGGGAGAATTTGCTGGTTGATTACATGGTTGACGGTGAAGATGACGAGCAATATATGGGTCACGACGCGATTATGCGTGCTCAAGATTATTGCGCTCGCCAGTTGCAGCGTTTGCCGTTAGCTGCGCAAAGTTTGATGCGCGGAGATCCTGCAATTCCAACCGAAATTCACGTTTTGTAACTTGCGTATTTTGTAGGTTACGTAATTTGTAACTTGCGTATTTTGTAAGTTACGCATTTAAAAAAGCCTGGCTGTTAAAGTCAGGCTTTTAAATTTAAAAATCAAGTTTTTTAAAAGTCAAGTTTTTTAAAAACCGAGCTTGCCAATTTCCTCGTAAATTCGTTTGCACTCTGGGCACACAGGGTAGTCGTTTGCTTCTCTGCGAGGAATCCACACTTTTCCGCACAAAGCGACTACTGGTCGGCCAGTTAAGCGCGATTCTTCAACGCGATCTTTAGAAACGTAATGTGCAAAACGGTCGGCATTTCCGCCGTCATCTAAGCGCGCATCTTCTTCGACTTCCGGACGCTCCAAAACGGAAGTGCTAGTGCCGGATGTGGAGTCAGGCTCAGTGGATTGCGAATCTGCTTCCATAGTTGCATCAAGTGCGCTATTTGCTAATAAAGTTGAAAACATAATCGAATCCCTTTCAAAATCAAATGCAAAACGAATTCCGCGTCAATTTCACTTAACCCAAGCATAAAGCATTATCGCAACAAAATCACCTAAAAAATTATTATAAAACGCATTATTTTGTCGCATATTTTTTACTCTTAGGTAAATGGGTGATACTCTAAAAGCATGACTATAGCTGTGTGCCCCGGCTCGTATGATCCAGTCACTGCCGGCCATTTAGACGTAATACAACGTTGTACGCATTTATTTGATGAAGTACATGTGCTAGTTGCGGTTAATGCTGCGAAGACGCCGTTATTTTCCGAAGACGAGCGCGTGAACATTATTAAAGAAGCTGTGCGCGATTTGCAAAAATCGAATAATACTTGCGCAAGTAGTAAAGCTTGCGAAAGTAGCGAAAGTAGCGCAAGTGCTGCAAGTTGCGGAAAAATAGTAGTTGCATCAACATCCGGCTTAATTACGGACTATTGCACAAAAGTTGGCGCAACTACAATCGTAAAAGGCTTGCGTCAAAACGGTGACTACGAAGCTGAGCTTGGTATGGCTTTAGTAAATCGCAAATTAGCAGGTATTGAAACGCTTTTCTTACCGGCGGACCCTATACTTGAGCATGTATCAAGTTCTGTAGTAAAAGATGTGGCGCGTCACGGGGGAAACGTTACTGGTATGGTTCCAGATAACGTAATACCCTTATTACAGAAGCTTTTTATTGAGCAATCGTCAAATCAAAACAATAATTCAGACACACTGAACAATTGAGACAGGAGAGCAGAGGATGACTAATAAGAATAGTAGCGATATGAAGGATATTGCTGGTCTACCTGCAGAGGCTGACGACACAATGGAGCGCGAAGTGCATGTTGAGCGGAATCAAAAGTTGCCGCTGCATCCAGTGATTGCTGATGATGAAGATGCTCAAGATAATCTTTCGGTTTCTAAGCAGGATGATTTGATAGCTGGCGCTGGTGCTGATAGTGCAGGTAGTGCTGCTGGTGACGATAGCTACGATGCTGATAATACTGAAACTTCTGCAGTTGCAGCATTTGGAAATTCTGCAGATTTGGCAGATTCTCAAGCTGCAAGTAACGCAAGTAACGCAAGTAGCGCAAGTGCTGGTGCTGCTAGTAACGCTGGTACTAAATCAACTTCAGCAGCATCAATCTCATCGTTCCCTCTTCCAGATTTGCGCGAGCGCGAAGACGGCGGCGCAATCAATTTTGAAGAAGATGAGCCAGCTTCGTCAAAAATTAATTCTGATACAGTTAGCGAAGAAGTTCGTTCAAAAAGTCGCGCAGAATTTACCACAGTTTACGACATTATTGACGCGATGGAAACGACGCTGTCGGAAGCAAAAAACGTTCTGTTTGCGCCGGGCATGGTAAAAATTGATCGCGATGATTTTGTAGATCAATTAGCTCGCTTAAAAGATATGCTTCCTGTGCAATTGGAGCGCGCTTCAGCGTTAATGCGCGAAGCAGAGCGTAGGCTTCGTACTGCTCAATCGCAAGCAAATTCTATTGTTTCTTCTGCACAATCTCAAGCTGCGGAAATAATTGACGAAGCGCAAGAACGTGCGCAATTCTTGGCAGGTCAAGAAAACGTTACGGCTTTGGCAAAGCAAAAGGCGCGCAATATTCTTTCTGACGCGCAAGCAAAGTCCGATAAGCTCACTCAAGGTGCGGATCAGTATTGCGCAACTGTTATGGAAGGTCTAAAGCAACAGCTCGATAAGCTAGAGCAGGACGTTCAAGCAGGACAGCGCGTATTGGAAGATCGCCGACGTGCTGCAGCGCATGTGCAAAACGATATTAGCGAATCATTGTATGAAGATACTGACAACGACGAAAGGAATGAGTAATGACTTCGCATCCTTCCCAATCACCATGGGCTGTTCCAGTTGCGCAAATGGCTGCGCGAGCTGGTAGTAGCATGTCATTGCACCGCGCTTTTCCAGCTCCGGAAGGTATTGGAGATTGCGTTATTGGCGTAAAACCAGGCAGTGACGTTATGGTTGATGGCGATTTTGATGCTGTGGTTGATGGCTTAATGTTTCAGGGGAGTATTACAGCTCCTGTGCATGCGGAATGCACGCGCTGCTTGATGCCACTTCGCCGCGATTGGAAAGTTGATGTTTGCGTATTCTTCCCTTATGTGGACGAGCGCTCGCAACGTGCGGATAATCGCAAGAACGGCAAAGATGTTGACGAAGACGAGTCGCAAATTTGGGATGAAAACGATGAGTCTGGGAATGTGTATCCGCTAGTTGGTGGCGGCGATTTTGCGGATATTGAGGCGCTTATTCGAGATACGATGGTTAGCGAGTTGCCGCTTCAGCCGCTGTGCGAGCCGGATTGCCGCGGACTTTGCCCGCAGTGCGGTGAGAATTTGAACGAGAATCCGGAGCATCATCACGACGTTACGGATATTCGATTTGCGGCTTTGGAAGGATTAAAAGCGCAGCTTGAGAAATCTGAAAAACAAAATTAATTGCGGGCGTTTGCGCGACGACCTGATTTTGCACTAATAGCGTGGGACGAGTTCTTGTTTAATGTGGCGCGAGTTTTGGGGGATTTCTCTCCTCGCAAGTTCCCGTCCTTCGTCGCTTTGGCTGTTATAGGCTTTTTATGTCTGCTTTGTTCTTAAAGAATGTTGCTTCCTCAGTCCTCTTTTATTGCTCGTAGAGAAATCCCCCAAACTCTGCGTGTTTAATCTTTAATAACCGTGTTTTATCGCAGAGATTTTTCGATTTTTCTTCTTCGCTCGGCTTGTCAGCAGCCTTCGGCTCTGACGTCCGCCTTCGTTCAGTGCGAAAAATCTCAAATCTCACCTCGCTAATATTCCTTCAATTAAGCTGCGGGTGTGTGCGTAGGTATGAGTGCCTGGCGTGATGTGTGCAGCAGCACGGATTCTAGTGTTCTTTAAGCAACAAGTAATCACCGTTCGCAGAAGCATTACTGCAAAGCCTCAGGAACATTTACGGGAAAATTCCCGGAGTTTGTAGCTGCGTCAGCCGTTTTGTGGAACATTTTCGGGAGAATTGTACGGCGCTTGCTGTAATATACAGAACGCTTAAGCTCAATCGATTGAACGAAATAGAGGAAAAATTATGGCACTGCCTAAATACAAGACCTCGCGTGCTAATACGCATTCGCGTCGCGCTAATTGGAAGGCGTCTGCCGTGCAGACTGTGACTTGCCCGAACTGCGGTTCTGAGGCATTCCCACACATGGCTTGCCCATCCTGCGGAACTTTCCGCGGCCGCGTTTATCGCGAAGCTATTCGCTCCGCACACAACAAGTAGGTTGTATTTATAAAAACCCTGCCATCGACGGGTGGCAGGGTTTCTTTTTATTTACGCGCGTCGAGTACGTGCCACGCGACTTCTGCGGCGGCGAGTTGCGCTTTGCGTTTGCTAGATCCGCTCCCAACACCCAGCACTTCGTCGCCATCATCATTCGCCAAAACCGCGCGCGCTTCAAAAACTAGAGCATATTCCGGCCCAGAAACCGACATACGATACTCCGGATCCGCCAAACCCATATCGTGCGCTTTAACAGTAAGCGAAGTCTTCCAATCAAGCGCCGGGCCTTCCGTAAGCACTTCCGCCAAAGTATCATCAATCAAACGATGCACCACCGCGCGCGCTTCATCAATACCGTGCTCTACGAAAGTCGCACCAATAAGCGCCTCAACAATATCGCAAAGAATCGAATCCTTATTACTTCCGCCTTGCTCCATTTCGCCGCGGCCAAGCAAAATATACGGTCCAACATGCAATTTTTCGCGCGCAACAGCAGAAAGCGCCCATTCAGACACAGCTTTCGCTCGCATTTTTGCAAGCTGCCCTTCCGTCATGTCTGGATGCGCAGAAAATAGCGTTTCTGTAGAAACCAACTCAAGCACAGCATCTCCCAAAAACTCGAGTCGCTCATAATTGCGCGTACCCGGATGCTCATGCGAAAACGAGCGATGCGTAAGTGCTTCAACCAAAAGATCTGGCGAAATTGTTGTGCCTAAAGCGCTTAAAAGTTCCTGCGTTGGATCCCCGGCGCGAGCCTCGCCGTCATCTAATCTTAAAACTCCGCTTGCAATATTTTCCGTCATAGCTTCGTGCTGATTTTCTTGATTATTTTGATTCTTCATAACAGCACTATTATAGTCCACATTGCCAACACGCACGCTTTTAGATTAGCTTAGATTAAATCAGATTAAATCTGTTCGTATAAGTCTGCAGCTATATTTGTGCATTATGCCTACGTATGATTTGGGATTAGAACGAGTTTCGCTAGAATTTGCTACAAAAACGATTTTTACTGACGTTACGCAAGGTGTTTTTGAAGGCGACAGAATTGGTATTGTTGGTAAAAATGGTGACGGAAAGTCAACGCTACTTCGTCTTCTTTCAGGGCATATTAAGCCTGATTCCGGGCGCGTAACTAAGCGCGGCGGTCTTACTTTTGGCATACTCGATCAGCGCGATCCTTTAAATGACAACGATACTGTGCGCGAGGCTGCGTTGGAAAATCGCGAAGATTACGAGTGGGCTGCAGATACGCGCTCGCGCGAAATCGTAGAGGCTCTTCTTGGCGGAATCAATTTGGAAGCGAAAATTGGTACGCTTTCCGGCGGCCAGCGTAGGCGCGCGGATTTGGCAAGATTGCTTCTTCACGACTGGGATATTTTGGCTTTGGACGAGCCTACTAACCACTTGGATGTGGTGACGATTCACTGGCTTGCTGAGCACTTGCTTCACCGTTGGCAGGATGGTCAGGGCGCGCTTTTGATTGTGACGCACGACCGTTGGTTTTTGGATGAAGTTTGCACGTCTATGTGGGAAGTTCATGACGGCGTTATTGATCCGTTCGAAGGTGGCTACAGCGCTTACATGCTTCAGCGAGTTGAGCGCGAGCGTCAGGCGGATGTGCGCGAGGAGCGTCGCAGAAATTTGGCGCGTAAAGAGTTGGCCTGGCTTTCACGCGGCGCTCGTGCGCGTTCAACTAAGCAGAAGTTCCACGTAAAGCAGGCGCGCGAGCTTATTGCAGACGTGCCGCCAATGCGCGATACTTTGGAATTGAAGAAAATGGCAACTTCGCGTCTTGGTAAGCAAGTTGTTGATTTGATTGATGTTACGCAAATTTTTGACGATGCTAATCAACTAAAAAATATTGATCCAGATATTGCGGAAAGCGCCGGTACTACAGAAAGTGCCGTTACTTCGGAAAGCGCCGGTACTGCGGAAAAATCAAATAAAGTCGACATTGTAGAATCTGCTTTTGCGCAACCAACTCACGTAGGAAGCGTTACGATTGCAGTCGACGAAAATCAAGAAAACTTTTACGAAGAAAATCTGGAAACTGCGGCAGCAGAACGAAAAACTATTACAGGCCGCATGATTCTCGACGATGCAACATGGCTAATAGGACCAGGAGATCGTTTCGGAATTGTTGGCGCAAACGGTGCCGGAAAATCAACGCTATTAAGCATTATTGACGGCTCGTTAAAACCTACTGTTGGCCGCGTGAATATTGGTAAAACCGTAAAATTTGCGGTACTTTCGCAGCGTTTGGAAGAGCTTGAAAAGCTTGGAAAATATAAGGTTAAGGAAGTTTTAAGCAGATACAAGCCAAGTTACATTATTGACGGCAAGGAAGTAACTCCTGGCCAGCTTATGGAGCGTCTTGGTTTTAAGCCGGAACAGCTTATGACGCCGATTGCGGATCTTTCGGGCGGTCAAAAACGACGTATGCAATTGCTTTTGATTCTTCTAAACGAGCCGAATGTGCTTATTATGGACGAGCCTGGAAACGATCTCGACACCGATATGCTCGCTGTTATGGAAGATTTGCTTGACACGTGGCCTGGCACGCTGATTGTGGTTTCGCACGATCGCTATTTGCTTGAGCGCGTAACTGATCAGCAGTTTGCGCTTATTGACGGCAAAATCCGTCATCTTCCGGGCGGCGTGGACGAGTATTTGCAGATTGTAGAAAAATTGCAACGCGAGCACGAAAATAATATTAATTCTGCAAAAACTAAAAATGGTAGCGAAAATAGAGAAAATAGCGAAAGTAGCGAAAGTAGCGTAATAAATTCAGCACTTGCAGAAAGTGCTGTAAGTAGTGCAAGCGCAGAAGGTGCGGAAGGTGCAGCTTCAGCAAGCGCGGCTTCAGCAAGCGCGCCGAAACTAACTGGCAAAGCGTATCACGACGCAACTAGACGCGTGGCAGCAATCGAGCGAAAACTTGCAAAACTTGAAGATCAAAAATCAAATATTGAATCGCAAATGGCTTCTCACGATCCAAGCGACTTCGTAGGATTGCAAGCTCTTAACGAAGAATTGCAACAAAATGCGAAAGAAACTAGCGATCTTGAAGAAGAGTGGATGGAACTTTCTGAGCAGCTGTAGCGATTTAGAAGATAACTGCCACGTGCTAAATTTGTGAATTATGACTCAAATCAAGGATATGTTGGAATCTGTTAAAACTATTCGTGTTGATGGTCGCGCTGTTGACGAGCTTCGTCCAGTGCGAATAACCCGTAAATTTACTGACGTTCCTGAAGGCTCTGTTTTAATTGAGTGCGGCAATACGCGCGTTATGTGCACCGCAACTTTTACGGTCGGCGTTCCTCGTTGGCGTAGAGATTCTGGTTTGGGCTGGGTAACAGCTGAATATTCGATGCTTCCTAGAGCTACGGCTGAGCGTACTGATCGCGAATCTGTGCGCGGAAAAATAGGAGGCCGCACGCATGAAATCAGCCGTCTTATTGGACGTTGCTTGCGTGGAGTTGTGGATATGAAGGCAATGGGTGAGTGCCAAATTCAAATCGACTGTGATGTTTTGCAAGCAGATGGCGGAACTCGCACGGCTTCTGTAACAGGCGCTTACGTGGCTTTGGTAGATGCGCTTAATTGGGCGGAAAAGAATGGTCATATTCGTTCCGCTTCAAGCGTTATTAAGGATTCTATTTCAGCTGTTTCTGTGGGCGTTATTAACGGCACACCTATGCTTGATTTGCCTTATGTTGAAGACAGCCAAGCTATGACAGACATGAATGTAGCTATGACTGGTTCCGGCACATTTATTGAAATTCAAGGCACTGCTGAGCATCGTCCGTTTAATCGCAGCGAATTAAATACTTTGCTTGATTTAGCGACTAAAGGTAATCTCGAGTTGCAGGCGGCGCAAAAAGAAGCTTTAGCGAAATAGCAAGTAGTGAATAGCTAAATAGCGCGTAGCGAAATAGCGCGTAGCGAAATAGCACGTAGCGAAATAGTAAATAACTAAATAATAAATAGCAAGTAGATAGACTGAAGGAGAGCGGGCGTGAAGCTTGTTGTGGCAACACATAATGAGGGAAAACTCGTTGAAATTAAGCGTATTTTAAAAGAGCAGTTGGCGCAATTAGCGGATCAGTTTGAGCTAGTTACTGCCGGGTCGCTTGGTTTGCCAGATCCAGTAGAAACAGGGGTTACTTTTGAGCAGAATGCGTTGCTTAAGGCTCGCGATGTTGCTTCAAGAACTGGTTACCCGGCTATTGCGGATGATTCGGGCATTATTGTTGATGTTCTTGGCGCGGCTCCTGGAATTTTGTCTGCTAGGTGGAGTGGAGTTCACGGAGACGATAAAGCTAATAATGCGCTTCTTCTTCGCCAAATTGAGGATATTCCAGATCGATTCCGCACAGCGCGCTTTCGTTGCGCTGCCGCTCTAGCTATTCCTGACGATTGCAGTGAAGTGCCAGAAGGTAGCGTTATGTCTCACACGCGCGGATTCGAAACTGTGCGAGTTGGTGAGATGATTGGGCATTTGATTCGCCAAGAGCGTGGAAATAACGGTTTTGGTTACGATCCGCTTTTTGTGCCGGATGAGCAGCCTATTCGCGACGGTGTGCAAATGGAAGGTTTGACTAGCGCTGAATTAACTAAGGAAGAAAAGGACGCTATCTCTCACCGTGGGTACGCTTTGCGCGCGCTTTTGCCGGAATTGCGGGCGCTGTTTATTACGGAGTAAGCGCAACGGAATAAGCGAATAAGCGCAAAGTAATAAGCGCAACGTAATAAGCGCAACGGAATAATCAAAATCTCGTGCGCGAGATGGGACTTGAACCCACACGTCGTAAGACACAGGAACCTAAATCCTGCGCGTCTACCATTTCGCCACTCGCGCATACGACTTATACAAAATAATTTATATAAATATGTAATTTTATATAAAATAATCGAGCGTGTAATACAAAAGAGGAATTAACACGCTCGAATAAGTCGAGAGCCGCTTGACAGAATCGAACTGTCGACCTTCTCATTACGAGGGAGACGCTCTACCGACTGAGCTAAAGCGGCATGTTGCCCGAGACGCATTCGCGACTCGCGCACAAATCAATAACTATATATCATATTCTTGAATTTGTCCAATGGGCGCGCCGTACAACAGGTAACTCTCCAAATGTGCGCAACTTTTCTCGCGTTTGGAGCGTTTAGTCCTCCGTAACTCTCCAAATGTGGGGTAGGTTGCGCGCGTTTGGAGCGTTTAGTTCTCCGTAACTCTCCAAATGTGGGGTAGGTTGCGCGCGTTTGGAGCGTTTAGTTCTCCGTAACTCTCCAAATGTGGGGTAGGTTGCGCGCGTTTGGAGTGCAGCACATAAATTTTATGCGCGAATCATCAGTATTTTTTGTGTTCGTTTTTGTGTTCGGCTTCGCGTGTTTCTGTCTGCTTTTGTGAGTATCTTGTGAATTGGATGATAGTGACGATTGCTGTCACGTCAGTTAGAGAAATGAAAGGACCAAAACAAATGGCCATCAATCCGCCAGTTGACGCCGTAAAAACCCCAGAATGGGCTGCATTGCAGAAGCATTACGACGAGTTGCAGGCTGAAGGCGTCTGCTTGAAGAAGTGGTTTGCAGAGGATGCAAATCGTGTGGATAAGTTGAGCTTCGAAGCTGGTGATCTCCACTTCGATCTTTCTAAGAATTTGATTAAGCCAGAAACTCTTAAGCTTTTTGCCGACTTAGCAAAGGCTGTAAAGCTCGATGAGCGTACTAAGGCAATGTACACCGGCGTGCACATTAATAATACTGAGGATCGTGCAGTGTTGCACACTGCTTTGCGTCGTCCAGCTGAGGACGCAGGCAAGTTTATGGTTGACGGTCAGGACACCGTTGCCGACGTTCGCGAAGTATTAGGCCGCATTTACGATTTCGCCAACAAGGTTCGCTCCGGCGAATGGAAGGGCGTTACTGGCAAGACCATTAAGACTGTTGTTAACATTGGTATCGGCGGTTCCGACTTGGGTCCGGTTATGGTTTACGAAGCTTTGAAGCCATACGCCGACGCTGGTATTAGCGCTCGCTACGTTTCTAACATTGATCCAAACGATATGGCCGAAAAGACCAAGGATTTGGATCCAGAAACCACTTTGTTCATTATTGTTTCCAAGACTTTCACCACTTTGGAGACTTTGACCAACGCTCGTACCGCTCGTACTTGGTTGCTTAACAAGCTTCAAGAGTCCGGTGCTATTGACGGCTCCGACGCAAAGAAGGCTGAAGCTGTTGCTAAGCACTTCGTGGCTGTTTCCACCAACCTCGAGAAGGTTGAAGAGTTCGGCATTAACCCAACCAACGCCTTTGGCTTCTGGAACTGGGTTGGCGGCCGCTACTCTGTGGATTCCGCTGTTGGTACTTCTTTGGCTGTGGTTCTTGGACCTGAGCGTTTCGAAGAGTTCTTGCACGGCTTCCATGCAATCGACACTTACTTCGCTGAAACACCATTCGAGAAGAATGTTGTGGTTCTTCTTGGTATGCTCAACGTTTGGTACCGCAACTTCTACAAGGTTGCTTCCCACGCTGTGCTTCCATACGACCAGTACTTGCACCGCTTCCCAGCTTATTTGCAGCAGCTCACCATGGAATCCAACGGTAAGTCTGTGCGCTGGGACGGCACTCCTGTAACCAGCGAAACCGGCGAAATCTTCTGGGGCGAGCCAGGCACCAACGGCCAGCACGCTTTCTACCAGTTGATTCACCAGGGCACTCAGCTTATTCCAGCTGATTTCATTGCTTTCGTGAACACGCCAAATCCTACGAAGGATGGCGATCAGGACGTGCACGAGCTCTTCTTGGGCAACTATCTTGCACAGACCAAGGCTCTTGCTTTCGGTAAGACTGCAGACGAAGTTCGCGCTGAAGGTACTCCAGAAGAGATTGTTCCAGCTCGCGTATTTAGCGGCAACCGTCCAACCACTTCCATCTTTGGTGATGCTTTGACTCCATTCAGCTTGGGCGAGCTTATTGCTCTCTACGAGCACATTACTTTCGTTGAAGGTACTGTGTGGGGCTTGGATTCCTACGATCAGTGGGGTGTGGAGCTTGGCAAGCAGCTTGCAAAGCAGATTACTCCTGCAATCTCTAAGGATGATGAAGCTTTGGCAGCTCAGGATGCTTCTACCAAGAGCTTGATTCGCTTCTACCGCGCACATCGCAAGTAATTGCAAATAGCTTTATTTAGCGGTTGCTAATTTATAGCCTCTTGGCGTTGATTCGTCAAGAGGCTTTTTGTTTGTGCGCGACGACCTGCCTGAGCGCAGTACAGCGAGCGCTTATAGCGCGAGCGTTGCGGTGGTGTGTAAGTACACAAATGCGCGCATAGTTCCTCGTGTTTGTGTACTTGGGTGGTGTGTAAGTACACAAACGCGCGCACCTCGCCTCGCTTTTGTATCTTGACACAGTATCTGCGATATTTTATAATTGGCACGAACTTAAGGAGGTGATTCGCCATGAAACATGACAGTAAAAGCCATAATTCTAGTACTCGTACTGATGAAGGCTCCGACACTAGCAGTAGTAGTTCGGACGTTCCTCCTGAATATATGAAGCCGGCAATCACCGAATTTAGGTTATAAAACTTGCGAAATAAATAACTTACGAAATAGCTTGCGAAATAACTTTAGAAGTTAAAAACGTGAGTTCTGGTTATTTGCGCCTGTAACGTAATCAATGGTGATACGGCTACGCGAGGAAAGTTACGTGAGGAAAGTTACGCAAGAATTCACAAAAATCTAAATAAATCCGCATAGGAATCTAATAGATAATAAATATTTGCGTAATAACTAATAAATAAAATAAATAAACAGAACTAATAAATAAAAAATAGCCTAAGGCGAACCAATTTATTGCCTATTCGAGGACTTATTATGACCGTATTCACAACTTCGCGCAAAGAAGGCGCAGGCGCTCAGGTCGACGAGAACACTCGCTTCTGGTCAGACATTATTGTTTGCGTTGGTATTATTGCTGTTTTTGGCATAACAGCTTTTCTTATTCAGCGCATAAACCAGCCAATTGGCCCAAGCGGCATTCCTTCTAAAGTTTCAACCGACGTTATTAATCTTCCTTACTACACGCTTAGATCCGTATTTCGCATGATGCTAGCTCTTATAGCATCGCTTATTTTTACGATTATTTACGGCTCTCTTGCAGCGCGCAGTCGTCGTCTTGGAAAGGTACTTATTCCACTTTTGGATATTTTGCAATCCGTGCCAATTCTAGGTTTTCTTTCGGCTACGGTTACTATTTGGCTTGTGCTTTTCCCGGGCTCTATGCTCGGCGTTGAAGCAGCGTCGATTTTCGCTATTTTTACAAGCCAAGCGTGGAATATGACTTTCTCGTTCCATCGTTCGTTGCTAAGTGAGCCGAAGGAATTGGATGAAGCGGTTCGTAGCTTGCAACTTACGCATTGGCAGCGATTCTGGGTGCTGGATATGCCGAACTCAATGATTCCGCTTCTTTGGAATTGCATGATGTCTGTTGGCGGCGGTTGGTTCTTCCTTACAGCATCCGAAATGATTTCCGTAAACAATCACACTTATGCTCTTCCAGGAGTTGGTAGTTTTGTGGCACAATCCGCCGCGGAAAACAAGCTTGGGAATATTTGGTGGGCTATTGCTTCAATGGTTGTTGTTGTTCTTGCAATAGATTTCTTCCTTTGGAAGCCGCTTACGGCTTGGGCTGAGCGTTTCCGCATTACGCAAAGTGCGTCGGATGAAGAGCGTCACAGTGCTATTTTGACTTTGATTCGTCATTCTCACGCAGATGAGGTTATTAGTAAGCTGTTTTCTCCGATTCGCGAATGGTTGGAGCTTGTTACTCGCCCGTTTGGACGCACTGGTGCTAGGTGGCCTCGTAAGGCGGCTCAGCGCAAGCTTGGCGATTTAGTATTTAACATCGTTATGATTGTTTTAATAGTGGCTTGCGCTGCTCAAATGCTTTACTTTGTGGCAACTAGAACCGGTTTGCAAGAGTTTGCTACTGCTGGAGCGTTGGGTGCGTTAACGTTTATTCGAGTTGCTGTGCTTATTCTTGTAAGCTCTATTATTTGGGTGCCAGTAGGCGTGTATATTGGCATGAATCCTAAGATTTCTCGCATAATGCAGCCGATTGTGCAAATACTTGCGAGCTTCCCAGCAAACTTCATATTCCCGTTTGCAATGATGTGGTTTATGGCTTGGCATATTGACCTTGGTTGGGGAAGTATTATTTTGATGGCACTTGGCACTCAATGGTACATTCTTTTCAACGTTATTGCTGGAGCTAGCGCTATTCCGGATGATTTGCGAGAAATGTCTCGTAGCTTCCGTCTAAATCGTGTGTTGCGTTGGAAGACTTTGATTTTGCCTTCTATTTTTGGATCTTGGTGCACTGGTGGTCTTACTGCTGCTGGCGGCGCTTGGAATGCTTCGATTGTGTCGGAAATTGTGGAATATGGCAAAAATCACATGTCAACTCAGGGCTTGGGTGCGTATATTACAGCCGCAACTACTGAGGGAAATTCTGTGAAAACGCTTGTTGGAGTAACAGTTATGAGCTTAATAGTTGTGTTAAGCAATCGACTGTTCTGGGCACCTTTGCAACGTATTTCCGAAAAAAGATACGTTTTAGGTTAAAAAATTTTTAAAAGACTTATTTAGCTAAATTAGTAGAACGGAAAAATTATGACTACGATGAACAGCGCAATGAACAGCGTTTTGGGCGCAAATAATTCACAGAAAGCGCCAGTTTCAATCACAAGCGATATTATCGACGCAAAGCACATAAGCCAAAGCTTTACTTCCGATAGTGGCACTACTCAGCACGTGTTGCACGATATTTCCTTCACTCTTCGCGAAGGCGAAATCGTGGCAATTCTAGGACGCTCCGGTGCTGGAAAATCAACCTTCCTTCGCACTCTGGCAGGTCTTGTGCAACCAACAGAAGGCACTGTAACGTATCGCGGACGCGAGCTTACTGGACCGAACCCAGGTGTTGCAATAGTATTTCAAACCTTCGCACTTATGCCATGGCTTACAGTTCAAGACAATGTGGAGCTTGGTTTGCGCGCTCGCGGAGTTAGCAAAGAAAAGCGCACTGAGCTTGCGTTAGCTGCAATTGACGCAATCGGTTTGGACGGCTTTGAAACTGCTTACCCAAAGGAGCTTTCTGGTGGCATGCGTCAGCGCGTTGGTATTGCGCGCGCACTTGTGCTTCGCCCGGATGCGCTTTTTATGGATGAGCCTTTCTCTGCTCTTGATGTTCTTACTGCTGAAAACTTGCGTCAAGAAGTTCTTAAGTTGTGGTCAAGCGATGAGCGCGATATTAAGTCGGTTCTTATTGTGACGCACAATATTGAAGAAGCTGTGCAAATGGCTGATCGCGTTGTGGTTCTTGGATCTCACCCTGGTCACTTAATTGCAGACGTTCAGGTTGATTTGCCTCGCCCTCGAGATAAGCATAGTGCTGAATTTGAGGCGATGGTTGATAACTTGTACGCAATTCTTACAGGTTCTGCTCCAGAAAGTGTGTCCGAGAAGGATAATTCTGAATCTGAAGATTTGCAAAATCAAACTCAAGCTGCAGATACTGAGGATGCTGAAGATACTGAAGCTGCAGCAATTGCGGATATGCTTATTCAGCGTCACCATGACGATGAAGACGAAGACAAGCAAAGCGAAGATGAGGCAGAATCTGGGGAAGCGAAAGCAGAACCTGTGGCTGTTCGTTTGCTTCCAAACGCAACTCCAGGTGGTATGGCAGGTTTGCTTGACGTGATTTCGGAAAATCCGGATGGTATTGATTTGGCTGATTTGGCTGCTGACTTGTCGTTTGAAATTGATGACTTGTTCCCACTTGTTGATGCTGGCACAATGCTTAATCTTCTTACAGCAGAAAACGGCCATATTACTATTACTCCAGCTGGAGAAGAATGGCATAACGCCGACATTTTGCACAGTAAGCAAGTTTTTGCAAGGCTTGCTATTGAGCATGCGCCTCTTGTTCACGCAATTGATCAAGCTTTGAGCCGTAATCGTAACGGAAAGCTTCGCGGAGAGTTGATTTTGGATTTGCTTCGCAGTAAGCATACGGATGCGTTGGCACGTCAGCAGTTTGATATTGCGATTAGCTGGGGGCGTTACGGTGAGTTGTTTGATTACGATGCAGATGACGATGAGCTTACGCGTACTGTTGAAACTGCTCCTTTGGATGGTGTTTTGCGCTAAAACTAGCGAAATCTAGTAAAAACTAGCGGAAATTTGCGAAAACTATCGCGAAAATTCGCTAGAAATAATGTACAACGAATGTCCATTATTGTGCATAAATTTGATATTCGTATGCTTTCGATAAAAGGATGCCGCATAGTTCTTTTATCTTTAGGTCTAGTAGCTTCTTATTTAAGATTGCACGGATCGAAAGCCCCCAAAAAGCGAACTTTTTGGGAAAGATTACGCTAGAGTAACTTTTTTCTAGCTAACTGTACGTCGATATGCGGCGGCGATGGAGGAATATTATGGTAAATGCTGTAGAAGCATTTGATGCTAAGCATCTTAAGGCAGCTGAGGAAATCCCAGCTTTCCGTCCTGGCGACACCGTTGATGTCAACGTTAAGATTCAGGAAGGTAACAACACTCGTATTCAGACCTTCACCGGCGTGGTGATTGCTCGTAAGGGTGCTGGCGTTCGTGAAACTTTCGTTGTTCGTAAGGTGAGCTTCGGCACTGGTGTTGAGCGTCGTTTCCCACTTCATTCTCCAGCTATTGACTCCATTAAGCTGGTTCGTAGTGGTCGTGTTCGTCGTGCTAAGCTTTACTACTTGCGCGCTTTGCGCGGCAAGGCAGCTCGTATTGCTGAGCGTCGCGATAACTCTGCTAAGTAAATTATTAGAACCATTGTGAAGGATTACATATTATGGCTGATGGCACGCAAATTAGCGATACGCATATCGTTGCTGTAGCGGGTCATGGCCTTGATCCTTCACCGGTTCCGCCTGAGCCGGAAGGCTATGTTCCTTCCGGCTCTCGCATGTCTAGAAAAAAATCCGGCAAAAACAAGCATTTTGCACACGCTCGTCATAATGGTAACGACCGTTTTTCGTTACGAGATGTAATAACTTGGTTTGGTATTCCAGTTTTTACAGTAATACTTGTTCGACTATTTTTGCTTGGTGCTTATACTATTCCTTCCGGATCTATGCTAGACACTATTCACATTGGCGATTATGTGATTACGTCGAAGCTTACTCCGCGTATATTTTCTCTTCAGCGCGGAGATATTGTTGTTTTTGAAGATCCTGCGCATTGGTTAAGCGGTGAGCGTGGTGCTAACGGTGTTGTTGGCAATGATTTAATTAAGCGTCTTATTGGCTTACCTGGTGATGTTGTAGAGTGCAAAGGCGCAGGCGAGCCGATTACTGTTAATGGCGTAACAGTGCACGAATCTGCTTATATTCGTCCTGGCGTGGATCCTAGCGCTTTTGCGTTTAAAGTAAAAGTTAAGCCGGATCATGTTTTTGTATTAGGCGACAATCGCGCTAATTCTGCGGATTCTCGCTATCATCGCAACGACGGTGACGATGGTTTGGTGCCAATTTCTAAAATTGAAGGCGTTGCTGTATTCCGCACGTGGCCACTAAATAGAATCGGCTTTTTGGAAGATCATCACGACGCTTTTGATAGCGTACCAGATAATTACGTGAAGTAAGCTATTAAAAAAAATTATGCAAACAAAATTGCTTACTATACCGTTAATTCCATCTTTAACGCATGAACAATCTTTACTTTCTGAAGGCTACGATTGGGTTATTGGATTAGATGAAGTTGGTCGTGGCTCTTTAGCAGGTCCAGTAATGGTTGGTGCTGCTGTTGTTGGTAAATCTCAAGTAGAAGCGCAAAATATTCCGGAAGGCTTAGCTGATTCTAAATTACTTACTGAGCATAAGCGTGAAGCGCTGTATGAGCCTTTGCAAAAGTGGTGTACTTTTTGGGCTATTGGATCATGCACGAATAAAGAAATTGACGAGTGGGGCATAAGCTACGCGCTAGGGGTAGCTGCATTAAAAGCAATTGCAAAAGTAGAAAATGATATTCTTAAAATGCAATTACAAAAAAGTGAGAAAAGCGCGAAAGTTACTAAAATTGCGGCAATATTAGATGGTCCTTGCGATTATATTGATAAAGTTGCGAATACTTTTGACGCACCATCCGTGCCGATTCCTGTAAACGTACACACTTTAGTAAAAGCAGATCGGCAGTGTGCTAGCGTTGCTGCAGCTGCAGTTTTAGCAAAAGTTACAAGAGATAATCTTATGGTATCTTTGGCTAAAAAACCGCAGTATTTAGCTTACGATTGGGCTAGCAATAAAGGTTACGGTTCTCTTGCGCATCGTAACGCAATAAAAGAAGTAGGTCCTAGCGATTTGCACAGACTTTCATGGAATTTGTAATCGAGGTTTAAGTATGACAAAAAACGAAGCAAAACGCGCGTCAATGCTCGACGTTGCGCGTGCAGCTAACGTAAGTCATCAAACTGTTTCTCGCGTTATTAACAATTCTCCGGATGTTTCTGCAAATACTCGCATGCGAGTTTTAAAAGTAATTGAGCAATTAGATTATCACCCAAGCAATTCTGCGCGCTCGCTAGCAACGCATCAATCTCGCACATTAGGCCTTATTGTAGGCGCAACATCCAGCTCGTCCTACAATATTATTCCCCCAATTGAGGCTCAAGCAAAAGCGCGCGGATTATTTCTTTCCGTAAGCATGGTGAACGAAACATTATGCGAGCAAAGCGATATTCAAGACTTATGCGAAAACTTTGAAGAACAAAATGTAGATGCTCTTATAGTCGACGCACCAACCGACGCAATATTTACGTCACTATGCAAATCACGAATTATTAAGCCTTGCGTATGTATTACATCTACTCACGGAGCTATAAGCGCGCATGAAGGCATGAATATTTTGCGCCGTCACAATAATATTAATTATTCAATAATTGGCACGAACCATTGGCGCGCAATGAGCGATATTGTGTCTCTTATTGCGCATTATGGTCATAAAAATGCTATTTATTTTGCAGGTCCTTCTAAGTGGAGAGGATCTTCTACGCGTTTAATTGCGTGGAGGTCGCTTTCTGCTTCACAAGGCATTCATTCGCATATTATTCAATGCTCTTCGTGGAAATCTTCAGAAAGTTACGCGCGAATGAATCATATGCTGGAAAAATTTGGTATTGACGGAACTTCGCTACCAAGCGTTGTTGTTACTTCAAGCGATGAGCAAGCGGTTGGAGTTGTGCGCTCGCTGTATGAGCATGGTTTGAAAATTCCTAGTGATATTAGCGTTGTTGGTTTTGGTGATATTCCTGCAATAAGCGATTTCTTCCCACCTTTAACAACCGTAAGTCTTGATACTCAGCAATTGGGTTCGTTGGCTGTTAGGGAAGCGTTGCGTTTGATTCATCATGGTCCTGAGCCTGCGTTTACAGATATGGCTCATGGCGTTGGGCAAATACCTGCAAGCGTAAAATTGCGTTCTTCTCTTGCTAGTGTTTTGAGATAAATTTCGTTTGCAAAAGCGACGAATAAAGTGCTAAATAAAGTGCTAAATAAAGTGACGAATAAAGTGCTAAATTGCAAAATTATAGTTTGCGTGAAACACTTGTGAAACACTTTGTAAAACAATTGTGTAACGCTTTGCTAAACACTTGTGAAACATCTTTAAATCTTTGCTAGTTAGAGTTGCAAAAATGGCTTAAAATCAGCATAATTACGCGGTTGCCGGCGTGTTGATGGTGTGTGCACAGCGTAATCTTGAAAGCAGTTGGGACACTTTATTTTTTGGAAAATTTAGAGGATTTTTTAGATAAAGAAAAGGAATCAGGAGATGATAAATCGCTGTTTTGCGTTCGTGCCAGGCATTAAGCATTTGGTTGCTTTAAGGTCGACGTGCCTCGCGATTTCTTATCTTATGAATATCGCTTTTGTGTACGTGTGCGTTGGCATGCTTTCTCCTGTTCTTAGGCCGGTGCGCTCAGTTGGAACTTCTTTAATGAGTTCTATTGAGTTAACGTCTTATATTATTGCTATTGCGGCTATTATTTTGTTCAAATATGCTGCTTTTCATGGCTCTTGCACAATGGCAACCGATATTGAATCTCGAGTTGCTATGCGTTTGCGCCCTAAAATGTTGCACGCAATGTTGTCTTTGCGCTCTGCAGATATTGAAGACGCTAAAGATTTTGCATCGCTATCCGTAAATGATGATATTGCTGCTCTTCAGCGTTTTATTGCGGTTCTTGTGCCGCAAATTTTAGCTGCTATTCCAGTTCCAATAGTTATTTCTGCAGCATTATTTACAGTTAACCCGGCTATTGCTGGAATTTGCGCGTTAAGTGCAATATTTAATATTGCTTCCTTGCTTTTGGTTTTAATTTTAGGATCTAAAGCTTTAAGATGCTTAAGCATATTATGTGCATACGTTATTACTGGAATTGCTATTGTTGCAACTGTTTGGCTGTCTTCAGTTAAGGGAGTTGGACTTGCTGCAGCATTGCTTACTATGCCTTTATTAATGCTTAGCGTGCAGCCTTTGCGAAGCGTTAGTAAATACATGCACGTTGTTAAAAACGCTGTTCATGGCATGAGCCATGTTGAATCTTTGCTTAAGATGGTGAATGATTCTTCTGCGCCAATAGCATTTAGCGATGACGGTTCAACATTATCTTTGCCAGATGGTGTTACGAATGTTGCTTTGCGTATGCGTTGCGATATTAAAAACGATAATGCGCATAATAGTAGCCAAAACGCTAATGAAGTTGAGCGCTTATCAATAGTTGCTCGTTCTGGAGATTTACAAATCGTTCCAAGCAAATACCATGCTGCTATGCGAGAAGGCATACTTTCCGGCGCTGGTTTTAATAAATCTGCGGATGTATTACTTTCTTACAGCGACCGTTACGAAGTTAGCGAAGATGATATTTCTCCATTCGTAGTCTCAGATGCTTTCGGCGCTAATGAGAATGCTTCATATTTGCCGCTTAACGATGCAACTCCTGGAGCTTTAGCAGATATTGTAACTGTAGTAAGCGAAAGAAGTCACTTATTTGCCACGACTTTGCGAGAAAACTTACTTTTAGCAGCTCCAACTGCCACAACTACTGCAATGTGGGACGCATTGCGCGCAGTTCGAGTAGATGGCGTTGTTTATGCAGATTATGACGGCTTGGATATGCCAATAGATCGCTTATTTAATAATTCTGACTCAACGTATAATCCTGAAGATATTATGCGTCGAATTATTCTTGCGCGCGCTTTGCTTCGTCATACGCCTGTTTATATTTTTGATTATTCTGCGCAATCTATGAGTAATGCAGAAGCTGAAACAATTATTAAAATATTGCGACGCGTATCGACTACTCTTGCAAACGTAATTGTTCTTATGCCTAAAGATGCTGGCGTATCTTCAACAGATTCAAAAGTTACTGTAGAAACGTATCGTCATATTGCAAAATCTAAATCGCAACAAAATAGCGAAAATAAAGAGAATAGCGAAAGCAGCGCAAATAAAAATATCACAAATAAAAATATCGCAAATATCAAATCTTCTGATTCTAAAAAGAATGATTCTAAATCTTCTCTTGTAAATATTGCGTCTGAAGGTATTTCTTCTGTGTCGAATTATGCGTCGAAAGCGCGTTCTGTTTCAAAGTGGAAGCGCGCGCTTTTTGCAATTATTTCTATGCTTAGCACAGCGTTAAATCTTGCTTCTGCAGTATTTATTCCTGTAGCGATTGTTGCTGCAATGTTTGCTGTAGCAGGGCGACCAATATTTGGTTTTGTAATGCAACAATGTGTGCTTGCTGCTGTGTGCTGTATGGTTGTTCGTGCGCTTACTTTAGTTGTGTCGTTTGCTGGCGTAGATATGCATCACGATAAATGGCATAAGGCTCATTTAAGCATGAATGTGGGCATGGTTTGTGCTGTTGTGCCGCTTATGGTTGTGCTTTACTATTTTGATGCGAATTTGTCGTATGTGGCGATTGTAGCTTGCATTCTTATTATGTTCGTTGTGCCAAGATATTTGATTATAAGATCGAAGCATATTGTAAACAAAGTGCGCTTAGAGCAACATGAAGTTGAGTGTGAAGTAAGTGATATTGAGCTTGGCATTGATGAAGTGCTTGCTTTTAGGCAAGGTGAGCATTGCGTTAATCATATGGTTGCGTCAATGCGCAAAGTTTCGCAACAAAATATGCGCTTAGAGCGTAAAATTGCGTCAATTTCTGCGTTCGTGCTGTCGCTTTCATTAGCGAGTATTGCTACTGCTGCGCTTGTGGTGTCTAATACAATTCACCCAGTTCCGGCAAATATTCCAGCTTGGAGCACCGTATACGCTGTTATGGCAATGGTTTTGCTAGTAATTATGCTTCAGCAGATAGTTGATGTGGTTTTGCAACGCATACCTTCTATAGTCAAAATAAGAAAATAAGAGAATAAGAAAATAAGTACTTGTAAGTAATTAGCTTGTGTTGCAATAAAAGTAAAAGTGTATATGCATTCTAGGTTGGGGGAGTGAATATGCGTAATAAAAATTCGCATGATTCGCGTTTTAATGCTTTACTGTGGCTTCTACTTCTTGCTGTGCTATGCGGTGTTGTTATTGGTTTAGTATTGCCAAAAATTGACCACACAGTAGGCAAAATTACTGGCGAATATGAAGCAAGTGGGCAAGCAGCTGAAGCGCTAAAAAGGCTTCGCGTGGCGAAACCTTATCGCAGTGGCTATGAACGTCAAGTATTTGGGTACAGAACAACGGATAACGATGGCAATGGTTGCGATGTGAGAGAAGACGTTTTGTCGCGCGATTTGCAAAATGTGCGATACAAATATGCAGGATCTTGCAAAGTTAGATCAGGACTACTTCACGATCCGTACACTGGGCTAAATATTCATTTCGTGCGTGGGCGCAAAACAAGTGCTTTAGTGCAAATAGATCATGTTGTTGCGCTACAGAATGCATGGGAGTCTGGAGCGTGGAAGTGGAATACTGCCAAACGCTTAAAGTTTGGTAACGATATGCTTAATTTATTAGCTGTACAAGGCAAAGCGAATCAAGAAAAAGGTTCTGCTTCCGCGGCTTATTGGCTGCCTTCAAATAAGTCATTTAGATGCGATTACGTAGCGCGTCAAATTGCTGTTAAATATAAGTACGGTCTTAGCGTGACACGCGAAGAAAAAGAAAGTATGGCAGGAATATTGCATAACTGCCATGCGCAAAAGCTACCAAAGTAAAATTCAGGCAAATGTTCCAAAAACCAGCCAATCCAGCTACAAACGTGATGAGGTGTGCGCGTGTTTGTGGACTTGCGGCTGTCTTAAGTACACAAACGTGATGAGGTGTGCGCGTGTTTGTGGACTTACACCCAACTCAAGTACACAAACACGAGGTAAAACTCCGGCAAATGTTCCATAAAAAAACGAATGCGTGCGATTTAGTAGTGATTATGCGTGTGATCGTGCATTACGTCTTGATGCTCTGTTGAGTGCGGAATATGCATTACGCGCATGCGATCAATAGCTCTACGCGCAAGATTATGCGCCGAACCTGCGCCTTCTCCCTTAACGCCAAAAATAACCAACAAAGCCATAATAGCCGTAATAATAGCGCTAATACGAAGCGTCCATTGCACGCCAAAAATGCTTGCAGCAACGTCAGCAGCATGGCCTGTGCCGGTAACAGAACGATGCCACTCAGTTAGAACTGTCATTGTAACTACCAGCACAGGAGCGCCGATTGCGCCCCAAAGCTGCCTCATAGTATTAGTTACAGCGGAGCCGTCGCCAAGCTCTTCGGGTTTCAAGCAATTAAGCGACCAAGTTGTAACAGGCATAAGCAAGAAGCCCATGCCAATTTGGCGAGTGAATTGCCAAATAGAAATCCACCAAATCCACGTATTCATGTCAATAAGGCTCATCATCACAGTGCCAAAAAGCAAAATAATCGAGCCTGCCATTGCAACCGGTCTAACTCCAAAACGATCCAGCATACGGCCGCCAAAATATTGCGAAATCGCCATTCCAAAAGCGCCTGGAAGCAGAATCAAACCGCTCATAGTTGCAGAAAAACCGCGGTCAGACTGAATATAAAGCGGAATTAAAACCATTATTGAGCTAAACGCAAAGAAAGTTAAGCACGCGCAAATAGTGCCAACCATAAAATGCCTGTTTTTAAGCACGCCAATTCCAAGAAGCGGAGTGTGACCGCGCTTTTCGGCTCGAAGCTGACGAAGCACAAACCAAGCAATTCCTAGCGCTCCTAAAACCATAGGAACCCAAGAAAGCGGACTAGAAATTCCGCAACCTTCAATATTGGTAAAACCAAACATAAGTCCGCCAAAACCAATAATCGACAGACCAACTGAGAAGAAGTCAGCGTGCGCGTTAGGATCATTCTCGCCAAAATTATGAAGGAAAAGAGTCGACAAAATCACGGAAATTATGCCAATAACAGTCAGAGAGAAGAAGATTGATCGCCAGCCGTTAATATCTGTTTGCAAGCCGCCAATAGTAGGCCCAATCGCTGGAGCAATGCTCATAGCCATGCCAACGCTGCCCATTGCCATACCGCGGCGCGTAACAGGGAATACGGAGAAAACTGTTATTTGCAAAACGGGCCACATAACTCCAGTGCCAATTGCTTCAAGAGTGCGGCCCACAAGAGCCATAATAAAATCGTTACTTAACCACGCAAAAACTGAGCCTACTGTGAAAAGTAGCATAGAAGTAATAACGATTTGGCGAGTGGAAAAGCGGCGAGTTAAAAACGCTGTAAGAGGCACCATAATTGCCATAATCAGCTGAAAAATAGACGTAAGCCACTGGCCTGTAGTAACGCTTATGCCAAATTCTTGAACAATTGTTGGAAGAGCTGCCGTAAGTTGTAACTGCGCAAAATTTCCAATAAACGTAATAAACGTAAGAATTGCGAGCGAAATTAATGCAGGACGCGTAAGGCGATTATTGAAGTACGCTTCATCGCCAGTCAAAGCATGACTGAGATTACGGCTTGTGTTGAAAAGCCATTTTGAGTGTGCCAAAATAACATCCTTTGAAAATAGCATTAAGCGCTAATTGCTAGCTAAATTCGTATATTTAAATTCGTGTATTCGCCAAATTTTTTGTAATTAGTCTAGCTACTGCATTGCGAGCAATAGCATGCGTAAATACTGCTACAATTACTTGCTTAGATTGCAAATACTGCACAAATATTGTACTGCTACAAATACTTACGCAAATATATTAGGCAAATATATTAGGCAAATATTTTACGCAAATATTTAGTAATTGTGGTGGGATTGCCAATAATTGTAAGCGCCCTGGATTGATCCGTAACGGCCGTTGCAATAATTCCAGAACCAACGAAGCTGAGTCTGATAGTTAGTAGCCCAATCAGCGCCAGCAGAAGACATCTTGCGTCCAGGCAATGCCTGAGGCAAACCGTAAGCGCCAGAAGGATTCATAGCATTTACGCGCCAGCCGGATTCGCGAGAAATAATAAACACTGTGGCTGTAAAATCAGCCTCGCTATATCCGTTGGAAATCAGCCAATCGTGAGCCCACTGTTGCATTTCGCCAGCTGGAACCGTGGTTCCAATCGAAGCTGCAAAACCAAGTCCTGCGGAAGAGCCGCCCGTGCCAACAAGAATAACCTTATCTTTAGGAGCCTGCTTTACGTAAGAAGCAAAAATGTTTGAAGAAACAACTTTGCCATTAGTGCGCGTAACTATTTTTGCTGTTTCCATAACGCCTTCAGCGCCTTCACTTTGCACCTTTTCGGTACCTTTTGGAAGTGCGGCAGTCTCTTTTTTCACAACGTTAAAAGCAATAGGGTCGTCGGAAGTTTCTAACTTTGCGCCAGCACGATTAATAGTAATAACAGTTGATTCGTCAACTTTAGTAGTTAAAGAAGGCGTAACAACATCGTGTGGCTCAAGAGTGATATCTCCAGCTTCAAGAACAGACTTTACGTCGGTAAAATGAGTTCCCAAAATAGTGCGGTGATGTCCGTTGATAATAACGTTTACGTACGAAGTATTGCCTTTAGTTAGTGCGTCTCGAGATGCGCCACGAGAAACTTGCGTGCTATCAGTTGCAGAATAGGAAGTAACAGGAGCTGCGTGGCCTTGAGTTGAAGTATAAAAACCGCGCGAGGCAAAACCAAGCGTCACCAAAGCAACAAAACCTGCAACAATCGCACCAAACTTAGCCCATTGACGCAAACTCAGCGAACTAAGCGTAACAGTATGCTTACGGTGACTGGCCATATCCCTCCTTATTTGCAATTACGCAACTACTTAATTACGCAACTACTTACTAAACCTACTTACTTTTGTAAGTCTGCTTAAAAGTACAAATTGTAAAAATAATTTGCGCGTAAAAACATCCGTGCAGAATTATACCTCTTGGTCTGGTCCTTGGTATTATTCTTGGCTTGATTCGTTATTATTATCTTCGCCTTTATCTTCTTCGCTTTTATGCTCAAAATTTTGTGCTTGCTTAATCAAATCTTCCAAATCTGCCGCAAGTAGCGAACCTGCTTGACGATAAATAACCTCGCCGCGCTTAATAATCATAACCGTTGGAACTGCGCGAATTTGAGCAGCTTCAGCAATATCGGAGCTTTCGTCAACATCAACCTTAACGAAAGGAATGTCAGGATATTTTTCGCTTACTTGCTCAAAAATAGGGCCGAACGCGCGGCACGGACCGCACCAAGTCGCCCAAAAATCAACAACAACAATCTCATTAGTTGAAGCAATTCGCTCAAAATTTTGTGTATTCGCATGTATTGCTGGCATATCATCCCCCTTATTGTGCGTAGTTTGTCTATTATATGTTTTGGCGTGCATAATTTGGCGTGCGTGCGTAGGTGCTATCTGTCGCCTTGCGGCACTAGGCTAGGTTGCATGCTTGATATTCAATTTATTCGTGAACATGCCGACGTAGTTAAGGAATCGCAGCGTAAGCGTGGCGAGTCCGTTGAGCTCGTCGATGAAGTTTTGCGCAATGATGATTTGCGCCGTGATGCGCTTAAGGCTTTTGAGGCCGCTCGCGCTGAGCAGAAGGCGATTGGCAAGAAGGTTGCAACCGCGCCTGCAGAAGAAAAAGCTGCGCTTATTGCAGAAACTAAGGAATTGGCTTCGAAGGTGGCTGAGTACAAAGCCGAATCCGAAAAAGCTACTGCCGACTACACAACCGCAATGTGGAAGCTTTCCAACATCGTTGAAGATGAGGCTCCAGAAGGCGGCGAAGATGACTACGTGGTCGTTAAGAAAGTTGGAACTCCGCGCGATTTTGCAGCTGAAGGTTTTGAGCCAAAGGATCATTTGACTCTTGGCACCGGCGTTGCTGGCATTGATATGCGTCGTGGCGTGAAGGTTGCTGGCTCTCGCTTCTACTTCTTGCGTGGTGCCGTGGCGCGCTTGCAAATCGCAATGCTGACTATGGCTGTGGATCAGGCAGAAGAGCACGGTTTTACGCTTGCGATTACGCCAACTTTGGTGCGCCCAGAAGTGATGCGTGGCACGGGCTTCTTGAATTCTCACGCGGATGAGATTTACCGTTTGCGCGAGCCGGATGAACAGTATTTGGTTGGTACTTCCGAAGTTGCTTTGGCTGGTATGCATGAGGATGAGATTCTTGACTTAAGCAACGGCGCTTTGCGTTACTGCGGTTGGTCTAGCTGCTACCGTCGTGAGGCTGGTGCTGCTGGTAAGGATACTTCCGGAATTATTCGCGTGCATCAGTTCGACAAGGTTGAAATGTTCGTTTACTGCAAGCAGGAAGATTCGCGCGCTGAGCATCAAAAGTTGCTTGGCATGGAGCAGGAAATGCTTGCGAAGGTGGAAGTGCCTTACCGCATTATCGATACTGCTGCGGGCGATCTTGGTTCTTCTGCTGCGCGCAAGTTCGATTGCGAAGCTTGGGTGCCAACGCAGGGACGCTACCGTGAGTTGACTTCTACTTCCAACTGCACTGAGTATCAGGCTCGCCGCTTGAATGTGCGCGAACGCATGGAAGATGGCGGAACTCGATCAGTGAGCACTTTGAACGGCACTTTGGCTACTACTCGCTGGCTTGTGGCTATTTTGGAAAATCATCAGCATGAAGATGGTTCGATTGACATTCCAAAGGCTATGCAGGCTTATATGGGCGGCAAGGAAGTTATTGAGCCGACGAAGTGGGAAGCGTGAGAGTCGCGGTTTGAACTGATTGTTCGTATTTGCGTGCGTAAGTTTTGTGCTTACGCACGTTTTTTTTTTATTTGTTGTGTTGGTGTGTTGTGTTGGTGAGTACTGCGTTGGTGGTGTGTGTTGGTGAGTTGCGTTGGTGGTGTGTGTTGCGTTCTATGCGTGCTGATATGCTTAACCCCTGTGTGTTGAAGGCGATTTGATTGCTTTCGCGCGCAGACTGGATGGGTGTCCGAGCGGTCTAAGGAGACGGTCTTGAAAACCGTTGTAGGGAAACCTACCGCGAGTTCGAATCTCGCCTCATCCGCGAATTAACCAAGC
The DNA here is from genome assembly GCF_056754715.1 of Gardnerella sp. CCPDSM. Lineage (NCBI taxonomy): Bacteria > Bacillati > Actinomycetota > Actinomycetes > Bifidobacteriales > Bifidobacteriaceae > Gardnerella > Gardnerella sp. CCPDSM. The sequence continues at coordinate 162,612 of NZ_JBQEQO010000004.1, forward strand.
CTAAAGCATGTAAAAATGCTTTAGGCTTTTTTATTCTGCCGAGCTTTCTGACGTTGTTGTGGAACATTTGCGGGAGTTTTTCCTCGTGTTTGTGTATTTGGGTTGGGTGCAAGTCCACAAATGCGCGCATACTTCCTCGGGTTTGTGTACTTGGGTTGGGTGCAAGTCCACAAACGTGCGCATACTTCCTCGGGTTTGTGTACTTGGGTTGGGTGCAAGTCCACAAACGTGCGCATACTTCCTCGGGTTTGTGTACTTAGTTCGAGTGCAAGTCCACAAATGCGCGCATACTTCCTCGGGTTTGTGTACTTGGGTTGGGTGTAAGTACACAAATGCGCGCATACTTCCTCGGGTTTGTGTACTTGGATTGGGTGCAAGTCCACAAACGTGCGCATACTTCCTCGGGTTTGTGTACTTGGGTTGGGTGCAAGTACACAAATGCGCGCACCTCGCCTCGCATTTGTAGCTGTATCAGCCATTTTATGGAACATTTGCCGGGGGGGGGGGTGTTGGTTTTCAGCGCGCGGAATAGTGGCGCTCTTGCGATGTGATGCCGTCGAGGAAGAAGTGCGCGCAATCGCGGTGAGATGCGTCGCTTACAAAATCTTCCGGAGCGTAAGGCGCAACGCTAGAAAACATCGCCTCGTAATCAGTAACGCTTAAGCGCACTCGCGAATCAAGCATATCCGCATGTTCCCTAGCAAAAAGCGCATCCTTAAATCCAGGCGCAAGCGTGCCGCTGAAAAATTCGCCAACAGCGCCGGATCCGTATGAGAATAAGCCGATTTTATCGCCGTTTTTAAGTTGAGGAAGCTTACTATTTTCGTGAGTAGATTCGTCTAGCTCAAGCAAAGACAATAATCCCAAATACAAGGATCCCGTATAAATGTTGCCTATGCGACGGCTGTACTTCGTGCTGGTTTCGTAGCGCGAAAGTAAGCGATTGCGTGACGATTCGCTTAAGTTGCTATTATCGCAAGAATTATCGCAAGTATCAGCGCAAGTATTATCGCAAGTATCCATCGCCGCCTTAAGTGCCTTCAAACCCATTTTCGTATACGGCAAATGGAAGCATAATCCTGCAAAATCGTTGAAATTGCAACCGTTTTGCGCACAATACTCTTTCCACACATCGCAGAAAAACTGTATATACTTCTCAGTCGAAAACTTGCCGCGAGCAAGCGCTGTATCCTGGTAAACCGGTCGCCAAAAGTCCTGAATGTCCGCGGATTTTACGACGCTATCGTCGTTAATTTCAAGAACGTGCGGATTCGTGCTAACTAACATTGCCACAGCTCCAGCGCCCTGCGTTACTTCGCCAGGAGTTGCAAGCCCGTATCGCGCAATATCGGCCGCAATAACGAGCACTTGCGGATCTTTTTCGGCGTGAGCGCGCACGTAGTCGCATGCCATCATCAAAGCCGCGGTGCCGCCGTAGCAAGCCTCTTTTACTTCAATAGCACGCACCCACTGCGTGAGTTTTAGCAGATTTTGAACGTATAGCGCGCTTGATTTGCTTGCGTCGACGCCGCTTTCTGTGCCGACGATTAGCATTTTGAGGCGATTGCTATCGATGTGGGGTAGGAGTGGGCGCGCGGCTTCGGCGGAGAGAGTGACGATGTCTTGGTGATTAGGCGGCACGGATTGCTCGCTTTGGCCGATGCCGATTGTGAATTTATTAGGGTCGATTCCGCGCGCGTTTGCAAGATTCGTGAGATTTAAGTAGTAGTGGGGAGTTGCGAAGGAGATGCGGTCGATGCCGACGGTGGTTGGTGGAGTATTCATTTTTTCCTCAATTTTTACTTGATTCACGTAACTTTTTAAGCAATTGCGCAACTTTTTCTGTAGTGCGCTCTGATGCGCTAAGTTGAATAAGATTATGCGCGATTTGTTGGATTTCTGCGCCTTTTGCGCCTGCTGCAATCGCAAGATTTGACGCTTGCAATGTCATGTGACCTGCCTGAATTCCGGGACCTGCCAACGCGCGCAGTGCCGCAAGATTTTGCACTAATCCGAGAGCTGCAAGCGTGTTTCTAAAGTCGTTTGCACTTTTGTATTTGCCGATTTTAAGCGCGAGTTTTGCCATTGGAAGAGATGAGATTGAGCCGCCAACAATGCCGATTTGTAGCGGAATTTCAATACGGCCGTGGAGTATGGTTTGGGTATTTAAGATTTCGGTGTTCCACGTTGACAGTGGTAGGTAGCGACCGGAGCGCGCAGCCCACGCGTGTGCTGCCGCTTCTAGCGCTCGCGTATCATTTCCGGACGCGAGCGCGGCTCCTGCGATGCCGTTTAGGATTCCTTTGTTGTGCGTGGCGGCGCGTTCCGGGTCGCTGGCGGCTAGCGCGCTTAATGCCGCGATTCGGCGTGCGAGGCGCTTTCCTTCGCCTTCGCGTTCAGCTTCTTCAAGCCGCCTTGATGCGAGCGCTTCAACCGGTATGCGCACTTCTGCCGTGGTGGCAACGCGGCTTGTGTTGTTAAGAATCGCCACAAGCGCCTCAACGCCGAGCCAGCTTTCCAGCTGGGCTTTGACGGCTTCGCCCATAGTGTTCACTGTGTTTGCGCCCATCGCATCGCATGTGTCTACGTCAATCTCGAGCTTGGCGAAGCCGTGCAAAGCTGAAGCGCGGCATTTTCGCGCGCCGCCACCCCTTTTACTCATTGATGGGTGTGACTCGTTTGCAACGCGCAATAACTCTTCAACCTTTTCGCAATCGCCAACAATCTCACGCAAACGCGCCGCCACGCTCCCGTCCGCGTCTTCAAAAGCTATTTGCGCGGTTGTTACGTATTGCGGAGAGTGCGCAATAATTCCGTATTCACCATCAGCAACATCCGCAATACCTGCCGAAGCTCCATCATCAGCCGCATCCGCAATCCTCGCGCCATTGCACGCAGCCGCAATCACGGACGGCTCCTCGGTTGCAACCAGCACGTCCCGCGTCTCGCCGTTCACAATCAGCCCTCGCACAACGCCAACCGGCAGCGTGTACTTCCCAATCTGATGCTCAATCATATGATTCGCAACATCCGCCGGAATTGTGGCATCGGAACTTTCCGCAAGCTGCTTAAGCAAAAAAGTTGCGTCAGACTCGTCTATCGCGCCCTCGTTTTGCAAGGTTTTTATGCGATTTTCCACGCTTAATTCACGAAAAGCAGTCATCGAAATCACCTCATGATTTGTGTCGACTACGTATATTGCTTGCTTATTTATTTACTTACTTACCTGCGTATAAGCGCGCACTTACTTACGCATGAACACGCGTACCAGCGCACTTACTTACTTCTTACTTACCAGCGCACTCAATCTGCATCGCAACGCCAATTCCGCCGCCAACGCAAAGAGCAGCCACGCCATTTTTCTTATCACTGTCTCGCAAAGCGTATATAAGCGTCGTCAAAATCCTCGCTCCGCTAGCACCCAGCGGATGACCGAGCGCAATCGCGCCGCCCCTCACATTTAGCTTCGACTCATCAATATGCAGTTGCTCAGAAACCGCGATGCTCTGCGCTGCAAAAGCCTCGTTAATCTCAAACAAATCAATGCTTTCAACGCTGCTGCCTGTTGCGTTTAGCATGCGTTCCATCACGTGCTTTGGAGCGTAACCCATTAAATCTGGGTCGATTCCGCCTTCTGCAAATCCCACAATTTTCGCAAGATATTTAATTCCGTGCGCTTCTGCATAATCTTTGCTCATGAGCACAAGGGCTGCGGCTCCGTCGTTAATTCCGCTTGCATTTCCAGCGGTTACAGTCGATTCGTGGGTGCTATTTTCGCAAGTCGAGTTTGCATTTTCTTCCGATTCTTCAGACGCTTTAAAAAGCGTGCGCAATTTCGACAGCTGTTCCAAAGACGTGTCTTCTCGCGGATGCTCGTCTTTGCTTATAACGTTTCCGTTTTCAAGCGTTACTGGAACAATTTCAGCGTCAAAATCGCCTCGTTTAATAGCGGCGATAGCTTTTTGGTGAGATTTAAGCGCAAAAAGATCTTGAGATTTACGAGTAATACCAAATTTTGCGGCTACGTTTTCTGCAGTAACGCCCATTGCGTCGCCTGTAAAAGCGTCGTTTAAGCCGTCGCGCTGCAAGCCGTCAATTAGCGCAAAGTCGCCGTATTTGTGTCCGCTAAATCGCGAGTTGGTTGCGTAAAATGGCACGTTGCTCATGCTTTCGGTGCCGCCTGCAACAACAACTTGCGCGTCTCCCATAACGATTGCAGATTGTGCCAAGCGCACTGCTTTTAAGCCAGATCCGCATACTTCGTTAATAGTCATTGCGCAGCTGGAAGTGTCGAGGCCTGCGCGCAATGCGATTTGACGAGCCACGTTCTGGCCGCTGCCTGCTTGCAAAACGTTGCCGAAAATGGCTTGATCTACGTCTTGAGCATTAAGACCTGCGCGTTCGATTGCGGCTTTTGCGGCAATCGTTCCCAAATCAACTGAGGAAAGCGAAGATAAGCTGCCGCCGAATTTGCCAATAGGCGTACGTACAGCGCTCGCAATCACCACTTCAGTCATATGTTTAGCCACCTAATCAATTGTTTATTGCAACAGTATTGCAGTATACCAACCGGACTACTTTATCGTATTTTTCGACAAAATTACTATTTGCGAAAAATTTTTCTCGTTTCCTTCACATTTGCACTAACTTCAGTGAGTTTGCATATTCTGTGAAAAGTGATTACTTGTTGCTTAAAGAACACTAACATCTGTGCTTCTGCTAACACCACACCGGGCACACATACCACACACCCACACACAGCTTTGTTTCGCGACTTTAGTGTACGAATACTAGTGTGGTAGAGATTTGAGATTTTTCGCACTGAACGCGGCACGCTCGCGCGGAACGCGCTCGCTACTGAGCTTGCGTTGAAAGCACACCGTGCTTTCAACTTGAGCAAGCTCACGCTCCGAATTACTTTCGCGCGCTACGCTCTAAGCGCGAAAGCAGGTCGTCGCGCAGAGCCGCAGGCTGCTGATTCGCCAAGCGAAGAAGAAAAATCGAAAAATCTCTGCGATTGAATGAGGTTATTAAAGATTAAACACGCAGAGTTTGGGGAATTTCTCTACGAGCACTAAAAGAGGACTGCGCATTGACTTGCCGGAGCGCTTAAAGCGTAGCGCGCGGAGGCACTTCAATGCGGAAACTCGCTAAAGTTGGAAGTCCAGTGGACTTCCAACGCGAGTTTCGCAAGCGAGCGTAATAAAACGCGAGCGTATCGTTAAGAACGTTTAAGAATAGAGCGACGAAGGACGGGAACTTGCGATGCTGAAAACTTTCGAGGCTCATCAGATTGACTATAGAAAACATTAATCAAAACTCATAGACGATACTCAAGAATATCGAAAATCAGCTATCTCACTCGCCGTTACTTACGGAACGAAATCGACCCATCGCTAGGATCCATCGCGTCAACAATAGCAAGCGAATCCAAGTCATATCCAGCCTCTCGAAGCTCATCTCCGCCGCCTTGGAATCCCTTTTCAATCGCGATACCAATGCCGGCAACTGTAGCGCCAGCGTGATCGCAAATATCAATCAAACCGTGTAAAGCTTTGCCGTTAGCCAAAAAATCGTCCAAAATAAGCACGCGATCTTCCGCACTCAAATACTTACGCGACACAATTACCGGAAACTCGCGCTGCTTTGTAAAGGAAAAAACGGTGGAAACGTACTGGTCGCCATCAAGATTAATCGACTGTGCTTTCTTTGCGAAAACTACAGGAATATTTCCAAAATGGCGCGCTGCAACGCAAGCAATGCCAATGCCGGAAGCTTCAATCGTAAGAATTTTATTAATACCTGCGTCGCGAAAATGCTCAGCCCAAGCTGCTCCCATTTGGTCAAACAACGCAACATCGCATTGATGGTTCAAAAAAGCGTCTACTTTTAGCACGTTTCCTGGCTTTACAATACCGTCTTTTATAATGCGATTTTCCAACTCTTGCACGATATGACCCTTCTTGCGTAACTTACATTGCAGTACGCTCAAGCATACCCAAACGTGTGACACAATACGCTAAAAACGACTGCGGCATGTGGTAAACCTGATTAGATACGTGCGCAATTAAAACGTGGGGGCGTTTTGTTGCTGAAGGTATGCGTATGTGATTTGCAGCATTAATGGAGTGTAAGTATGGGTGCAAGTATGGGTGCAAAAGATAGCGATTACGGGTATGCGAGTGATTTATTGGGAAATCCCGTTGATTCGGCAGATTCGGAAGATAGTTTTTATGAGAATGCTGCGGATTCGCTAGATTCGGACGATAGTTTTTATGCGAATGCTGCGGATGCAAGTGATTACGCTAACTATGGTTATGACGAATATGCTGACGCTTACGCGCAAGAACCTGCACTTGCGCAAGAAGATTACGCGCAAGAACCTGCTCCTGCACAAGAAGATTACGCGCAAGAAGATTACGCTCCTTCGCAAGAAGAATACCCTCAAGAATATTCCCAAAACTACTCATATTCCTCGCCTTCCTCTCATTCCAGAATCGCAATAGACGCGCAAAAACTACTCGACGGCTTAAATCCACAACAATCTAAAGCAGTGCAATACGACGGCCCGGCTCTTCTTATTGGAGCAGGCGCAGGCAGCGGCAAAACGCGAGTTCTTACGCGCAGAATCGCCTGGATTCTAGGCCAAAAAGGTGCGTGGCTTAGCCAAATTCTAGCAATCACTTTTACGAACAAAGCCGCAGCCGAAATGCGCGAACGTTTGGGAAGTCTTATTGGCAGCGAAGCAAATACAATGTGGGTTTCGACTTTCCATTCCGCATGCGTGAAAATACTTCGCAGGTCGGGTCAAAGTATTGGCTTAAAACCTGGATTTTCTATTTACGATACTGCTGATTGCGAGCGTTTAGTAAAAATTATTGCAACTGAGCTTAACGTTGATATTAAGCGCTTTACGCCTCGTAATATTTTGGCGAAGATTTCGGATTGCAAGAATAGTTTGATTAGTTGGCGCGAGCAGCTCGACATGTATGCAAACGATTACAAGCCGGGGGTTTTGGGGCAGCAAATTGCGCACGCTGGAAATTCTGAAGCTGTATACGCAACGATTTATGCGGAATATCAGCATCGATTGGCTCAAGCTAATGCTGTTGATTTTGACGATTTGATTATGCGAACTGTGCAACTTATGCGAGAAGCTCCGGAAGTTGCGAAATACTATCGACACAAGTTCCGCTATATTTTGGTTGACGAGTATCAGGATACTAATCACGCGCAATACGAGCTTATTCGAGAGCTTGCAGGCGTAGATGTAAAGCAATCTCGCGCGAACGTAACGCAATCTAACGCAAATGCAGCACAGCAAAATAGCACGCCTGCATCAATCACAGTCGTCGGCGACTCCGACCAGTCAATTTACGCTTTCCGTGGCGCAGATATTCGCAATATTCAAGACTTTGAAAAAGATTTTCCAAACGCAACAACCATTATGCTTGAGCAAAACTATCGCTCTACGCAAACAATTTTGGACGCTGCAAACGCTGTTATTTCGCATAATCAAGGTCGAAAACCTAAAAAATTGTGGACGGCTTTAGGCCAGGGCGATCCAATTTGCGGCTACGCTGCAGACAGCGCTCAGCAGGAAGCGGCTTGGATTGCTGAGGAAATAGCGCGTCTTTCTGGAGAAGAAGGCGTTTCTTACTCGGATATTGCAATTATGTACCGTGCTAATGCGCAGTCGCGTTCGCTGGAAGATGCGCTTGTTAAGGCGGGTCTTCCGTACCAGTTGGTTGGCGGAACGAAGTTTTATGAGCGCCGCGAAGTAAAGGATGCGCTCGCGTATTTGCAATCTATGGCAAACCCGGATGACGACGTGAATATGCGCCGAATTTTGAACGTTCCAAAGCGCGGACTTGGCCCTCGCGCCGAAGCTTTACTCACGTTGTATGCGCAAACTCAAGGCGTGAGTTTCTGGCAAGCTTTGGAGCATTTGGAGTCGATTGACGGCGTGCCAACGCGCACTGCTTCAAAGCTTAAAGAGTTTCGAGATCTTATGCACAACTTAATGACGTGCATGCAAGACAACGATTCGAAGCCTTCAAAAGTTATTGACAGCATTTTGAAAGACAGCGGTTTGCTGGAAGATTTGCAACGTTCTGAAGATCCGCAGGATGCTTCGCGCGTTGATAATTTGTCGCAGTTGCAGTCGGTTGCTGCCGAGTATGAGCAGAATACGCCGGATGCTAGCGTGGCTGGTTTCCTTGAAACGACGGCGCTTGTGGCGGATTCGGATCAGTTGCCGGATGAAAATGAGGACACTGGCAAAGTTACGTTGATGACGCTTCACACGGCTAAGGGCTTGGAGTATCCGGTTGTGTTCTTAACTGGCATGGAGCAGGGTACTTTTCCGCATGCGCGCGCTTTGGAAGATGATGGCGAGCTTTGCGAGGAGCGCCGGCTTGCTTACGTTGGAATTACGCGTGCTAAGCAGCGTTTGTATGTGACTCGCGCTGCTGTGCGTGCGCAGTGGGGTCAGGCTCAGGATATGCTTCCAAGCCAGTTTTTGGATGAGATTCCAGATAATTTGATTGATTGGAAGCGCAAAGAAGCTGATGTTACTAGTTGGGGTGCTTCGCGTGCGCGCGGCGGCGATTTTGGTAGAGATTTCGATAGTGATTTCGGCGGTGATTTCGATAGCGATTTCGGCGGCTGGGATGACGATTATAGCGATGCTTTTAGCGAAAAAACAACTTACGGCGGCAGCGCTTACGGTTCCGGCAAATCTTACGGTTCCGGAAAATCTTACGGAAGAAGCAAATCTTACGGCTCTAAATCTTACGGTTCTAAATCTTACGGATCTAAATCTTACGGATCTTCGTACGGATCTTCTTACGGCTCTAGTTCTTCTTACGGATCTTCTTACGGCTCTAAATCGTACGCATCCAAATCAAATTCGTATAAATCAAGCGCTGTAAAAACGCGCAAAATCGCCACAAAATCAGCGTCTTCAACAAGTGCTACAAAACTTGGCTCATCTTCCGGAGTAATGGATAAAGACAACAATCTAAATATTCAAGACTTCCAAATTGGAGACAAAATTACGCACGACACTTACGGTTTAGGAACTGTTATTGCAACTCAAGATAAGGGCAGAAATTCAATTATTACAGTCGATTTCGGCTCCGACGGCGTAAAGCGCTTAATGCTTCGAGTTGCACCAATCGAAAAATTGTAACATTTCATTTTTATACACTTCATCGTAAACTTAGTTTTTAGCGAAGATGTGGCACTTGCGAAAGTGAGTGCAGTAAGGCGTGTGGCATTAAGGAAAATGTCGCACTAAAAAATAATTCATATACATCTATGAGGTATCAATTATGAAAAATAAATTATTCGCATCAATTCCAGCGATTATTTTTGGCGTGCTTATTGCTATTGCGCCGCTAACCTTCGCCAAAGTATGCCAGTCGGAAGGCGGAATGCACATGGCATGCTATTACACTGGCCGCGCTGCTCTTGGAATCGGCGTAGTTATTGCAGTTCTTGGCGTTATTGCTTTGTTCGTTAAAGATCAGGTTCGCGCCGGTTTGAATGTTGCTGTATTCGTGAACGCTTTGCTTATGCTTTCCGTTCCAACATTCCTTATTGGCGTTTGCAAGAGCCCAATGATGCATTGCGCATCTGTTACTCGCCCAACGTTGATTGTTCTGTCTGTGCTTGCAGCGGTATTCGCAGCAGTAGCAGTTTATATGGATACTAAGCTTGCACAAAATAAATGAGTGAAGCTTAGTAAAGCATTTTGCACATAATATTTGCTATTTAAACGCAAAGAATAAAAATATGCGCACTATTACTCTAAAGCGACTGCCGCTGGAAAATATTAAACGCAAACCGTTACGCACTGCCGCACTTATAGTGGTTGCTGCGTGCCTGTCTGCCATATTTTTCGGCGGCTCGCTTATTTCTATGAATCTCGCACAAGGCTTGAACAGCATGCGTGAGCGAATGGGAGCCGATATTATGGTTATCCCAAACGGTACTCACACAAAAGCGGAAGCGCTTTTAACTAACGGCGGTTCAAGCACTTTCTATTTCACGAATAATATTGAAGATTTAGTTAAGCGTTCGCCAGGCGTACAAAAGTCGAGCGCGCAAACGTATATTTCTTCTCTTTCTGCAGGATGTTGCGCGGAAAAGCTGCAAATAATCGGTTTTGATCCAGATTCTGATTTTGTTATAGGACCTTGGATTTACTCGCAGCATAAAAAGACTTTGCAAAAAGGCGAAATGATTGCTGGAGCAAACGTGCTAGTTTCCTACAAGCATACGGTTCGGCTTTTTGCGCACCAATGGCCTGTGGTAGCTCAGCTTGCAAAAACCGGCACAAGCATTGATAATTCAGTGTTTGTGCGCCGCGAAAGTGTGCCGCAAGTAGTTGAGTATTCAACGAAAGTGCATCACACTGCCATACCGAAAGAGTATGCGAAAAAAGCAATTTCGGCAGTTTTAGTAAAAATAAGCAAAGGATATAGCGCAAAGCAAGTAGCGGAAAATATTCGCAAAACAACTGGGCTTTCTGGCATTGGCATAGTTTTTCCAGGCGGAATTACCTCGACTACTCAAGCTAATCTTGGCGTTTTTACGCGCACGCTAACTCTTATAGTTGCTGCATTTTGGATTGTTGGCGCACTAGTTTTGCTTGCAGTTTTTGCAACTTCTGTAAACGAGCGCAAAAAAGAGTTTGCTTCTCTTCGAATATTGGGCGTAACTCGCAAAATGTTACTTTCCATAATTGCGCGAGAGTCTGCAATACTTGGTTTAGTAGGCGGCGTCGTTGGAGTTGCGCTCGCAAGTCTTATACTTTTCCCGTATAGTTCGCTTATTGCGCAACAATTGCAGCTCCCGTATTTGGAGGCGACGGCATTTCCTGTAGTAGCGCTTATGGCTGTTAGTGTGTTGCTTGCGATTCTTGTGGTTGTGGCGGCTTCAGCGCTTACGACTTTGCGTATTGCTATGCGTGAAACGTATTTGACGCTTCGAGCAGGGGAGTGATTATATGAGCGAAACGGCAGTATCGAATAGCGAAAAATCGCCTCTTGCTGTGCTGAAACTTACGCGCGTAACTAGAGAATTTTCGCGTAGAAATCACAGATTTTCTGCAGTAAATAACGTAAGTCTTTCGCTAAATAGTGGCGATTTTGTTGCGATTGTTGGTAAATCTGGCAACGGAAAATCTACTTTACTAAATTTGATTGCAGGATTACTTAAGCCAACTCACGGAAGCGTAGTGGTTTTAGGTGAGGAGATTTCCGCGCCTGAATTTAGCGATGCGCAAGTATCTAGCTTGCGCGCTAAAAATATAGGTTTTGTTACGCAATCGCAAACGCTTTTGCCGAATCTTACTGTGTATAACAACATTCTTTTGCCTGTGCAAATTGCGAAAAGTGGGCAGACGAAAGATAGCGAGCAAAAAAGCGGCGAGCAAAAAAGTAGCGAGCAAAAAAACGAAAATGCAAACGTTGAAGATTACTACTCAAATCGCGCGCTTGATTTTTGTAAACGCTTTCATATTGAGGATTTGCTGTGGTGCTATCCAACGGAACTTTCCGGAGGTGAGATGCGTCGCGTAATGATTGTGCGCGCGCTAATAAACAATCCGAAGCTTCTGCTTTTGGACGAGCCTACTGGCGATTTGGATCCAGAGCACACTCGCATAGTGATGGAAATGTTGCGCGAAGCTGCAAATCTTGGAGCGGCGGTGCTAATGGTAACGCACGATTCCGATGCTGCTTGCTGCGCGGACCGCACTTACACAATGGACAGCGGATCTCTTTGCTGATTTAGTGTAGAGTTTTCATAATTTGCGATTTTGTTTAATGTGGCGCGAGTTTCGGGGGATTTCTCTCCTCGCACGTCCCGTCCTTCGGGCGCTCTGGCTGCTAAAGGCGTTTAGTGTGTTCGCCTATCTTTAAAGAATGTAGCTTCTCAGTCCTCTTTTAGTGCTCGTAGAGAAATCCCCCAAACTCTGCGTGTTTAATCTTTAATAACCGTGCCTTATCGCAGAGATTTTTCGATTTTTCTTCTTCGCTCGGCTTGTCAGCAGCCTTCGGCTCTGACGTCCGCCTTCGTTCAGTGCGAAAAATCTCAAATCTCTACCACACGAATATCCACACGGCTGAATGACGCGCAATTAAATCGCAAACAAAAAAGCCGGAACTCCGGCAAATGTTCCATAAAACGCATTGACCCCTGCCACGCGAATGCGCAACAGGGGTCAAGCGGTATGTCCTTAAGAATTAAATCGGCGAATTAACGAGCGTAGTATTCGACGACGTACTGAATGTTGACTTCAACTGGAATCTGATCGACTTCCGGCTTACGAGTCAAAGTAGCCTTCAAAGAGGCAAGATTCACATCGAGATAACCAGGAACTGCTGGCAAAACGTCGCGATGAACGCCTTCTGCAGCCATCTGGAATGGAACCATGGTCTGGCTCTTGGCACGAACCTGAATGGTCTGGCCTGGCTTGACACGGTAAGATGGGCGATCAACAAGATTGCCATCAACCAAAATATGACGATGTACAACAAACTGACGAGCCTGGGCGGTGGTGCGAGCAAAGCCTGCGCGCAAAACCAAAGCATCAAGACGAGTTTCCAAATCGGTGAGCATTGCGTCACCGGTCTGGCCTGCAGTGTGCGTACCCTTCTCGTAAGCAGCACGAAGCTGCTTCTCGGAGATGCCGTACTGAGCGCGAAGACGCTGCTTCTCGCGAAGACGTACTGCGTAATCGGACTCGGTGCGACGACGAGTGCGGCCGTGCTCACCTGGAGCATATGGGCGCTTCTCGAAGATACGCTGAGCCTTTGGGGTCAAAGCGATGCCGAGGGCGCGAGAAAGACGCACCTGACGGCGAGAACGCTGAATATTAGTCATAACTAATCCTTTAATTCTGTCGTTATCTGAACGGAACGCGAGCCAAACTTTTAAGCATTCTAAAATACTTAAAATTACTCACGCTGAGCCGGCCTCTCCAGTGCTTCTTCGTGCTAACACACGAACGCGTAAGTATTAAAACGTTGAAATAACGCCATAACTACCGCGCGCCGACCCACTGATGGGCTAAGGCTCCAGATGATGCTTACACAAAATAGGCATCGTTTCTAATTCTACACACCCGTAAGAATAATTGTTGATATTTTTCCCACTAAACAAACTATAAAAATAACTAGCTGCACCCACCCGCAGCTTAATTGCGCGACTTTAGTTGCACTTAGTAAACCACGCACTTTGCGCAACTTTCTGCACGAGTCTATGAGTTTTGTGTTGGTGTTTAGTGTGTTGAGAGGCTGGAAAAATTGTGTTCAGCAATAAAAGAGGACTGAGGAAGCTACGTTCTTTTAAGAACAAAGCAGACAGTAAAGCCTTTAACAGCCAAAGCGACGAAGGACGGGAACTTGCGCAAACACAAATTTTCCAGCCTCGTCAAAACCAAAAAACTAAATCAGTTACAAAACTCATAGACGATACTCAAGAATATCGAAAAGCAAATTGCGAGGAGAGAAATCCCCCAAAACTCGCGCCACATTAAACAAAATCGCAATTAAAACATATGTACCGCGTAGTGCAATAATGGAGTTATGTTGCTGCATCTTTATTTAGTGCGTCACGGGCAGACGCTATTTAATCGTTACAATCGCTTGCAAGGCTGGTCGAATTCTCCGCTTACTGAAAAAGGTTTGAAGGATGCGGATAAGGCTGCAAAAAAGCTGGAAAATATTACTTTTGCTGCAGCTTACTGTTCGGATACTACTCGCGCGCAAATCACGGCTCAACGCGTTCTCGATGCAAACGAGGCTGCTGGTAACGCTCGTCCAAAGCTTGTAAGCGATATGCATTTTCGCGAGCAATGCTACGGCTATTTTGAAGGCCAAGATATGCAAATGGCTTGGTGGGCTGCAGGGGCGCCACACGGAGCGCACACCTACAACGAAATCGTTGAAAAGTTCGGGCTTGCAGCTACCAGAGACATGCTTAAAGAGGCGGATCCTTTCCACGATGCCGAGTCGGATATTGAGTATTGGACTCGCGTAGAAGAAGGTTTTGCGTTAATCGCTTCTAATTCTTCGCTTAAAGATGGCGATAATGTTTTGCAAATTTCGCACGGAAATACTTTGCTAAGTCTTATGCATCGTTTTGCGCCTGCTGGTTACGATTTAAGCGAGAGACCTCAAAATGGAAGCGTAACTAGGCTTGATTTTGACACTACTAAACCTATCGATAAAGCTATTACTATTCGAGGCTATAACGAGTAGTTTTTGCTTTTATATTTGCTTTTATATTGGCTTTTATATTGGCTTTTGTATTATTTTGTATTAGCTTTCAATTCTTAAAGAGTTCTTAAGCGAAACTGTTACAGAAAGAGGTTATGATGAGCGTTGGAGACATAGCTGCTCTTATTGCTGCGATTGCGTTTGCTGTGCTTTCGGGCTTTTTGATTTATCCGCTAATTAGATTGGGCAGGTTGTTCGATCAGATTGCGAAAACTGTTAAAGAGTCTGGTGAGCATGCGCTTCCTGCAATTGACGAGTCTGTGACGACTATTAAGCAAGTTAATAAGACTCTTGATGATGTTAACGCTGTGTCGGGAGCCACGCGCACAACTGTAACGAATATTGGCGCTCTTAGCGACTTGTATGGATCATTCTTAGGAAAGCCGATTGTGAAGATTGCTGCTGCCGGTTACGCGCTAAAAGATACAGTTGCTTCTTTCTTTAACAAGCCAACGGTGCCAACTGACGCTAATTTTACAGGCCGTCATGCTGCAAAAGAATCTTCTAATAGCGCTGCAGAAAATCGCACTGCAAGCAAGGGGGAGTAATGTTCAAACGCTTATTTTGGATGTGTGTTGGCATTGTAATTGGTGTGCTCGCAGTAACAAAAGCGCGCGCTTACGTAAAAGCAAAAATGCCGTCTGCTGCTAGTAAATTTATATTTGATGAAGATCCAAAAAATATTACGTTAAACACAGTGTTAGGATTGTTCAAAGATTTCAACACTAGCCGTAAAAATCATGAAGCTGAGCTTAATTCGCGTTACGCTCGCCGTCGTCATGAGGATTTTTAACTAATCTTTTGCTAATTCGACTTGCGTTTTTTAATAAAATGCGAGTCGAAAAAGTTTTTTTAAGTTAGGTATTGAAGTACTATATTGAATGTTTGCATGACAAGATCTTGCTAAAAATTACACAAGGAGTTCGTACGTATGCGCACAGCAGAAATTGCAAAGCGTTATCTTGACTATTTTGCTAAAAATGGTCATATGGTCGTTCCTTCGGCATCTCTTATTTCGCCGAACCCAACGACGCTTTTTACTATCGCCGGCATGGTGCCGTTTATTCCTTATTTGCTTGGTGAGCAGACGCCTCCTTCTCGCCGTATGGCATCGAACCAGAAGTGCGTGCGTACGCTAGATATTGACGAAGTTGGTAAGACTACTCGTCACGGCACCTTCTTCCAAATGGTTGGCAACTTCTCCTTCGGTGATTATTTTAAGGAAGAAGCAATCCACTACGCTTGGGAGCTTTTAACTACTCCGCAAGATAAGGGCGGCTACGGTTTCGATCCTGAAAAGCTTTGGGTAACTACTTACACTGACGACGATGAAGCTCGTGCAATTTGGAAGAACGAGGGCTTCGACCCAGAGCACATGCAAGTTTTCGGCATGGAAGATAACTTCTGGACTACCGGCGGCCCTGGTCCTGGCGGCCCATGCTCCGAAATTTACGTTGATCGCGGTCCTAAATATGGTCGTGACGGCGGTCCTGCTGCCGACGAATCTCGCTTTATTGAGATTTGGGATTTGGTTTTTGAAAACTACCAGGTAGATAACGTCAAGTCTAAGACTGATTTGCATATTGCTGGCGAGCTTGATCAGAAGAATATTGATACCGGCGCTGGTTTGGAGCGTTTGGCTTATCTTATGCAAGGTAAGGAAAATATTTACGAAACTGACGAAGTTTACCCAGTTATTGAAGCTGCAGAAAAGCTTAGTGGCGTAAAGTACGGCGATAATAACGATGCTGACGTGCGCTTCCGCGTTGTAGCAGATCACGTGCGTTCCGCTTTGATGATTATGAGCGACGGTGTGCGTCCAAGTAACGTTGGCCGCGGCTATGTGCTTCGTCGTCTTCTTCGTAGAACCGTTCGCGCAATGCGCATGCTTGGCGTGCAAGATCCAGTTTTGCCAACCTTGTTCCCAGTTTCTAAGTCTGCTATGGAGCCAAGCTATCCGGAGCTTAACGATACTTTCCACGAGGTTAGCGAAGCTGCCTACGGTGAGGAAGATGCGTTCCGTCGCACTCTTGAAAAGGGCACGACTATTCTCGACTTGGCTGTTGAAAAAGCTAAGAAAGAGCAAAGTGACGACCCAATGGTTGGCGGCGCAGACGCGTTTACTTTGCACGACACTTACGGCTTCCCGATTGAGCTTACTCTTGAGATGGCTGCTGAGCAGGGTGTTAAGGTTGATGAAGCTAAGTTCCGCGAGCTTATGAGCGAGCAGAAAGGCCGCGCTCGCGCTGACGCTTTGAAGAAGCGTCACAATGTGGACGTTAGCGTTTACGACGATATTAAGAAGGAGCTTGAAAAGCCAATCGACTTCCTTGGCTACACTGACTTCTCCAGCCGTTCTAACGTTTTGGCGATTGTTGAAGCAGGTAAGGGTGCTGTTAAAAGCGTTACCGCTCCTGCAAATGTTGAAGTTATTCTCGACCGCACGCCATTCTATGCTGAGCGCGGCGGCCAGATTGCTGACCAGGGTGAGATTATTTCCGACGACGGCGCAATTTTGGAAGTTGACGACGTTCAGCGTCCAATCAAGGATTTGATTGTTCACAGCTGCCGTTTGACTGAAGGAACGCTTAACGTTGGCGCTCCTGTAAACACGAATATTGATCAGGTTCGTAGGGCTGCTTTGGCACGTTCTCACACTGCCACGCATACTCTTCACAAGGCTTTGCGCGAAGAGCTTGGTCCTCAGGCAACTCAGCGCGGTTCTGTGGTTGATCCAGACCGCTTGCGCTTCGACTTCCAGTGGCCAAAGGCTGTTGATAAGGATGCGCTTTCACGCGTTGAAGCTCGCGTAAACGAGCGTATTCGCGACGATTTGCAGGTTGTTCCTAAGGAAATGCCAATCGACGACGCTTTTAAGCTTGGAGCAATGCACTTGTTCGGCGAAAAGTACGGCGACGTTGTGCGCGTGGTTGAAATCGGCGACGGTTGGAGCCGCGAGCTTTGCGGTGGCACTCACGCTAAGAGCACCGGAAAGATTGGTATGGTAACTATTCTTTCTGAGTCTTCTATTGGCTCTGGCGTTCGCCGTATTGACGCACTTTGCGGCGAGGCAGCGTACGAGTATGGCGCTCGCGAGCACACTTTGGTTGCGCAATTAGCAGACATGGTTAACGCTCGCCCAGACGAGTTGGCTGAACGTTTGGAATCCTTGCTTAACAAGATGAAGGATTCTGATCGTAAGCTTGCAGCCGTTTACGAGTCTCAGCTTGCTAATTCCGTTCCAGCTTTGATTGAGTCCGCTAAAGCTAGTGCCGGAAGCGTTAAGTTGGCTGTTAAGAATGTTGGTAACTTCGGATCGTTTGAAACGCTTCGTAAGACAGTTCTCGACGTGCGCTCTCGCTTAGGTGAGGACGCTCCTGCAGTAGTTGTTTTGAGCGGCGTAAACGAGGACGATAAGCCAATGGTTGCAGTTGCAACCAACGAGGCTGCTCGCAATGCTGGTGCTAAGGCTGGCGACTTGGTTCGCACTGCTTCCAAGGTTCTTGGCGGCGGTGGCGGCGGCAAGCCAGACTTTGCTCAAGGCGGCGGCACAGACGCTTCTAAGATTGATGAAGCTTTGGAAGCTGTAAAAGCGCAAGTGGCTGAGCTCGCATAGCGCTCAAGCGTCCTTAAAGCAAAACGAAATAATCTTTACCAAAAGCAACACGAATTATGGTGTGGTTAGGTATTGATTTAGGTGATGCCAGGGTCGGACTTGCACTTTCCGACCCTGAGCTTACTTTTGCGCATCCAATCGGAAACGTGCAAGTTTTTGGTGATTCTTTTAGAGCTATTGACGAAGTTATGAGTCTTATTGAAGAAGAGAAGGTTCGTCGTGTTGTAATTGGATTGCCGCTGCAACTTGACGGTTCTGAAGGAAAATCTGCAAAAAAAGCGCGTCGATGGGGCAGAAATTTAGCTAAACGCATTGAATCGGCAAAAAATGAAGGCGATTGGACGCTTTCTTACGAGCCTGATATTGTTTGGAAAGATGAGCGTTTAACAACAGTTAGTGCTCATCGACAGTTGCTGCAAGCAGATTTTTCTACTCGCAAGCATCGCCCTATGGTTGACCAGCAGTCAGCAGTATTAATTTTGCAATCTGCTCTTGATGCGAATAGAGATAGTTTTCAAGCGCAAGTAGATTAGCAAACGCAATACTAGCGAAAACTATACTTAGTGAACGCAGTAGAAAGTAGAAGAGGAGTGTTACGTGTCTGATAATTTCAACGAATTCTTTGACAGTCATGCTCAATGGACAGAGCATGATGGCAAACCGTCTTCGTCTTCTTCTTCTAAATCTGAAGGATCTTCTAAAAGCAGAGCTAAAGCTCGAGTTGTAGAAAAACGACGCAAACGTCGCGCTAGAACAGTTTTAATATTTCTGCTTGTAATGGTTTTAGGCGTTGTGAGTTACGTCGGCTATAGTGCAGTGCATTCGTTGAGATTGTCACACGATAATGAGACCGTTGCAGATTGGCCTGGTCCTGGTTTTGGATCCGTTGAATTTACTGTCGATACTGGCGAGGGAGCTATTACTATTGGCTCAAAGCTAGCTAAAGCAAATATAGTTAAATCTCAAGCAGCGTTTACTTCGGCAGTTGCAGCAAACAATAAAATTTTGTACCCAGGTGTTTATGTATTAAAAAAGCATATGGCTGCTATTGACGTTGTTGATATTCTTTCCGACCAAACTAAAGCAGGAGGCTTCTTAGAAGTTCGTGCAGGAGACCACGCTACAGAAGTTTTGCAACGCGCTTCAAAACTATCTGGCATAAGCATGGATAATTTCAAAGCCGCGCTAGCAGACGGAGCATCCGGAATTTTGCCTCCAGAAGCTCACGGAAGCGTTGAAGGATGGTTGGAGCCTGGAGTTTATAACGTAAAATCAATGAAAAGTGCAGAAGCTATTCTTGCCGCAATGGTAAAGAAGCGTATTGCAAAACTTGATTCTCTCGGTATTCCTAAAGGCGACAATCGCGAAAAAGCTTTAACTATTGCCTCTATTGCCGAAGCTGAAGTAAATAAACACGACTATTACGGAAAAGTTGTGCGCGTAATACTAAACCGTTTGGCAAAAGATATGTCGCTTGGCATGGACTCCACTGTTGCTTATGGTGCAGGAGTTAAGCCAATAAAGCTTACGCAAGCAATGCTAGACGATCCGAACAATCCTTATAACACGCGTATTCACAAAGGTCTTACCCCTACGCCTATTGGTATTGCCGGCGACGACGCGCTTCTTTCCACCATTAAGCCTCAAGACGGGCCGTGGATTTACTTTGTTACCACTAATTTGAAGACTGGTGAGACGAAGTTTACGGATAACAAAGACGAATTCTTGAAATTCCGCGACGAGTACAAGCGCAACAATCCCGAAGGCAACTAAAAATATAGCTTTTAACCACATGCATGTGTTTAGGTTGCAAAAGTTTTATGAGTTTTAATAATCTGCTTTAATGAAGCAATTAATTATTACGATAATATCGGCGCTGCCAACGCTTGCGTGCGCAATTGCAGTTTGCATAACTGACATAAAAAGTCGCGTAGTTCCAAGACTTTGGATTATTATTGCGCTATTTTTGCAGTCTTTAGCGAATCTTATATGTTCGATTATTTTGTTCGGGAATATTAGATTGCTGCTTTTCGGCTGGATTTCTTGCGTATTTGTTTTCGCAATTTATTTGATTATGCGAAAAATCGCTCCAACAAATTCCTTTGGATTCGGCGACGTTACAAGCGCTGCAATGATTGCGCAAGCATTGATATTATTCGGTTTTGACTGCTTAATTTACTGGTTTGCTTTAGTTTGTTTAGTTGGCTTAGTTTGGCTTCTACTATGGAAAATTTATTGCAAAATCTTCCTTCCAAGAAACGTATCAATACCATTCGTGCCAGTCGAAGCAGTATCTGCCATACTTGCAGCATTGCTGTCAATAACAACCCACTCAATACTTGGTAGTTAGTAAAGTAGGGTATTTGGACGCGTAAATTTTGCGATTGTAATTCAGCGAATGGAGAATGGCATGCTTAGATGGCAAACAGCAGGTGAGTCGCACGGTGAAGCATTAGTAGCTATGATTGAGGGTTTGCCGGCAGGCGTGCGCATTACTAGCAGCGATTTGGTTTCGGCGCTTGCTCGCCGACGCCTTGGATACGGTCGCGGTGCTCGCATGAAGTTTGAGCAAGATAAAGTGCGACTTTTAACTGGCGTTCGTCACGGTGTAACTCTTGGCTCGCCAATTGCTGTGGAGATTGCGAATACTGAGTGGCCAAAGTGGGTGGAAGTGATGAGCGCAGATCCTTTGGATCATGAGATTCCATCAGAAGGCCGCAATGCTGCGCTTTCTAGGCCGCGTCCGGGCCATGCGGATTTAACCGGAATGCGTAAATACGGTTTTGATGATGCTCGCGAGATTTTGGAGCGCTCGAGTGCTAGGGAAACGGCTTCGAGAGTGGCTTTGGGCGCTGTTGCGGGCGCATTTTTAGAGCAGGCTTTTGGTGTGCGCACGGTTGCGCATGTTGTTGGTATTGGCGGCGTTTATGCTAACAAAAGTTTAGCTTTACCAACACCTGACGATGTTGCTGCTTTGGACGCTTCTCCTGTTCGCACTCTCGATAAAGACGCTGAAGCTAAAATGATGGCGCGAATTGACGAAGCAAAAGCAAACGCGGATACTTTAGGCGGAGTGGTTGAAGTCTTGGCATACGGTATGCCAGCTGGAGTTGGAACCTACGTTGAGTCGGATCGTCGCCTAGATGCTGCATTAGCAAGCGCGCTTATGGGAATTCAAGCAATTAAAGGCGTAGAGATTGGCGACGGTTTCGCAGAAGCAGATCGCCCAGGCTCAGCTGCGCACGACGAAATCGTAACAGGCGAAAATGGCAAAATAACGCGCTTAACAAACCGTGCCGGCGGTATTGAAGGAGGAATGTCAAACGGCGAAATTATTCGCGTACGCGCCGCAATGAAGCCAATCCCTTCTATTCCGCGCGCTTTGCGCACAGTAGACGTGATAACTGGAGAGGCGGCTCAAGCTATTAACCAGCGCTCCGATTTCACTGCTGTTCCTGCAGCTTCAGTAGTTGCGGAAGCTATGGTAAGGCTTACTTTAGCAAAGTACGCTTTAGAAAAGTTTGGTGGAGATTCCTTGCAAGAAACGCAACGAAATGCAGAGTCTTACGTAGCGTCTTGGCCGGAGCATATGCAATGAGCAATACTAAAATTCCTCTAGCTGTTATTATCGGCATGCCCGCAGCTGGAAAGTCGCGAGTTGGTCGCGAAGTTGCGAATATTATGAACATGCCTTTTTGTGATACTGATACCATAATCGAAAGCGAAGTTGCTATGCCAATTCCGCAATATTTCGAGCAATATGGTCAAGAAGCTTTTCGCGACGTAGAAGCTCGCATAGTTAAAAGCGTGATTTTAGGAAATCAAGCTGAAGAAGGCATTGTGTCTCTTGGGGGAGGGGCGCCTTTGCGTCAAGAAACGCAGGAAGTTTTGCAAGAATACATGCGTTTGGGTGGCCGCGTTGTTTATTTGCAAGCGAATGCTCAAGAAGCAATTGAGCGCGCAAGTTGGAATAATAATCGTCCTATGCTAAACGGCGATGATGCGCAAAAACGTTGGATGGAATTATTCGAGCAGCGAGACCCTATTTTTAGAAAAGTTTCGAATATTCACATGCCAACTAAAGGTTCGACTCCTTGCATGGCTGCAGAAAAATTAAGGAATATGATTATGCAACGTATTGTGCACGTAACAGGCGAAGCAATTGAACCTTATGACGTTCGAATTGGCGACGGCGCAATGCAACTTTTGCCGCAAATGCTCGGCACAAAGCCTGTTCGCGTCGGATTAGTTCACACGCAACCGGTGCAGCGTCACAGCGATAAAGCTCGCGCAATTTTGCGTCAAGCAGGATACGAAGTTTTTGACATGCTAGTGCCGGATGCTGAAGCTGGAAAAACTATTCAAGTTGCAAGCGTACTTTGGGCGCGGCTTGGCGATGCAGGTTTTACGCGTTCCGATGCAATTGTTGGCTTAGGCGGGGGAGCAGCTACGGACGTAGCCGGCTTTGTGGCTGCAACTTGGATGCGCGGAATTCGTTACGTAAACTGCCCAACTTCGCTTCTTGCAATGGTTGACGCGTCTACTGGCGGAAAAACTGGCATAAATACGGATGCTGGAAAGAATCTGGTCGGCAGTTTTTACACTCCAGCAGGCGTTTTAGCAGATACTTCAACTCTTTCAACTCTTCCAAACGACATTCTTATTGAAGGCTTGGGCGAGGTTGCAAAATCTGGTTTTATTCTAGACGGCGAAATTTTGAAAATTCTTAGCAACTCGAATAATGCCAAGCTTTTACGCGAATTTGACGGCGATCAATTGGAAAATAATAACGAGCTTCACGAACTGCTTGTAGAACTTATTGAGCGCACAGTTAGAGTAAAAGCGTACCATGTGTCTAGCGACTTAAAAGAGCAGGGATTGCGCGAGTTTTTGAACTACGGTCATACGCTTGGTCACGCGATTGAGCAGATTGAGCACTTCCGTTGGCGCCACGGAAACGCTGTTGCTGTTGGAATGGTTTTTGCGGCAGAGCTTGCGCAAATTTTAGGATATTTGGACACTCAAGACGTTTCCTACCATCGTTCGCTTTTAGATTCGCTTGGATTGCCAACTTCGTGGCAGAGTAGAGAAGATGCTGATTCTGCTTTTGAGCGCGTGCTTAATCTTATGCATTGCGATAAAAAAGCGCGCGGAAACATGTTACGTTTCGTAATTTTGGATGGTATTTCAAATCCTATTCATCTTGACAATCCGCCTATTGAAGCAGTTAAAGAAGCTTTTAAGCGAGTCTATAAGCAAAAATAATTAATCTTGAGAGGCAACTCATGGAAAATCAACAACCAAAAAAAGTGCTTGTAGTAAACGGTCCTAATCTTGGCCGTCTTGGAGTTCGTCAGCCGGACGTATACGGTAGCGAAAATTTTGAAACTTTGCGCGAATATTGCGAAAAGTGGGGAGCGGAGCTTGGGTTTGAAGTAGAAGTGCGCCAAAGTGACGACGAAGCGCAAATGGTTCACTGGATGCACGAATCTGCTGATACTCGCACGCCTGTTGTTATGAATCCTGCTGCTTTTACGCACTACAGTTATGCGCTCGCAGACGCAGCTCACATGGTTTTGGATGCAGGCGTGCCGCTAATGGAAGTGCATATTTCTAATCCTTCTGCACGCGATTCATTCCGCAGAATAAGCGTAATAAGTCCTGTTGCAACCGGCACAATTACTGGCATGGGATTGTATGGCTACAAGCTTGCTTTAGAGGCCGTTGCGCATCTTGTTTGATTTTGTTCGATTTTTTGCGAATCAACACCCAGCGTCGAGGCTCGAAGATACTATGGAGTTCCATGGTTAGAAGACAACATGGTAACTCTCAGGAGCATATTACAAAGCATATTTTCGTCACTGGTGGCGTTGTTTCGTCCCTTGGAAAAGGCCTTACTGCATCTTCGTTAGGCCGACTTTTACGAAGCCGCGGATTGCACGTATTGCAACAAAAACTCGATCCTTATATCAACGTTGACCCTGGCACAATGAATCCATTCCAGCATGGTGAAGTCTATGTTACGGAAGATGGTGCAGAAACAGATCTTGATATTGGTCACTACGAGCGATTCCTTGATGTTTTCCTAAGCCAAAAAGCTAATGTCACAACTGGTCAAATTTACCAGTCTGTGCTTCGTAAAGAGCGTGCTGGTGAATATTTGGGTCAGTGCGTGCAAGTTATTCCGCATATTACTGGCGAAATTAAGTCGCGTATGCGCGCGCAAGCTTCCGACGATGTTGACGTAATTATTACGGAAATCGGCGGAACTGTTGGCGATATTGAATCCCAGCCATTCTTGGAAGCTGCTCGTGAAGTTCGCCGCGATTTAGGTCCTGAAAACTGCATGTTTGTGCACGTTTCTTTGGTTCCTTATATTGCAGCTGCGCACGAATTGAAAACTAAGCCAACTCAGCATTCTGTGATGATGCTGCGTCAGCTTGGTATTTCTCCAGACGCGCTTGTTTTGCGATCTGATCGTCCGCTTAATCAGGCTATTAAAGACAAGATTTCGCTTATGTGCGACGTTGATGCAGAAGGCGTTGTGAACTGCGTGGATGCTCCAAGCATTTACGATGTGCCGAAGATTTTGTTCAATGAAGGCTTGGATGCTTACGTTGTGCGTGAGCTTGAGCTTCCATTCCACGATGTTGATTGGAACGAGTGGGAAGATTTGCTTGAGCGCGTGCATCATCCAAAGCATGAGCTGAACATTGCAATCGTCGGTAAGTATATTGATTTGCCGGATGCTTATCTTTCTGTTACGGAAGCTATTAAGGCTGGTGGTTTTGCAAACTGGGCTAAGGTAAATGTGCGTTGGGTTGCTGCCGATAGGTGCGAAACTCAAGAAGGTGCGGCTGCAGCTCTTGACCAAATGGACGGCATGGTTATTCCAGGCGGCTTTGGTATTCGCGGTATTGAAGGTAAGATTGGCGCTTTGCGTTATGCTCGCGAGCATGGTTTGCCAACGCTTGGTCTTTGCCTTGGCTTGCAATCTATGGTTATTGAGTACGCTCGTCACGTGCTTGGACTTGAGGATGCTAATTCCACTGAGTTTGAAAAGGATTGTGGCGATCCAGTAATTGCAACTATGGAAGAGCAGAAAGATATTGTGGATGGTAAGGGAGATATGGGTCACACAATGCGACTCGGTTCTTACCCTGCAACACTTGAGGAAGGCTCTATTGTTGCTGAGCTTTATGGCACTACGCATGTTACTGAACGTCACCGTCACCGTTACGAAGTGAACGTTGCGTATAAGGATCGCTTGCGTGAAGCTGGCTTGCGTATTAGTGGCCAAAGCCCGGACGGTAATTTGACTGAGTTTGTGGAGCTTCCAAAGGATGTTCACCCATTCTATGTGGCAACTCAAGCTCATCCAGAGTTTAAGTCTCGTCCAACTAAGCCTCATCCTTTGTTTGCTGGCTTGGTTGCGGCTGCTCTTGAGCATCAAGAGGCTGCTCAAAATAGCAAGGAAGATAAGTAGACTTAAGTAAGATTTAAGTCAATCTTAAATAAAACTTATGTAAGTCAATCTTAAGTAAGTTTTAAATAAAAATTAATTAAGTAAAGTCAAGCGGTAAAACTGGATTTTCTTTAAGTTTTGCCGCTTATTTATTTAATTGATTGTGAGAAACATTACGTTTTGTTTATAACACGGCTATACCAAGAAATCGCATTACGCGGTACCCTTAAATAGGTAGGAAATAGACTAAGCAGAATGCAAAAGTAACGTTGGGGAATATCTTTTGCGATTACGCGCGCAAGTAAGAGCGTGGCAGCGTTATGCATGGAGGTGCTATAAGCGTATGAGCGATAGTAGCAATATTAGTCATACAAGTGTTACAGCAAGCGATGGTAATCCCGCAAAAAATAAAGCTGCAGACGTTGAAATGAGCCAGTATGTGGCAGATCGCGCTCGCGTAAACGAAGAGAAAATTCGCCAAGACGAGCAGATTGTTGCTGAATTTGGCGATTACAATTACGGCTGGCATGATTCGGATGCTGCAGGAGAGGCTGCAAAAAAGGGTATTGACGAGTCGGTTGTGCGCGCAATTTCAGCCGATAAAAACGAGCCGGAGTGGATGCTAAATCTTCGCTTGCAAGGCTATCGCGCGTTTTTGCAAAAGCCGATGCCTGATTGGGGCGTTGATTTAAGCGGTTTTGACGCTGACGATTTTAAATACTATGTGCGTCCGGTTCATGATCAAGCAAAAACTTGGGACGATTTGCCGGAAGATATTCGCAAAACTTACGATAGACTCGGCATTCCGGAAGCGGAGAAAAAGCGCTTAGTTTCAGGAGTTGCAGCACAGTACGAGTCGGAAGTTATTTACAATTCGATTCGCGAAGACTTGGCTGCTCAAGGCGTTATTTTTGTTGACACGGATACTGCAGTTCAAAAGTATCCGGAGCTTGTAAAAAAGTATTTCGCAACTGTGATTCCTGTTGACGACAACAAGTTTGCGGCTCTTAACACTGCCGCTTGGAGCGGCGGCTCGTTTGTGTACGTGCCAAAAGGCGTGCACGTGGATATTCCTCTTCAGGCTTACTTCCGCATTAATACGCCGAACATGGGTCAGTTTGAACGCACGCTTATTATTGCGGATGAAGGCTCTTACGTGCATTACGTTGAGGGTTGCACGGCTCCTATTTATTCCACGGATTCGCTTCACGCTGCAAACGTTGAAATTGTTGTTGAAAAGCATGCTCGCGTGCGTTACACAACTGTGCAAAACTGGTCGAATAACGTGTATAACTTGGTAACTCAGCGAGCTTACGTGCGCGAAGGTGGCACAATGGAGTGGGTTGACGGCAACATCGGCTCCAAGGCAACTATGAAGTATCCTGCTTGTATTCTTGCCGAGCCGTACGCAAAAGCAGAAACCATGTCTTTGAGCTTTGCCGGCCGCGGCCAGTACCAGGATACAGGTGCGAAGATGATTCATTTGGCTCCGCACACAAGTTCTACGATTGTTGCGAAGTCGATTTCGCGCGGCGGTGGGCGTTCTGCTTACCGCGGTCTTGTGAAGATTATTAAGGGTGCGAAGGGCTCTAGTTCTTCGGTTGTGTGCGACGCTTTGCTTGTTGACGATTTTTCGAGGTCCGACACTTATCCGCATGTTGACGTGCGCGAAGACGACGTTTCGATGGCTCACGAGGCTACTGTTTCCAAGGTTTCCGAAGATCAGCTTTTCTACTTGATGAGCCGCGGTCTTGAAGAAAAAGAGGCTATGGGCATGATTGTGCGCGGCTTCGTGGAGCCGATTAGCCGCGAGCTGCCGATGGAATACGCGCTTGAACTTAATCGCTTAGTTGAGTTGCAAATGGAAGGATCCGTGGGCTGATGAGCGAAGATTTGGAAAAGAATTTAGGCAATAAAATGGCTGAAAAAGAAATTAGTATTCCTGTAGCAGACCCTAATGATCCTTACGCTGTTCCTGCAGCAATGCCTTCTAGCGCCGACAAATCTGTGCGCTCTTTTAACGTGGAAGATTTTGCGATTCCCACGCGCAAGCAGGAAGATTGGCGATACACTCCAGTTGAGCGAATTTCCGAGTTTTTCGAGTGCTTTGAGCCGGCTAATAGTCTTCAAGTAAAGCTTGAAGGCGTTGGTGGAGCAGCATTAGATGATTCTTACGTTGGCAGCGAAGGTTCCGTAAGTTTGCAAGTAAAGCCGCAAAACGAGGCTCCTCACACCGACATGAAGCCTTCTGATCGCGCAGCTGCAGTCGCATGGAATGTAGCAAAACAAGCGCACGTACTTCACGTATCTGGCGAAATCAAAAAGCCAATCGTATTGCAAATTCACGGGAATAATCTGCAATCACTTGACGCGCTGCCGCTTGACGCTCTGCACTTAGTAATCGAAGCAGATCCTCGCGCAAACGCAGATATTATTATCGAACATACCGGCTGCGCAAAACTTGCTGAAGGCGTGGAAATTATCCTCGGAAAGCACGCGCATGTTTCTACTACATTTATTCAAGAGTGGGACTTGGGTAGCAAGCATGTTGGAAATCAGCGTATTCACGTTGGTGAGGGATCTTCGCTTCGCCACACGATGGTCACTCTTGGCGGAGACGTTGTGCGCATTCGCATGGATCAGGATTTTGGCGGCGAGCAGGGCGATTTGAACATGCTCGGCATGTATTTTGTGGATCCGGGCGAGCATGTGGAGCACCGCACGATGGTTGTGCATAATCATCCGGAATGTAAGTCCAGAGTTGTGTACAAGGGAGCTTTGGAAGGAAAGGGCGCGCATTCGACTTGGGTTGGAAACGCGCTTATTAAGCCGGAAGCTCCTGGCACAGATTCGTACGAGTTGAACCGTAATTTAGTGCTCACTCCTGGCGCAATCGCTGATTCTGAGCCGAATTTGGAAATTGAAAACGGCAATATTATTGGCGCAGGTCACGCAAGTTCTGTTGGTAGATTTGACGACGAAGAGCTTTTCTACTTGCAATCGCGCGGAATTAGTGAAATTGAGGCTCGAAAGCTTGTTGTGCGCGGATTCTTTAACGAGCTGATTGAAGAAATTGGCGTTCCGGAAATTGTTGATCACTTAATGAAGGCGATTGAGCGCCGTCTTTCAAGAACGGAAGAATAGGAGAAAATAATGTCAACTTTGGAAATTAAGGATTTGTACGCTTCTGTAGAAACAAAAGAAGGTCGCAAGCAAATCTTAAAAGGCGTAAATCTTACTGTTAATTCTGGCGAAACGCACGCAATTATGGGTCCTAACGGATCTGGAAAGTCTACTCTTGCATACACTTTGGCAGGGCACCCAAAGTACGAAGTCGATTCCGGCCAGGTGCTTTTAGACGGCGAAGATATTTTGAAAATGACTCCTGACGAGCGAGCAAAAGCCGGACTTTTCCTCGCAATGCAATACCCAGTAGAGGTACCAGGCGTGTCGATGACGAATTTCCTTCGCACTGCAAAAACCGAAGTTGAAGGCAAAGCTCCATCTTTAAGAAGCTGGGTTAAAGAACTTAGTGAGGCTATGAAAAAGCTTCGAATGGATCCAAAATTCGCGTCTCGTTCTGTAAACGAAGGCTTCTCCGGCGGCGAAAAGAAGCGTGCTGAAGTTTTGCAACTAGAGCTTTTGAAACCAAAGTTCGCGATTTTGGACGAAACTGATTCCGGTCTCGACGTTGACGCGCTTCGAATTGTGTCTGAAGGCGTGAATCGTGCTAAAGAAAACACCGGTTTGGGCATTATGATGGTTACGCATTACACGCGAATCCTCAAGTATATTAAGCCGGATATTGTGCACGTTTTTGCGCAAGGTCACTTTGTAAAGACTGCAGGCCCGGAGCTTGCAGACGAGCTGGAAGAAGAAGGCTACGACAAGTATTTGCCGGAAGGCGCAACTGAGTCGGCGCTGGCGTAAGTGCGGCTTATAAAATAATAGTTTTAAATAACGGCTTAGAATATGACTAAAGTGACTGAAGAAAATATTATGCGAGAATTTAGCGATTTGCGCTCGCAGTTTCCGATTTTGCGTCGCACAGTTCACGGCACTTCGCTTTACGATACTGTGCACGGAAAACCCTTGATTTACTTGGATTCTGCAGCAACTTCACAAAAGCCGCAAGTTGTAATCGACGCCGAAAAAGAGTTTTACGAAACGATTAACGCAGGAGTTCACAGGGGAGCGCACGAGTTGGCGGCTCTTTCCACGGTTGCGTTTGAACAAGCGCGTGCTAAGGTTGCGTGGCTTGTTGGAGCGTGCGCGGAAGCTGGGCGTGAAGAAATTGTTGTTACTCCGGGAGCTACGGGCGCGCTTAATCTTCTTGCAACTGCTATTGGTAACGCTAGTGCGAAAGCGAGAATTTGCGAAAAAAATAGTGCTGATTTAGCTGGTACTGCTGATTCTAAGTGTGATTTTCGCAAAAATTTCGCTCTTCGCGAAGGCGACGTAATAGTCGTATCTCGCGCGGATCATCACTCTGTTTTACTGCCTTTCCAGGAACTTGCTCTTCGCACGGGAGCGGAGCTTCGCTGGATTGACGTAACAGAGGACGGCCGCGTGCGCACGGATGCGGAATATTTACGCACGATTATTGACGAACGCACGAAAATCGTTGCAGTTACGCATATTAGCAACGTTACTGGCGCTATTACGGACGTTTCGTCGATTTGCAAGCGCGCTCACGAAGTCGGCGCGATTTTTGTGCTTGACGCATGCCAGTCAGTGCCGCATATTCCGGTTGATTTCCACGCGTTAAACGTTGATTTTGCAGCCTTTAGTGCGCATAAAATGTACGGTCCTACGGGAGTTGGATTCTTGTATGGTCGCCGCGAGCTTTTGGACGCGCTTCCGCCGGCCAATTTCGGCGGCTCAATGGTGGAGCTTGCTTGGCTTAACAAGCCGGCGCAATACATGGATGCGCCCTACCGTTTTGAAGCTGGAACTCAGCCTGTTGCGCAAATGGTTGCAGCCGGCGTTGCTGCGGATTGGTTGCGCGAGATTGGCATGAGCCGAGTTGCAGAGCATGAGCAGGAAATTGCTGCAGAATTGCTAAAATTACGTGAGATTCCGGGCGTTCGCATTTTGGGGCCGACTGATTTGAGCAAGCGAATTGGCACGGTTGCTTTTGAAGTTGAAGGCGTGCATCCGCATGATGTTGGCCAGTTTTTGGATGCGCAAGGCATTGCGATTCGCGTTGGGCATCATTGCGCTCAGCCGATTCACCGTCATTTTGGCGTGTACGCTTCCAACCGCGCGTCTGTTGGAGTCTACAACACGATTGACGAAGCTCGCGCTCTTGTTGAAGCCGTGTCCCACGTTCGCGCCTACTTTGGTGCATAATGTTGTTAGCAAGCGAGTTAGTGCTTTAGCGAGTTAGAGTTGGTAAGGAGAGCGAATGTTTGATATGGGTTTTGGTGCAGGTACTGGTTTTGGTGCAGGTTTTGGGGATACGTCTGGTGACGGCTTAGAAAGCATGTATCAAGAAGTGATTTTGGATGCTGCGCGAAATCCGCACGGCAAAACTCATTTCGAAAGCACGGACGCGCTCGCAAAAGCGGAACTGCAGGAAGAAACTCAAGAATCTACTGAATCTGCCGAATCTGCAGAAAATACAGAATCATCCGAAAATAAAGAATCTGCCGAAATCACTCTAAATAATACTCACGAAAGTTGCGCTGTGGCAATCTTTGCAGAAAACTCTGCTTTAGGTCAATCGCACCAATTCAACCCAACTTGCGGCGACGAAGTCACAATGCGAGTAGAGCTTTCAAATATCGCAAATAATAACGAAACCCCCATAATTTCAAGCGTTAAGTGGGATGGTCACGGCTGCTCAATTTCGCAAGCAAGCCTTTCGATGATGGTTGATTTAGTCGAAGGAAAGTCGGTTGACGAAGCCTTGCGATTAGACGCGCTTTTCCACAAACTTATGGAATCTCGAGGCGAAGGTTTGCAAAGCGAAGAGGACGAAGATGCTCTGGAAGACGCAATGGTTTTGCAAGGCGTATCGCGCTACCCAATGCGAATCAAGTGCGCACTTTTGGCGTGGGAAGGCCTAAAAGACAGCATCGCAAAAGCTTCACAAAACTTAAATCCGCAAATTCTTGGCAACTTGTAAAATCGAACTTTGGTACAAGCAAAGCAAGGAATATTATGGCAGAAAATAAATCGGCAGTTGAGGTGGCGGCGTCGACACCTTTAAGCGCGAACGACATCGGTAGAGTTACAGAGGAAGATATTTTAGATTCTTTACACGATGTTGTAGATCCGGAATTAGGCATTGATGTTGTTGATTTGGGTCTTGTTTACGGAATCGAAATTGACGATCTTGGTCGCGCGATTATTACCATGACGCTTACCACTCCTGCTTGCCCGTTAACGGAGCTGATTGAGGACGAGTGCGCGAATGCGCTCGCGGGATTGGTGGAAGAGTTCCGCATTGACTGGACGTGGAAGCCGCGTTGGAGCGTTGAAAACATTAATGAGGACGGTCGCGCGCAGCTTGAGGCGCTTGGCTACAATATCAACAGTTTGCAAGCGAGTTTTGCGGCTGGAATGTATGGTTCTGGGGTAGTTGGAGATGCGTCAATGAGCGCTGGTATTCCGCCAACCGCGTGAATTGGATTGCGTTAATATTCTTCTTCTTAATCTACTTAGTGATCTTATTAGTAATCTACTTAGTAATCTTCTTAATAATCTACTTAATAATCTTTTTTAGTATAGGCATAAGTAAGTGGGAATTATGTGCGCTGAAATAAAAGCAGTTAGTGCAAGCGGAGTCTGCGATATTCGCGATATAAATAGTGTGCGCGAAATAAGTGATGTGCGCGAATATGTTTCGCGCGGAATTTCCGACGTTGTTTTCGATTTGCATATGCTGGTGGATTGGGATGCGCGCCGCACCTTGGCTGCGGATTATCCAGATTTTATTGGGGAAGTGCTTTTTAGTTTCGAGCCGGAATGGGGATTTGAGTTTCACGAGTCATTGCGCGAGGCCGGGTGGAGTTGCGATCAGGCGATTGATTCGTTTGATGAGCATCACGGGCCTGCGGTTACGTGGCTGTATCGCTTGTATTTTGAGCGTTTCGAGCGTGGTTTTGCAGGCGAGCGCGCGGATGCTTGCGGTCAGGCGCGCGAGTTGATTGCGAACGGTGTGCGCGTGTGGGCGCTTGGTAACGCTTCTTGCGATTGGCTAGACTTCGCGCGAAAAAATTGCCCAATACTCGGCGAACTTAACGGCGTTTGCGCTTCTTGCGAAACGCATTTGCGCAAACCCGACGTAATGCTTTACCGCGCGTTTTTGCAGCAAGCTAATCTTTCGCCTTCCTCCACGCTTTTCCTTGAAAGTGACTCTCGCGCCGCTTCTGCAGCGTCGCTGCTCTATTCTTAAGCTGCATCTTAAGCTGCTCAAGCAGGTCGTCGCGCGCTCTCAGCCGCTTCGAGCGAATCGTAGCCATACATGCGCACAGTATTCGCAATTATTATTTGCGTAAGATTTAGATTTTTCGCGCGCAAGTTATTCACAAAACGTTGGTATTTTGCGAAAGTTGCGTCAGAATACGTGCTTAATTCGCCTCGCAAATACGTTTCAAAAGACGTATTTTCTGCAGTATCCTCGCTACTTTTAAGCACGCGCATCACAAAACCCAAATGTGGGTAGCGCTCGCGAAAATCTGCAGCCCACTCAACTTGCGCTAAAATAATCTGCTCCTGCGCGCTTTTTCTTGGCTCCAAAATCGGCTTAATATAAGGCTTAATCGTGCGCTCAAAAATTTCCGGTGCAGTCGACTCCATCATTCGCGCATACTTTTCCGTAATCAAATTGCGGCCGATTTGATTCGCGCGCTCAAGATCCTGCTTATAAGACTTCTGCAAATCCAGCGGCCACGCCAAAAACTGACTCATGCGCATAATGCGAAAAGTTGGCCAGTTTCCTTGACAATTCGCGCGTCCGCCTTCGTTTTCTGTAAGCTGAAACTGATTCCACTCAAGTTTTGTAATTTCTTCTGCAAGATTTTCTGATTTTTGATTTTGCGCTTCCGGATTTTGCACTTCCGCAAGATTTTGCGCTTGCTGTTTTTCTTCTAAATCGCACATCATAAGCTCCTTAAGCACGCAGCGCGCGAATTAATATGCGCTTCAACGTACGGTCGCTGCCATTCCAAAAAAGTTTCGCCGCAATCGCTTAAGCCCTCGTATTGCAACTCGCGCACAATATCCTCGCAAATACTGTCAATTATTTGCGTAACTTGCTTTTGCGCAATACTATCGCCTTTTCCGCCTTCGCCAAATCCGTTTCCGCCAAAGCAAGCAGCGGAAGAAAGTCGCATTACCGCCTCAAGTTTGCTGCACACTTCCGGAAGCCTAGAAGCCATGCGATTGCTGAGCTTTCGCAATGCCGCAAACTGCCACTTGTAGTACGGCAAGTAGCCTGCGGTTACGGGATTGTTGAGTAGAAAAACGAGGGAAGCGGTTGCGCGCACGAATTCGTTTATAGAAAGCCACGCTGCGGAAGAGTCTTTTCGCGCGATCATGCGTGGGAAATTGTATTGGCCGGCTTGCGAAATCATGCCGAGTCTTCTGGAGATTAGTGAGATTCGCACGTCGTCCGGCATGAGTTTGAAGCTTTGGCGCGCTTTTGAGAACTCGCCAAGAGGATCCGCGAAAATTTTGCCGTTCGTCGCTGCGGCAAGCGTTGACTCGCTTAACGATAGCCATAAGTGCGGCTCGTTTGCGGCCGGGGCAGTGGGGAAGCCGGTTAGATTTTCGAAAAATTCGCTTATGCGAAATACTCCGACTCGCTTGCTGCTTTCGCATGATTTGGCGCGCGGCGTTTCGTTGCGAGAGTCAAAACCGGCGTATTTTCGCGGAAGTGCGTCGTAAGCGTTTTGCAAATCCGCGCCAATTTCCGCGTAATCTTCGTCGGTAAGCCACAAGCAGAAGCCGGGCCCAAAATCGTGGTCGCGCGAAATCTCGTCGTCAAAACCGTAGCATTCCGAGCCGTGACCAACTAATCCTGCTGCAATGCGATTTTTGTACCTCGCAAATTTTGGCTGATCAAGTAACGGCTTTCCGTAAGTTTGCCAGTATGATTGCGCAAGTTGCATGCCGGTTTTTATGTGTGGGGATGTTATGCGTGGGCTTGGTGATTCGTGAGTTGGTGATTCGTGAGTTGGTGATTCGGGAAGTTCCGTAGATACTTCTACAGATTCTTTCGTAACTTTTTCTGCCAACTCGCGCGTCTGCCGCAAATTTTCCGCCGTAATCGCGTAAGATTCGCTATCTTTTCCGTAACATTTCGCAATCAAATCAAGCGCTTTACTGTAACTTTCCGCCGCCTGAGCGTACTCTCCGCGCGCGCACTGCACCTGCGCAAAACCAGCCAAAGCAGAAGCGTAGTGCGGCTGATTTTCGTTATTTCCAGCGATGTACATGCGAACGCTGGTCGAAGCGTGCTTAAAAGCGGATTTAAGAATCTCGCTAACAAGAACCGCGTTAGTATTTGCATCTGACTTTTGTGAGCAGTTTTGTGAGCAGTTTTGTGAGAAGTTTTGCGAGGAGTTTTGCGTGCGTTCTTGCGAGTACTTTTGCAGCATCGCAAGCGCAATATTCGTGTGCGTGGCGGCAATATCGATGTCGTGATCAGGATTCGTGCTAGTATTCTGCAAAATCTCAAGCGCCTGATTAAGCTCCTCAATTGCTTCACTCGTGTTGCCTGTTTCGCTGTAAAGCATCGAAAGATTGTTGTGAAGCGCTGCGAGCTTGCGGTTTTTAGCGCCGAGCGTTGTGGCTGATTCGTTAAGAGCCTGAGTGTAAATTTTTTCGGCGCGATCGTAGATGCCTGCCGCGCGAAGACTAGTGGCGGCGTTAATCAGCGTGGTTGTGCCGGCTTCGGTGCCGGCTAGGTGCATCTTTTTTGCCAAATCTAGCGCATTATCAATGATTGGCTTGTTTTTTGCATGCTCTCCGCGCGAACGGTAGAATCCCATGAGTTCGTTGAGAATGGAAAGTTGGAGGGGATTGGTTTCGTCGGTTTCGGCGGCTGCTGTACCTTCCGCGGTTTTGGAATTTACCTGCGTTTCGGCAAGTTTTCGCAAAAGGTACGATTCGATTGCGTTCGCGCCCGCGTGATTCGCGAACATTTCGTCAAGCTCGCTATAAAACTGCGCAGCGTTCTGCATCAAAGCCCCCTTGCTATTGCGCTCGTTCAATCAATCGACTTTAACTTTACAGCCACGTAAAGAAACTTCCGTAATCTTCTCGAGAAGCGACAAAAACTTTACGCGCGCTAACTTATTTTTGCGCTTCTCTTCCGTTTTTTTTTTTTACTGGCTAGCATAGGTATTAGGAGTATGCATTTTCGCTGATTGAACAGGAAGATAAATGAGCAAGAAGAGCGTGAGGAATAAAAGCGGGATTTATAAAATTGTGGCCATCTGTGCGTCTGCGATTGCGGCAGTAACAATGACGTTGCCAATGGTTACAAGCGCAGTCGGGTTGGTAGGTAGCGTGCGTTCCACTTCCGCGATTTCCGGCGCTGCTGCTCCAAAAGCCCCAAAAAATGCCGCGCATTCGGCTGGTGCGGGTTCTGGTCGGGTTTCTGGCAATCGTGCTGCTGGTGAGACATCTGATTCTACTAGTTCCGACAATCACATCGATTTATCTCACGCTACATGGGTTGAGAATGAAAAAAGAAATCTAGAGTGGACTTTAGTTGGTGAAAATAATTCCACATTAGTCTTAAGGCAAAAGAATCAAAATTCAACTGTTGATGCTAATGCATTAATTTATTCTGACGATGATGGTATTTTTAACAAAACTGGCAGTTTTGGTAATGTTCATGAATCTAACATAAAGAAAATTGTTATAAATGGTAAATTCAAAGTTCATAACGCTGAACACATGTTTAGATCTTTTGACCATACAGAGCTAATACAAGGATTAGAAAATATTGAATTCGTTAAGAAAGATAATGAACCTGTAAAAGTTGATGGTATGTTTACTGGAATTGGTAATTATCCTTCTAAAATTTCTCGTAATAGTCTTAAAAAGCTTGATGGCATTGAAAACTGGGATATGAAAAATGTTCAAGACGCTCAAAGCCTGTTTGATCGTTGTGGAAAACTTGAGAATCTTGATTTGAGCGGTTGGCAAAACGTTAATTTCACTGATATTCAAGGAATGTTTCAGTATTGCGATTCTTTGAAGACTGTAAAACTTTTTTCTGCTAAAAGTGGTACATTAACGAATATAAATCATTTATTTGAGTATGATAAAAATCTT
Source organism: Gardnerella sp. CCPDSM (assembly GCF_056754715.1). Taxonomy (NCBI): domain Bacteria; kingdom Bacillati; phylum Actinomycetota; class Actinomycetes; order Bifidobacteriales; family Bifidobacteriaceae; genus Gardnerella; species Gardnerella sp. CCPDSM. Next base: position 199,279 of record NZ_JBQEQO010000004.1, read on the forward strand.
AAATCTGTAACAGGTTTTGAAAACTGGGATACCAGAAACGTTACGAATATGGGAGCTATGTTTAACGGTGATGAATCGTTGAATGCTATTGATTCATTTGCTAAATGGAATACTGGAAAAGTTACTAGTATGAACGGCATGTTTGCTTCAGCTAAAAGTTTGGAAACTATTAAAGGTTTAGAGAATTGGGATACTAAAAGTGTTAAAGACATATCATGTATGTTTATGAATGATGAAGCTTTGACTAGTATTGGTTCTCTTGCTAAGTGGAATACAAGCAATGTTATTGATATGGACGCTATATTCCAAGGCGCTTCAAGATTGAAAACTATCGAAGGCCTAGAGAACTGGAATACCTCGAATGTTAAGTATATGCAATTTATGTTTTACGGAGATGAGGCTCTAACTAGTATTGGTTCGCTTGCTAAGTGGGATACTAGCAAAGTCGTTAATATGTCTGAAATGTTTCTCAATACCAAAAATCTGAAAACTATTGCTGGCGTTGAAAACTGGGATACTAGAAGTGTTAAAGATATGTATGCAATGTTTTATGGCAGTGGAGTTGAGTCTTTAGATTTAAGGAGGTGGCAATTCCCACAAAGGTTAGTTAAAGATGGAAATAATTCTCGTTATGCAACTGCTGGCATGTTCCAAGATTCTAGTTTAAGAGATCTTACGCTGTTTGTGGATAGAGTGGGTAAATTTAATAGAAACTATTCTATTTTTCCTGATGGCATATGGCGCAAATCCAAAGGCAAATCTGCTATTAAGCCTGGAGAAAATATTGATTTTGTGACTAATAATTCTGGACCTGATTTTTACTATCTTCGTCGGGTTCGCGATTATATTAAAGTTACGTTTGACAGCAAAGTTGGGAACGCTGAAAATCCTAATAACACAATTACCTGTATTACTGACGCATTGCAAGGTCAAAGTCATACGTTAGGTAAGAATAATACGTTAGGTAAGAATACAGAGTTTGTGAATTGCACGCATAAATATACTCCTGGTAAAGATCTTCAATTAAGCGGTAAATCTACTTACAAAGATAATAAAGAGAAACTAGCTTTACAGGCGGAAGATCTTGGTTTAACTTATACTGCTAAACTTATTCGCGAATCTAAAAATACTACTACTATTGATGCATTGAAAAATCTTCTTAAAGAAGCGGATAATTCTCGTTATAAATCAATCATGACTTTTGATGAGATTAGAAAATCTCTTGGAATTGTTGATGGGGATACTGTTAAGTGGAAACAACTGTTAAAACCAATATTTGATTCTGCTCATTATAGGCGTGGTGGGAAAACTCTTATTATGAATAGTGGATCTAATGGTGATGGCAGTATACAGATAAATTATTTGCTTGATAATAAGTTAAATCTGGATATTAAAGATGAGAATATTAAAAATGCGTTTATACTAGCACCTTGTGACGTCACTTTTACGGCTGATGTAAAGCACAAGCCAAAGCCAAAGCCGCCTGTTCCACCAACGCCACCAACTCCACCAGAGCCAGAGCCACAGCCTGGTCCGCAACCTGGTCCTTCTCCGACTCCGACTCCGCAACCGGTGCCGCAACCGACTCCGACGCCAACGCCTGGTCCAGAGCCTAACCCAGCGCCAGTACCAGCGCCGAATCCAGATGATTCTGGTATTTTGCCAGGCATAAATACAAAGCCTGATTTGAATATTAACCCGACGCCGAATCAGACTCCGAACCCAGATTTGATCCCGACTCCGAATCCGTTTGATTCTTTCGGGCATCCTTTCAAGCGCGCGCCTGAAAACGCGCTTCAAAATCCACTTCAATCAATCCAGGGCGCTGACGCAGAAAATAATGCGCTTCGTCGTGGGTTTGCTAATCGTAATAATCCCAATAATCGTAATAATCGCACTAATGACGCCAATTTCGGAGCGCAAAAGCAGTTAAATAGCAGCGACGGAACTTGCAAATGCGTGTGTCCAACTTCACCGTCGGACGCAAATTCGCATAATTCCGCCGGTTCGGCAAAAAAGCCGCAAAATAACGCTGCGTCTTATCAAAACGGCAATAAGTGTTCATGGTTGCAAAATGGCGGCTTGGTTGCTGGGTTGGTTGCTGGATTGATTGTGTCGTGGCTGATTATGCTGCTTATCGGCTTTGCTTTGGGATATAAGATGAGGAAGAAGCGCGACGAGAAGCAGATTGTTGAAGAGTAGCAGATGAGATCGGCACGCTTAGAGTGCGTTTGCGCGACGACCTGCTTGAGCGCAGCACAGCGCGCGCGAAAGCAATTCGGAGCGTGAGCTTGCGTTACACCTAACTCAAGTACACAAACACGAGACAACATGCGCGCAAATGTGTACGTACACCCAACTCAAGTCCACAAACGCGAGGAGGTGTGCGCGCTTTTGTGTACTTACACTCGACCCAAGTACACAAACGTGAGGAGGTGTGCGCGCTTTTGTGTACTCACACCCAACTCAAGTCCACAAACGCGGATAATTTTCCGGCAAATGTTTCATAAAATGGCTGATGCGCTCGCACTACAAGTGCTCGCTACGAAACTCGCGTTGGAAGTCCACTGGACTTCCAACTTAAGCGAGTTTCCGCTCCGAGTTACTTTCGCGCGCTACGCTCTAAGCGCGAAAGCAGGTCGTCGCACAAACGCGGGGAATTCTCCGGCAAATGTTCCATAAATTGGCAAAAGCAGCTACAAAACCCAACCTTAATTGCGCGAATTATTTTAAATTCCTAAGTTTATAATCTACAATTCACGCACGCTTTGTATAGTTTAATTTATGTTTGCTTATATAGACGATTCTGGTGACTCTGGGTTTAAATACGACAGAGGTTCGACGAGATATGTCGTGATAGCAGCATGTATTTTCGATTCTATTGAAGACATTACTCATGCTTGGAAGTTGATGGAAACAGCAAGATGTGAGGAACACAATGGTGAATTCTTTCATAAGTATGATCGAGAATTTAAATATAATAAAACGCATCCTAAGCTTAAAGATGTGTTTTTTGATTGCATGAAATCGGCCAATTATCACGTACGAGTAATTATTGCAGACAAAACTAAAATTCGTAGTAAAAATTTATTAAGTAATCCTAGGCTACTAAAAAGTTATATGATACGTCAGCTTTTTACGCACACATTTGGAGTGGTCAGGGAATGTGTTTTGTATATTGATGGACAGGATACTCGCGCTTTTTCTATTCCTGATGCAGATTATCTAATGAATATAGTTAATAAAGTATGTCCAGGAACATTAAGTAAGGTTGATTTTGTTGATTCAAAAACCAATCCAATGATTCAATTGGCGGATATGACAGCTGGAGCTGTTCATGCAAAATTGGAAACTGGTAACCCAAAAGCATTGGCGCATTTTAATACTTTTGCTTATAGGACTAATAAGCCGTTAGGAACGTATTGGGTGTTTACAGATGACAAATAAAATTTTGCTAATTTGCAAAATTTTTTGCCGCAAATAACAGACAACTTCTGTACTGATTTCGAAAATAGCAGATAAAAAATTATAGTCCCTCTATTCATTACGTTATGTAAAGAAACGCACACCAGCGGGTGACTATTCGAGAGACTATTTGAAATTTTATCAGATTAGAATAACGTTAGCAACACGTTGTAGTTTGTGTTGTTTGTAACTGCGCGGGTGTAACACATGAGAAATGAAATCCTAGTGCAGCGCGACGACCTGCTTGAGCGCAGCATTGCTCGCGCGAAAGCAATTCGGAGCGTGAGCTTGCGTTACACCTAACTCAAGTACACAAACGCGAGGAACTATGCGCGCTTTTGTGTACTTACACCCAACTCAAGTCCACAAACGT
>NZ_JBQEQO010000040.1:0-884 GCF_056754715.1 Gardnerella sp. CCPDSM
TTCATTGCTTTCTTATACCAGTCGATAGCAAGATACGGTACAGACGGTGGCGTAAGAGAGAATTGTCCTTTAATACTAAAATGCGGCAGTTTAATATGAGGAAGACTAAGTTTTATGCCAGAGAAAAACCCTGTTATAGCGTCGATTACTGCTTTAACCTTGTTTTTCGCCGCTTCAATCGGAGTGATGATAGCGTTTTTAATACCATTCCAAACTGACACAACCGTGTTTTTAATACCGTTAAACACAGACTTAACCATGTTTGCTACTGAATTAAACACTGTTGAAATGCTTGTTTTAATACCGTTTACCACGCTCATGATCGCAGTTTTAATACCATTCCAAACACTTGTTGCCGTGTTTTTAATACCGTTTAAAACGTTAGTGAAAAACGATACGATACCATTCCAAACATTCATGAAAAAGTTTTTCACACTCGACCACAGTTTGTTCCAACTAGTGCCAAAGAAAGACAAAAACACGTTAAAAACATTTTTTAACGTGTTAAATACCGTTATGAACGTGTTTTTAACCGCGTTCCAAACAGCAGTAAAAATTTCTTTTACACCATCCCAAAGCTGAGACCAGTTACCGGTAAACAAGCCTATAAAAACGTCTAAAACGCCTGTGATTAAATCAAGAACAGTTTTGAAACTAGTAAAACTTAAATTTAAAGCGCCTTCAAACAGTGGAGCTAGAATAGCACACAAACCATTCCACACTGTTTTAAGCCCTTCAACAATACTCGTAAAATCAATACCAAGGCTTGACAGTTTTTCTTTAACACCATTAACAAAACCGGTGAAAGTTTCCTTAATTTTCTCCCAAACAGCAATAACACTGTTTCTAAACTCTTCGTTAGTGTTCCATAAGGTTACAAAAGC
>NZ_JBQEQO010000041.1:0-798 GCF_056754715.1 Gardnerella sp. CCPDSM
TTTAGGAGCAGGGTTAAAAACCTGCTCTTTTTCTTTGCCTGTGATTTAGAAGGTAATACCGCCTTCAGAAAAAATCATAGGAGGTAATTTTATGAATGAATTACAAGTATTTAAGAATGTAGAGCTTGGCTCTGTTCGCACAACAGTAGTAGATGGTATTCCTTATTTTGTGGGTAAGGATGTGGCTGAGATTCTTGGTTATCGTGATACATCTGATGCTCTGAAAAGGCATGTAGATGAAGATGATAAGCTGACTCGGTGTTTCACCGACTCAGGTCAGAACCGAGAAATGTATGTTATTAATGAGTCTGGTTTATACAGTCTTATTCTTAGAAGTCAGCTCCCTAAAGCGTGTCAGTTTAAACGATGGGTTACATCACAGGTTCTTCCGAGTATCCGTAAGCACGGTATGTATGCGACAGAGGAGCTTATCAACAATCCTGATATGGCTATCGCTGTTTTTAATGCATTGAAAGAAGAGCGTGCTAAAAGAGAGGCGTTAGAGCTTACGACTGCTGTGCAAAAACAGCAGATAGCTGAGCTTAAACCGAAAGCCAGCTATTACGATGTTGTGCTTAAATGCAAAGACATAATCTCCATGCGTGTGATTGCAAAAGATTATGGCAAGTCAGCACAGTGGATGAATAATTTCTTGCATGAACTCGGTGTGCAGTATAAGCAGTCTGATATCTGGCTTTTATATCAAAAGTATGCCGATCAGGAATATACGAAATCTCGTACAAATACCTACGAGGATTCTAATGGTGTTACACACTCAAAAATGCATACTTATTGGAC
>NZ_JBQEQO010000042.1:0-775 GCF_056754715.1 Gardnerella sp. CCPDSM
ACCAGACTTTTTATGGCAGGAGTTTTATCTCGACCAACAGATAAACGACCGTGGGATAGAAATAGATTCTCTTTTCGTTGAGTCAGCCATAAAACTCGACTTAGAGGTGAAAACGCATCTTATGAGTGAGATTAAGCATGTTACGGGTTTAGAAAACCCGAACTCCGTGTTACAAATGCGCTCTTGGCTTAAAAAGCATGGTCTTGAAATGGAGTCGCTTGGTAAAAAAGAAGTCGCTAAAGAGCTTAAAACAGTGGGTAAAGAGTTGGCGGAAGTTTTACAGCTTCGTCAGCAGCTTGCCAAATCATCGGTGAAAAAGTATACGGCGATGAAAAACGCTGCCTGCATGGATTATCGGGAGCGTGGCATGTTTCGCTTCTATGGTGCAAACCGTACCGGAAGATTCGCAGGAAGGCTCGTACAATTACAAAACCTGCCACAAAACCATCTGCCTGATTTGGCGGAGGCTAGAAGTCTTGTTAAACAAGGAAATGTTGAAGCTTTGGAAATGCTTTATGAGGATATTCCGGATACCTTATCCCAGCTTATCCGCACTGCTTTTATCCCACGCACGGGATTTAAGTTTATTGTCGCAGACTTTTCGGCAATCGAAGCGAGAGTCTTGGCTTGGCTTGCTGGTGAAAAATGGCGTATGCGAGTATTCGCGGAAGGTAAAGACATTTACTGCTCGTCAGCCTCTCAAATGTTTAGCGTGCCTGTTGAAAAGCACGGAGTAAACGGGCATTTGCGGCAGAAAGGTAAGATCGCGGAACTT
>NZ_JBQEQO010000043.1:0-775 GCF_056754715.1 Gardnerella sp. CCPDSM
GAGTTCCGCTATCTTACCTTTCTGCCGCAAATGCCCGTTTACTCCGTGTTTTTCAACAGGTACGCTAAACATTTGAGATGCTGACGAGCAGTAAATGTCTTTGCCTTCCTCGAATACTCGCATACGCCATTTTTCACCTGCAAGCCAGGCAAGGACTCTCGCTTCGATTGCTGAAAAGTCTGCGACAATAAACTTAAATCCCGTGCGTGGGATAAAAGAGGTGCGGATAAGCTGGGATAAGGTATCCGGAATATCCTCATAAAGCATTTCCAACGCTTCAACGTTTCCTTGTTTAACAAGACTTCTAGCCTCAGCTAGATCAGGCAGATGGTTTTGTGGTAGGTTTTGTAATTGCACGAGCCTTCCTGCGAATCTTCCTGTTCGGTTTGCACCATAGAAGCGAAACATGCCACGCTCCCGGTCATCCATGCAGGCAGCGTTTTTCATCGCCGTATACTTTTTCACCGATGATTTGGCAAGCTGCTGTCGAAGCTGTAAAACTTCCGCCAACTCTTTACCCACTGTTTTAAGTTCTTTAGCGACTTCTTTTTTACCAAGCGACTCCATTTCAAGACCATGCTTTTTAAGCCAAGAGCGCATTTGTAACACTGAGTTCGGGTTTTCTAAACCCGTAATATGCTTAAGCTCACTCATGAGATGCGTTTTCACCTCTAAGTCGAGTTTTATGGCTGACTCAACGAAAAGAGGATCTATTCCTATCCCACGGTCGTTTATAGTTTGGTCGAGATAAAACTCCTGCCATAAAAAGTCTGGC
>NZ_JBQEQO010000044.1:0-760 GCF_056754715.1 Gardnerella sp. CCPDSM
CTTAACACATTCTTCAGCATCTTCACTTTTCCCAGCCGCTTCATCTTTTTCAGTTTTTTCGTCTTTTTCGGCTTTTATTTTCAAAATTTCGTCGTTAAGTTCGCGTTCTCTAGAATTAAAATAGTCTTCTAACTGTTTCACATACGCTTCATATTCCATCGAGTTTTCCGCGATCACCGCCGAACGCATATCAGATAATACGCTTGCAACAATGCCTTCTATCATGTAAGTAGGTATTGGTATTTGCTTATTCAACTCGACTATTTTTTCGTTTAACTCAGCCTTATATTTTTGCACAGCTACCGCGTAGCTAATTGTCGGTTTTACCACTACTCTCCTCCAATCTTTTTAGAATAATATCCAGCTTGTGGCTGATTTCGCATAAAATTTTCGTATTATCAACTACAGGTGTTGTAATACTTTCTGTCACGTCTTTTAAGCGCGTGCCCTTATTAGCCACTATTTTGTTTGTGGGAATAATGAGTTTCTCCATAACAAATTCTCCTCTACTTTCACTTAACGCTTCCACCCGCGCTTTTTAATAGTATTTAACTTTCATGAGTATCCCGTTTTTAAACACCATGTGAGCGTTAGAACCCCATTTTGAAGCTTTACCATCCTGGTTCATTTCAATAATCTGCACATAGTTAATATCCGCGTCTACTCCTGCACCGTCTTGCCAAACAGGATCTATAATCTTGTTACCATGCATGTAAAAGTTGCATCCAGCGTGAATACCATACTCTTTATAAATGCTTTG
>NZ_JBQEQO010000046.1:0-747 GCF_056754715.1 Gardnerella sp. CCPDSM
AATCATCAGTTTTAATACCGGCAGTTTCTTTAAGGAACGTACCACCGTCTTTCTTATTGAAAATACCAGTCGGTTTTCCAACACCATCCCCGTTAAGAAAAGCGTCTTCCTCAGCGTTAGCCAGCGCCATGCCGAAGGATGTAAGAATATGATTCTCAAGATTAAACGCATTATCATACAAGAGTTCTTCAGTAACTTTTACCGCAACGTGAAGCTTATGAGCGTCAAGCAGGATTTGAGCAAACTTGGAATCACCAAAGTTAAGGCTTGCGCCTTCTTCAATCCAAGCCGCCGCAGGATCACTCATCGCAACATTAATCTTATGCTCGCCACTAGTAGTAATCGTGGTAGCAAGAGAGCGAATAATGTTTTCTTCTTTCAACGTTTCAATCAGACGATTATCGTATTCTTCCGGCACAAGATACCCGCCGTCAGCGTCCACGCCTTCTTGCAACACGTTATCGACTCGTTTAAAATTACTTCTAAGAGCTGTAAGCATAGCCTGCTTATACTCGTCACGTGCACGACCTTGTTTTTCAAGGTTCACACCCGTTTTCATAGGTTTTGCAACAATCGCCTCAGTTGTTGGTTTTGAAAGCTCCTTATCCATTTTTTCCATCTGCTCCAAGCGTTCAATTTCCATACTGTAAGCTTTCACTTTCGCTTCCATCTCATCGTAAGTTTTCGCGTCTTCTTCTGAAATAAGCCCGTCCTTGTCACGTTTAGACTCAAGGAAAGCTTTCGCAT
>NZ_JBQEQO010000047.1:0-747 GCF_056754715.1 Gardnerella sp. CCPDSM
GTGCGAAAGCTTTCCTTGAGTCTAAACGTGACAAGGACGGGCTTATTTCAGAAGAAGACGCGAAAACCTATGATGAGATGGAAGCGAAAGTGAAAGCTTACAGTATGGAAATTGAACGCTTGGAGCAGATGGAAAAAATGGATAAGGAGCTTTCAAAACCAACATCTGAGGCGATTGTTGCAAAACCTATGAAAACAGGTGTTAACCTTGAAAAACAAGGTCGTGCGCGTGACGAGTATAAGCAGGCGATGCTTACAGCTCTTAGAAGTAATTTTAAACGAGTCGATAACGTGTTGCAGGAAGGCGTGGACGCTGACGGCGGGTATCTTGTGCCGGAAGAATACGATAATCGTCTGATTGAAACGTTGAAAGAAGAAAACATTATCCGCTCTCTTGCTACCACGATTACTACTAGTGGAGAGCATAAGATTAATATTGCGATGAGTGATCCTGCAGCAGCTTGGATTGAAGAAGGCGCAAGCCTTAACTTTGGGGATTCCAAGTTTGCTCAAATCCTGCTTGACGCTCATAAGCTTCACGTTGCGGTAAAAGTTACTGAAGAACTCTTGTATGATAATGCGTTTAACCTCGAGAATCATCTTCTCACATCCTTCGGCATGGCGTTAGCTAACGCTGAGGAAGACGCTTTTCTTAACGGGGATGGCGTGGGAAAACCGACTGGTATTTTCAACAAGAAAGACGGCGGCACGTTCCTTAAAGAAACTACCGGTATTAAAACTGATGATC
>NZ_JBQEQO010000048.1:0-633 GCF_056754715.1 Gardnerella sp. CCPDSM
AGCATTTTGGAGCGCTGAGCTTGCTAAAGTTGAAAGCACGGTGTGCTTTCAACGCAAGCGAGGGATGGCTTCGTAATTAAAACGAAGCCAGTAGGATTAGTTGGTTTCCCGCATGCGCGGGGGTGATCCCCAAGTAATTTGCGTCGAGGATTTGAAAGTCAAAGTCTTTCCCGCATACGCGGGGGTGATCCCGCGTACATTGGTGTACGATACCGCGCGACTATCGTCTTTCCCGCATACGCGGGGGTGATCCTGGTGACTGGGATTGGAAGAATGTTTGCGACGGGTCTTTCCCGCATACGCGTGGGCGCGACGACCTGCCGAAGCGCTTAAAGCGTAGCGCGCGAAGGCAATTCGGAACGCCGAACTTGCTTAGGGTTGAAAGCACGGTGTGCTTTCAACGCAAGCGAGGGCTGGCTTCGTAATTAAAACGAAGCCAGTATGATTAGTTAGTTTCCCGCATACGCGGGGGTGATCCCGGTACTGCGTTACTGTCGGAAAGCAGGCAGGTGTCTTTCCTGCATACGCGGGGGTGATCCCGGGCGCATTATCCGCGTGCAGTTACTTGATAAGTCTTTCCCGCATACGCGTGGGCGTGACAACCTGCTTGAGCGCTGCGATTTAGCGCGCGAA
>NZ_JBQEQO010000049.1:0-614 GCF_056754715.1 Gardnerella sp. CCPDSM
GAGTGTGCGATTTTCTGCTCGAGTGTAAGCTTCATAAGCTCCTTGGTAGGCGGACTCATATCCTTGAATCCCTGTCCGAACGGAACCACGGTAAACCCCATGTTTTCAAGGTTTTGCACCATTTGCACCGCACCCCAACGGTCGAAAGCAATCTCACGAATATTGAAACGTTCACCTAAAGTTTCGATGAATTTTTCAATAAACCCATAGTGAACAACGTTTCCTTCCGTGGTCTTAATAAACCCTTGTTTTTCCCACACGTCATAAGGCACATGATCTCGTTTCACGCGCAAACTCAAGGTTTCTTCAGGCACCCAAAAATAAGGTAGGATACGAAACTTATCCGACTCATCTTCTGGTGGAAAGACCAAAACAAAGGAGGTAAGGTCGGTGGTGCTTGAAAGGTCAAGACCCCCGTAGCAGACCCTGCCCTCGAGTTCTTCCTCGTTCACCTGAAAACCGCAAGCATCCCATTTTTCCATCGGCATCCAACGAATAGACTGTTTCACCCACTGGTTAAGACGAAGCTGACGGAAAGCATTCTCTTCACCAGGATTTTGCCGAGCTGACTCGAAAGCAGCCTTAACTTTCTCCATTTGAACCGTCACCCCAAG
>NZ_JBQEQO010000005.1:0-171791 GCF_056754715.1 Gardnerella sp. CCPDSM
CCCTTTAATAGATGCACTCATTGGAACGGATTTTGTTGAGTACTCAACATCATTCCTGCACTCTTCGCAAAACGTTTTATTATCTTTCATTATGAGCCTTTTATTGAAAATTAGCAGATTTATTATTTTTTTTGAGTTGTTTATTAGATTAGTTAAATAAATAATCTATCTGTTTATTTGCTTTATGGAATGAAATAACAACTGTTCTATTTTGCTGAGAAATAGTAATTATATTAAACTTCGTGTAAATGTTTACCATCTCACATTTACCTACGTGTGATAGTTTTACTCGTGGCGCGAATACGTAAAGCGTTTCATATTCATAGCCTCTTTTTTTGTTTTTTAACGAATGACAAAAATCTTCTACTTCAATGTTGAGAAGTATATTTTTCTGAATATCTGATCGTATGTTGTATTCTCGAATGAAGTTTATGTTTTCCTGACGATTTTCGTTTAACGAGATGGTAAAACGGTCATTTTTTATGCAGTCTTTTATCTTTGCAAGTATTGCTGAAATTTCTTCTTTTGTGTGATTCTGATTATAGTTCTTGTTCATACACCACCTCCACTTTTATGATACAAAAAATAATCGTTTTTATCAAGAAAAACGCATCTATTGATGCAAATATAATTCTTTGTGGATTGTTCATCTTGTTTGATTAATCTTGTTGCAAGTTTGCGTGTGAGGTTGGTCACATTTTGTTGCTTGTTTTTTGCTTGGTTCTATAATTGTTCATGTCCCGAATACCAGTATGCGGTTTATTTTGGGTGTTGATTCCATTTTTGTACTTTTGTACTTGATTTTGGCAATTGTTTTGGAATAGAAATTTAGGTGAGATGAAGATGAATAAGAGAACTTGCGTGATTTTGAGCACGACTATGATAAGTATTGCTACTGCGGCTTGCGCTTTTTGCATGGCACAGACTGCGAATGCTGCTGAAACATCAGCGACTACTGGCGTTAGTACGACTGTAAATTCTCCTTCCGCAACTTCCTCTACAGCAACTTCTAATACAACCAATGGGGGGGGGTCTGCTTTCGCTAAAGGTTCTGAGAAGGAAGTAAAAACTGCAGAACCAAAGAATACTGCAGAGTCTAAGAATACTGTAGAACCTAAGAATACTGCAGAACAGGGGAAGACTGCGGATTCTGCAACAACTGTTCAATCTACAGCAATCTATGCTGCTACAAGTGGTTCTGCTTCTAGCCAATCTCAAACTATCACTCAACAAAATGCCCAAAGCAATAGTCCTGCGAGTAATAATACAACTACTGATCAAGACGATACGATTTGGACGCGTGATGACTTTAACATTTCTGCTGATGGTAAAATTATTGGGCTCACGGGGCTTAACAAGACTGATGGATATCCTGGACTTAATGCAAAGGGCGTTGCAAAGCTGAAGAAGAACCCGCATATTGTCATTCCTGACGGTGTTGAAGTAATTCTTAATCAAGCTTTTATTGGGAAAAAAACTGATAAAACTCATATTGAGGGTGTTACACTTCCTGATTCGCTTAAGGTGATTGAAGATGGCGCTTTTTCGTGGCAGAAAATTAAGGGAACTATTGTTATTCCTAAAAATGTTATAGCAATTCATCCTGCGGCTTTCCTTGGTAATGAAATAGAAAAAGTAGTGTTTGAATCCACGCTTGCAGAGACTGGAAAATTTAATTCTACTGATGATCATGCTTATTATGTTGCAGGACTCGGCAATAGAGCATTTCAAGCTAATAAAATTAAGGAAATAGATTTTCAGGGGAATCTGGCAGATTATAAATTCCGTGTTGATAGTAAAGAAAAATATAACCCAAATGCTGCACCGTTTAGTAATCAGGATTTGGGAGAGATCACTATTGAAGTAGAAGAAGCATATAAAAGACCTATTTGTGTTAGCGAAAATGCTGGTCATCTAAATTCTATGGAAGGCTTTGTTGAAAACGGTAGTCTTGTTACACTTGATTATTCATCTTATTTTGAAAAGAATAGCAAAGGTGAATATATAGCTAAAAAAGTTGGCAAATTAAGCGGCTTAGTTATGTTGTACGACACAGTTAATGGGGAAAATCGCAATGTTGCTTCTGCTCGATTCACCTACAACATTATTCCTATGGCTAAGATTTACAAGGTTACGTTCGTAAATGGCAATGACAGTAATTATGCTTCTGTGCAAGTTAAGGAAGGCAAAAGAATAAGTGATGAGAGTGTTAAAGGTCAGAAGATGCCGGATGATCCTACGAAGTCTGGGTTTACTTTTGAAGGTTGGAATGAAAAGCAAGACGGCACTGGTGAAGTATTTGATGATAGCACTACTGTAAATAAAGATTTAACAGTTTACTCTATTTTCAAGGATTATCCACCAGTTATTACAGTTCAGAATAAGACGATTACTGAGGGTGATTCGCTTGATTTAAATAGTCTTGTTGTTTCTGCGACCGATAAAGAAGATGGAGATTTAAAGAGCAGCGTTCAGCTTACTGATAATGGTGGCTTTGATAATACTAAAGTTGGTTCGTATAAGATTACGTTTAGTGTAACAGATAACGGCGGCAAGACTGCTACAGCAGCTGCCACGGTGACTGTTACTAAGAAGCCGACCCCTCCAACTCCGCCAGCTCCTACGCCAGAACCAGAGCCAACGCCTGAACCTGAGCCGGATATTGATTGGGATGATATTCCGGATATAGATTTGACTCCGGATAAAGAGCCGGAGCCAGTTCCTGTTCCGTTTATTGTTGCTCCAGCTCCGATTTTGCCGCCTGCTGAAGCAGAGCCGGAACCTGCACCAGCTCCTTCGCAACCAAAGCAGCCGGAACAACAAGCTAAGCACGTTGCTAAGCATCTTCCTAAAACCGGCTCAACTGCAACCCCAATTCTCGCTTCCGCGATTGCCTCGCTTTTCGCAGGTCTTGCCGGACTTGCTGAATCATTTGCTTTAACTCGTAAGCGCAGAAACTAGTTATAAGTTGTAATTTGTAAGTTGTAATTTACAAGTTATAACCAATACGTAGTTTTAATTGCTTACGTTTTAGTAATTAAGGCTTCTGTTTAATGTTTAATACACTAAGCAGAAGCCTTATTTATATTTTTTTTGATGTAGACTTGTGTTAGATGTGTTAGAACTTGTTGTATACGCATTATCTAGTAGATGTATTTCTAATAATGTTATTACAAAAGGAGGGTTGTATGCCTGATTTAGATGCTATTTCTGATCTATCTACAACAGATTGTGCCCTTTGCAAGAAATATCATATTCCTAATGCTGATACGCTTGCTGCATTTGAAGAAGCTGAACAACTTAAATTTAATCCTAATGTGAAAACATATAGTTCATTTGATGAGTTTTTGAAAGATCTTGAAGATGAATGATATTAATCAAACGAGCTTTGACAAAGATAAGCTTGATTTTGCAATATTTTGTATTGAAAATGTTGCTAAAAAGCTTAATCAAAACCCTCGTGATACGTATGATGCTTTGACTAAGAAAAGTAATATTCTTATGTCTTATATTGTTCCATCTTATGATGTTTTGCATACTCAAGGAAAAGATTATATTACGAACGATATTATTTCTTTCATGCGCGAAAAAGGTGTGGAAGTATGATTGTTTATCACGGTTCGTTTATGCCTGTTGAATTTCCGGACATATTGCATTCGCGTAAAGATGTTGATTTCGGTGCAGGTTTTTACACTACTTCAATACGCAGCCAGGCTGATAAGTGGGCGAAGAAATTTATTCGCAAGGGCAAAGATGCTTTTGTTTCTTCTTATGATTTTGATGAGGATGCTCTTAATGAATTGTCTGTGCTTAAGTTTGATTCATATTCTGAAGAATGGCTTAATTTTATACTTAATGCTCGTTCCGGGAATGACTCAAGTAGTTTTGATGTAGTAATCGGCGGAGTGGCAAACGATCAGGTTTATAACACTCTTGAATTGTTTTTTGATAATTTAATTACTAAAGCTGAAGCTTTGGGTAGGCTAAAATATGAAAAGCCCAATAATCAAATTTGTTTTAGAAGTCAAAAAGCTATTGATTTGTGTCTTACATACGTAAAAAGCGAGTGTGTAAGTGGCAAAATTTTAGGGGAGTGAGGGATTTTGAAGGCGAATCCTGTTTTGTTGCAAAAGAAGTATGCGAGGGTTGTAAGTCTTTTAGCTGAGCGTGCTGGTTTGAGTTATGAGCAGGCTCTTGACGTGTTTTATCATTCCGTTACTTACGATTTAATGCGCAACGGTATTTCGGATATGCATTGTATGAGTGATGGATATTTGGTGCAAGATTTGCTAGAAGAAATGCATGATGCAAGTAGTTCTAACAATGCGTCTAGTTGACTGAGATAGTAACGGTGTTTTGCTTAACATTGTTGTTTTCTCAGTTGATTAGCTGAGTCAGTAACGGTGTTGAGGCTGTGAGTGTTGTTTTCTCAGCTGGTTGACTGAGTTTTTAACAGTGTTTTGCCAATTATCGTTACTTTCTCAGTTGGGTAGCTGAGTTAGTAACGGTGTGTGACGAGGGGAGACCTCGCTTGAGTTGAAATATCACTGCTCTTCAATATCAAACAGTTGCACAGGCACTCATTCTGATTTGTTTGGTAAATAGTAATTGCTAATTTGTGAGCTTGGTCACATTTTGTTATGTTGATATGAGGTTATTCATATAATTGTATATATACGTTGCTTAGCAATGTTATGAGAGCAGAGTGTGTGAGTTTTTATTAAATAATTTTTATATTTTCTAAAAAGAGGGCAAGATGAATAAAAGAACTTCGATTTTGCTGTCTACTACGATGGCAAGTATTGCTACTGCGGCTTGCGCTTTTTGCATGGCACAGAGCGCGAATGCTGCTGATGTTTCTACTTCTACTTCTACTAGTTCTGTGAATGCTTCTACTGTAACTTCTGTTGATGGAGTAACTTCTGAAAAAGTTTCTAAAGATGATTCATCTACGACTCAAAACTTGAAGAGTGAAGATTCTAGTTCAGCTAATGGGGGGGGGTCTGCTTTCAATAGCACTTCTGTTGTAAAATCCTCTCAAGATATTGGCTCTTCTGAAGCTAATAAAGCTAATAAAACAAATATTTCACAAACTGATGTTGTAAAAAGCATGCATGAAGATAGAAGTGTAATAAGCACTTCCGAGCATAGTGATGGTGTTAATTCTTCTACTACTCCTACTGATGATTCTTTGACTTGGACGCGTGATGATTTTAACATTACTCCTGACGGCAAGCAGATTGGTTATAGGAAGTACGTTAAGACTTCTACCGGTATTGTTGATAAAATAATAAAAGGTCTTAATGAAAAGGGCCTTGCTAAGCTTAAGAAGAATCCGCATATTGTCATTCCAGATGGTATTGAAGTAATCGGAGATGTTGCTTTTAATGGTGCTGTGACAAAAGTTGGTGGAGAGAATAAACATATTGATGGCGAACAATATATCGAAAGTGTTACGCTTCCTCAATCTCTTAAAATTATAGGGTACGGAGCATTTGGCTGGAACAAAATTAAAGGAACAGTTGTAATTCCTAAAAATGTAATTTCTATACAAAATGGTGCTTTTCATGCTAATGAAATTCAAAAGGTCGTATTTGATGGAAAGATTGATGGTAAAGACAAGCTCAACAAAGAAGATAAAAAAGAATACTATTTGGCTGGAATTTTGAAATATGCATTTAGCAGAAATAAGATTTCTGAAATAGATTTTGCTAATAAAACGAGTGATTATGAATTATTGCCAATAGATGGTTTGAGTAATGACATGAAAGAAATGCCATTCTTTGGCCAGGAATTTGAAATAAAAGTTAGAGTTGGTGATGAATTTAAGAATCCACTTATTATTAAGCAAAATGATAAAAATCCTGACACAATATCCTCTTATGGAGGTTTTGTAACTAGCAAGGATAGTCAAAATTATGTTCTTGCTGAAAAAACTGGATATTTTAACAAAACTAAAGACGGTAAGATTATTGCATCAAAACCAGGTACTCTATACGGTGCATGGATGCTTTGTGATAGTCACGCAGGCTTTACTCCAGCAAGACCTATTATTAACGCTAATTTTACATATAAAATTCTTCCTAAGATTGACACGGTTACGTTTGTAGACGGAAGCAATAGTTCAGTAAGACATGTTGAAGATGGTTACTCGATAAATGGCGATTCTTTAACTGACCAGTCTATGCCGGATGATCCTACGAAGCCTGGGTTTACTTTTAACGGCTGGCTTATGCGGCAAGATGGTAAAGTTACTCAGTTCACTGGTGATACTACTGTGAATGGCGATATTTCGGTGTATAGCTCTTATACGCCTAAACCGCCAACTCCGCCAGTTCCTACGCCAGAGCCGGAGCCTGAACCAGAACCAGCTCCAACGCCGGAACCGGAACCGGAGCAGGATATTGATTGGGATGATATTCCGGATATAGACCTAACTCCGGAGACTGATTTTCCTGTTAAGCCTTATGAGTCTTCTCCTATGGCTGTTCCGTTTATGGTTGAGAATGCTGCTCTTTCGGCATTTAAACAGGAATCAGATCAGTGTTCTTCTGAGCCAAAGTCCGCAGAAGTTTCAACTAAGCAAGAGCAGTCTTACGTTGCTGTTCAGCAAAAGCGTCCAGAATTGAAGCACGTTTCTGCCAAAAGTTATCGCTTGTCTAAAACCGGCTCAACTGCAACCCCAGTTCTCGCTTCCGCAATTGCTTCGCTTTTCGCTGGTCTTGCCGGACTTGCTGAATCATTTGCTGCAACGCGCAAGCGCAGAAATTAGTTGTAACTTGTAAATTGTAAATCGTAAGTGGCAAGCAATACGTAGTTTTAATTGCCTACGTTTTAATTGCTTACGTTTTAATAATTAAGGCTTCTGTTTAATGTTTAATACACTAAGCAGAAGCCTTATTTTGCGTTGAAAGCGCGGTGCGCTTCAATATCAAACAGCTAACGGGTACTCATTCTAATTTGTTTTGCAATTTAGCAAAAGCACTAATTAAACGTTTTAATAATATCAAGCAGTGACCAGTTAATAGGATCTTCAAGCTTGTAGTAAACGTTGCTATCGTCTGGAGCTGGCGCGAAAGGAACTGGCTTGTTCTTTCTTGTCGGCACAAACGGGCT
Organism: Gardnerella sp. CCPDSM; assembly: GCF_056754715.1. Lineage (NCBI taxonomy): Bacteria > Bacillati > Actinomycetota > Actinomycetes > Bifidobacteriales > Bifidobacteriaceae > Gardnerella > Gardnerella sp. CCPDSM. The sequence continues at coordinate 7,117 of NZ_JBQEQO010000005.1, forward strand.
AGTTGGATAATCTGGTCCAACCCCACTGTCATCAGGAATAGCTACTTGTGTTTTATCGTACAGCTTTGGATCTCTTCGCATAATGAACGGTCGGCTAAAATCAGGCTTATTTTTACCTTCGCCCTTAAAGTATCCGCTCTTTTCAAGTTCCTCAAATTTTGTATTTACAGGAACTAGCACAAAGAAATCATGCATTTTGTAAGTTAATCCTGTATTAGCATCTTTGGAAGAACCAGTATACATTCCTTGATCATCAAATTTTTCAGGACTGTTTTCTGCGTTTATCTCTTTACCATGCTCACAAACTACTGTACCTGGTGATGGGTATGAGATATCGTTTCCGCAAGATGGTAGGCCGAATCCTTTGTAGAATTCTACTGCGCCAGTATCGCCAGAAAGCAAATGATTTTTCATCATGTCATACGCAGGTGATTTTTTATCGTACAGAATAGGTGCCGATATATCTTGCGAAAAGTTACTCATACTAAGATAATTGTCATCAGACATAAGCATAGGCGACGTTCCATCATGCATTAAATCGCCAATACGCGTTCCCAACACAACTGTAGATTCACCTTGATTAGACGATGGTGCTTCATTGAAGTACAGGCAATCGCCGCCTTTCTTGCACCAAACTCCTGCAATTGGAGAAAGGCCTTTTGTTACTCGAACATCAGCATTATCCATTCCGCCCAAATGCATTTTTTTAGTTAGCACTTCTTTTGTTTCATTGGCACCAACACCGTAATACACTGTAATATCTCCAGTGTTCATGGCATATAAGTCGCCTAAATCAGGGTAGGAGCCGGTAATCTTACCAACGAAATCTTTCGAAGAGAATCTTGGCTTTAATTTGTAGTTAGTTATGCCAGCTTTTTCAAGCATCTTCTTTGCAGTATTCTTATCTTTTCCTAATATGTCTGCAGGCACAACTTTTCCATAGTCTTTACTATCAATAGGTGTAGCAATAGCGATGTGCATATTGTCACCTTCGTAAGCAGGAACAAAAGCGTGTCCAGGAGTTGGGTAAGTTGCTACAACAGTGCCAGGCTTTGAAGTTGCAGCAACTTTATGAACCTGCACTTTGATTCCCATTTCTTTTACTTCTTTAGTGATTTCCTTCAATGTTTTGCCAATAACATTTTTTGGCATTCCAGGACCTAAAGATTCAACGACGGTAACTATTCTAGATGCTTTTACAGCTTCTCCTGGCTTGGCGCCCTTTATCTTTAAGAAAGATCCTCGCTTTGCGCGCCCAAATTCTTGAATAACGCGCACTTTTAAGCCTCGGCTTCGAAGTTTTTTAACAGCTTCTTGAGCATTCGCAACTTTTATTACTGGAATTGTAACCGTTTTGTTTTGATTCACAAAGTAATATGTGATGCCGAAAATAGCAGCAGCTAGTATGACAATTAATGAGATGATTGCAACAATCAGCTTTGAATGTTTCTTATTTGGTTTTTGTGTGATTGCGGCTTGCTCGGATGGTTGATTAGCTTGCGTAAATTGTTCAGTTTGCGGAACTTGATTAATCTGCGTAACCTGCTCAGTTTGAGTAACTTGTTCAGGCTGCGTAACCTGCTCAGGCTGCGTAACCTGCTCAATAGATTCGCCGCAATGTTCGCAGAACTTATCGTTTGCATCAACACTGGCACCGCAGTTAGTACAAAATGCCATAATCGTTCCTTTTCTCTGTATCTATATAACCGACTAATCGACTAACCGACTTATAGCCTTTTTATAACTTTTTATAACTTATTTTAAACCCATATCTAAGCTATTTTGTGGCTTTTATACAGATTATTTCCGTAAGCAACAGTATCGATTTTACTACGTTACTTTAATACACAAATGCTTTTAATAAATAAATGCTGTATAAAATATTTATTTACTATTTTTCCTACCCAATGTGCGCAATTGGGGATACAAGTTCGGTTCCAGAACCGTCCCTTCGCATATCTGGTTTAGGTAGCTCCACGTTACTTCCACCTTCTGTAACAGCTTGCAAAGGATAGTATCCAACGTATGCGTGAATTAAAGTATCTTGACCTTTAAGGAATCGTTGCGAGCGCACGCCGCCGGTTGCGCGCCCCTTTGTTGGGTACATGTCGAACGGCGTAAGTTTTGCAGCACCGTTTTCTGTTCCAGGAAGCGCTTCGCTGTCTCCTGCAACAGTGAATACTACGGTTCCAGATGCGGAGAATAATCCGTTTTCGCCTTCTTCGTAATGCCATTCGATTGCTTTTTCTGGCACAACAGCAAAGGTTGCAACTTTAGCGCCTTCTGCTAGGCGAATGCCAGCCATTCCGCCTGCTGTGCGTCCTTGAGGGCGAACTTGCTTTGCGTCAAACGTTAAAAGCGAAGAATCTGTGCTAATGAACACGAGCCTGTCGTTATCTTTAGCTGGTGCTGCAGCAATAACAGAATCATCATCTTTCAAGTCGATTATGCTCCACGAGTCCATGGTTGTTGGAGCTTCGCAGTTCCAACGTTTTACTACGCCATTTTTTGTTCCAAGTGCAAGCGGTGTAGCTTCGTTAGAATTGTCTAATGCAATTGCCGCAATCACTTGTTCGCCTTTTACAGGCTCAGTGCTTTGAGTTGACAGCAACAATTCTTGCGCTTTTACTCCGTGAGATAGTAGCGCCGGCTTTTCTTCTTCGTAATGTAGTTGTGGAAGATCCGAAACTTGCGCTAATACTAAGCGTCCTGCTGAAGTAATAAGAGCATATGTTGCGCGAGTAGTTGTTGCGAACATTGTTGCGCAAGGTGTGTCAAATACGTTGTTGTTGTGCGAATTCCAATGTTCTAACACTTCGGCACTTGTTCTAGCGATTAATCCGGAAGTGCTTAATGCTACTGCGCAAGGTTCGTCGCTTAGTTGCAAGGCTGCCGACGCGGCTGTTGCAGCGTCTGTTTCTCCAGATTTACGCGTGAGCTTGGCTGCGGCTGCTAAGTCTGCTTGTGTTGAAGTAATTTTATTAGCAGATTGAACGGCTTTAATAGCATCATCTTCGCTGTTTTTACTTACGCTTGAAGAAACTGGAGTAAAGCTTCCGTCTTCATTTTCGTCAAGTAGAATTGTTCGTCTTGGAGTATCCCACTGTTTAACAGCAGCATCCATGTCTGCTATTACTACGCTATCTAGTTTCGCTTCAGAGCCTAAAATTTGGTTAAGTTCTTCAATTTTTTTAAGCAAATCGTCGCGTTCAGCTTCAAGCTCAATTCGGCTCATTTTAGTAAGTCTGCGTAAACGCAAGTCGAGAATATACTGTGCTTGAATTTCGTCAAGATCAAATACTTTAATCAACTTGGTTTTTGCACTATCCGCGTCTTCAGAAGAGCGAATAACTTGAATAACCTCATCAATATCAAGAAGCGCAAGAAGAAGGCCGTCAACTAAGTGCAAGCGCTCTTTAGCTTTCGTGCGCCTAAATTCACTGCGCCTTCTAACAACTGTTCTGCGGTGTGCAATCCACACGTCCAAAAGCTCACGCAATCCCATTGTGTGAGGTCTGCCGTCTACTAACGCAACATTGTTAATAGTAAAGCTTTCTTGAAGAGGAGTGTGCTTAAAAAGTTGCGCAAGAACTGCGTTAGGGTCAAAGCCTGTTTTAATTTCAATAACAAGACGAGTGCCATTGTGCCTGTCTGTTAAATCAATCGCTCCAGAAATGCCATCTAGTTTACGAGCTTTAACACCTTGCGAAATTCGCTCTAAAACTCGCTCAGGACCAACCATAAACGGAAGTTCGGTAACAATAATCGCTTTTTTGCGAGCGGTAATATTCTCAATATGCGTTGTAGAGCGAGTTGTAAACGCGCCTCGTCCTGTTTCGTATGCTTCGCGGATTCCGCTTCGGCCAATAATAATGCCTCCGCCTGGCCAGTCCGGTCCTGGAACGAGTTTCATAAGATCGTCCAATGTGGCTTCAGGATGTTTCATAACGTATTTTGCTGCTGCAACGACTTCGCCTAAATTATGCGTTGCCATGTTTGTTGCCATACCAACAGCAATACCGGAAGCTCCGTTTACTAGCAGGTTTGGAATAGCAGACGGCAGAACAGTAGGCTCTTTAAGCTTGTTGTCGTAGTTTGGCGCAAAATCAACAGTATCTTCGTTAATATCCGCGTTCATTCCAAGAGCTGCTGGAGCTAAACGCGCTTCCGTATAACGTGATGCTGCAGGGCCGTCGTCAAGAGAACCAAAGTTACCGTGTCCGTCAACAAGAGGCAAACGTAGTGAAAATGGTTGCGCTAATCGAACCATTGCTTCGTAAATTGCTGAATCTCCGTGAGGATGCAACTTACCCATTACTTCGCCAACTACGCGAGCAGACTTCATGTAAGCGTGATCAGGGCTTAAATTCATATTGCCCATTTGGTAAATAATTCTGCGTTGCACAGGCTTCATGCCGTCTCTTGCGTCCGGAAGAGCGCGAGCGTAAATAACAGAATAAGCGTATTCGAGGAATGATTTGCTCATTTCCTCATTCAATGGTGTTTCAACAATATGCTCTTTAACTTTTCTAGGATCGAAAGCTTGCTGTGTTGCATGACGGCGTGAAGGCATATTGAGAACTCCTTGAATAATATTACGGCTATTAATATTACCAATTTATATGCACAAACTACATGTTTTTACTTAATTTTTGCTTAATTAATAAGCTTTTTGTGGGCTTTTCTCGCTCAATTTTATTTTGCTCTATTCTATATCAGTGGTTCAATAGTGAGTATGAGTGTTGACGTGCCTTCTCAAAAAGAATTGTTGCAATTTGTTAGCAATGTTTCTTATGGAGATTTTACGAGTGGTGAAATTAGTAAAAGCGAATACGATAGCAATTCTTCTAATAGTGATTCTTCAAAAAGAATTGGGGGAGCGCTTCATATTTCTTCAATTTTGCCAGCTTTAAGTGACGCAATTGGCGCTCCTGTATGCACTAAAATACATAAAAACCCAAGTGTTTTGCGTGAAAGTCTTGGCATTCCTAAGTCTCGTGCTGCAATTGTTGTGCTTGTTGACGGTTTAGGTTATTGGAATATTCTTATGCGCAAAGGTCACGCACCTTATTTGCGTTCGCTTTTAAACGAGCCTTTAAATCAGCGTCCTATTTTAACTTGCGTTCCTAGCACAACTGTTGCCGCAATGGCAACTTTCGGTACTGGCACATGCCCAGGTCTTACTTGCATGACCGGGTATACCCAAAAGAATCCTAAAACAGGAAAGCTTTCTCAGCTTATTCAATTTAATGACGCTCCAGATCCTTTGGAATTACAGCAGCAGCCAACTATATTTGAAAGCTTGGTTTCTAAAGGCGTTCGTTCAGATAGTGTAAGTTTGCCAAAATTTGAGCATTCTCCTCTTACTAAAGCTGCTTTTCGTGGAGCGAATTATATTACTGGCGGCACTCCTAGAGCCAGAATTATGAAAGCTGCAGAAACAACTAAAACTCCTGGCTTAACGTATTTATATTTGCGAGATACGGATAAGGTTGGTCATAATTATGGTTGGAATTCTGAGCAGTGGGTTGCGGCTTTTGAGCAAGTTGATGCGCAATTGCGATTATTGCAGCGAAATTGCGCGCCTGGAACTGTAATTGTTATTACGGCAGATCATGGAATGATTGAAGTCGATCCAGACTTGACTGTCGATATTGCAAAGAACGAAAATTTGATGCGCTCAGTGAGCTTGGTTGGTGGAGAGCCTCGTTCGGTTATGCTTTATGCAGATTCTGAAGCTAATACTGAAGATATTATTAGCCGTTGGAAAGAAGTTCTTGGCAATAACGCGCTTATTCGAAGTAAAAAACAAGCTATTCAAGACGGTGTTTTTGGTGAAGTTAATGCCAATGCGGAAGATGTAATTGGAGATGTTTTAGTACAAGCATGTAACTCTTGCACTATTGTTGATTCTCGTATTCAGTCCGAAAAAGCAATGAGCCTTCCAAGCGTGCACGGATCAATAACTCACATGGAAATGGATATTCCATGTCTTATTGACCTAAAGTAAGCTTATTGACTTAAAGCAAGCTTCACAAAGCAATATCAGACTTATCAGCCTTCGCCGAATAAAATCTCATCCCAGCTCGGAACAGCAGCTCTACCGCTTCTACGCTTATTATGATCCGCAGATGTTTTTTCAGCGCGATTAGATTCTTGACTTTGCTCAACTCCGCTTGTTTCATCAGCATTAGTTTTATTTACTACTGCGTTTGCGTCATCGCTTGCTGATTTAGTTACAGCAGCGTCAGCTTTTTCTGCTTCTTTAACTTTTGCAGCTAAAGACTTTTGCGCTTGAGAATCGTCAATAAGTGCAGATTGAACTGGAGAATGCGTTTCCTTCTTAGAAGATTCTTCCGCACCAATTAGCGGCGTCTGTTCAGAATTATTATTTTTTGCGCCCGCATTTTTAAGTGCTGACGTTTTTTTAGAATTCTTAACGGACTCGTTTTTATTTTCTTCGAACTGCAAGTCTTGATTCTCGTCAGTTTGAGGCGCTATTTCGGAAAGTTTATCGCTGTTACGAAGCTCCCATTGCGAAACTGCGCGCTCAATTCGAGCAGAGCGAATAGAATTTCCAGGCAACTCTTCTGAATTAAACGGGAAGTTAATGCTTACAGTGTCTCTGTAAGCTCCGCCGTACGGTGCCTGTTTTGCGCTTTCAGCAGCGTTTACGTCTTCTCCAAGTAATAAGCGAGATGAAGGATTTGCGCACGTAACTGAATTATCGTGCATATTCCAAGTCCACTCAGCTTTAATAGTTCGTGTGGCAGTTTTAAAAGTCGCTGTAATAAGCCATGGCTCTAAACCTCGACGTGTTGCACGCCATTTAATGGTTTCCATGCCAATATGTGCTTTAGCTAATGTGCGCTCGATTAAGTCTGCAAGAGTGCGCATATTGCTTTGCTTTGGTGCAGGTACTAGAAGGAACTGCTCAATAGCGTACTGTTTTTCTGTTTCCACACCCGCAGAGAAGCGTCGAACTTGCGTTTCGCTCACATTGTAACGTTGAGCTACGTGAGAAGGGTCAACGCCTGCGCGAATTAAGGCTTGAATTTGCGAAATAGGTAAAGTTGCTGTAGTCGAAGTAGCGTTATTGTCTGCTTCGCCGTTTTTGTCGTTGTTTTGACGAGTAATCTGGTGTGATTCGGCAATGGCACGTTCCAGCGTGTCGTCCACTTGAATACTCAACGGCGTGTTTTCGCAAATAAAAATCAAATTGCCGTCTGCATCAACATGGTCGAAACTCGCCGCTTTTGGCGGATTTTCAAGCATTATGCACCACTTTCTTCGCTTGTAACAATACTATGTATATACTTTAGTCCATACACTGCATTCTTTACCACTATATGTAAAATAAAATATGTGTATTCCACGGGGTACCATTCGTGTATGCTATGCGCGTAAGGTAGCTTTAAAAACGAAAGGACCATAATGGCACAGGATTATGATTCTCCTCGTAGCAAAGATGAGGACGAAGAGTCGTTGGAAGCTTTGAGCAAAGGTTCTCAAAATACAAGCAGCGACATTGATGATGATGAAAACGCTATTGCTGAAGACTACGAATTACCAGGTGCTGATTTAAGCAACGAAGATGCTTCTGTAACTGTTATTCCTATGCAAGGCGACGAATTTATTTGTTCTGAATGCTTCTTAGTTAAGCATAGGAGCCAGTTGGCTGAAACTACTGCTGACGGTCAGCCGGTTTGCAAGGAGTGCGCAGCTTAAATGGCATATGACGAGACCTATACTGGCCCCGAACAGGTTGAAGTATTAATTCAGTATCTTAATGATGAAGGCTCTCAATTGCCTCCGCTTTGCTATGCGCATGCAGGTGATGCTGGAGCTGATTTAAGAACTACTGAAGATTTTACTTTGCGACCATTTGAACGTGCGCTTGTGCCAACCGGTGTTGCTATTTGCTTGCCTGCAGGTTATGTTGCTTTAGTGCATCCGCGTTCTGGTTTAGCAGCTAAGCAGGGCGTAACTGTGTTGAACGCTCCTGGAACAGTTGATGCTGGATACCGTGGGGAAATTAAAGTACCACTTATTAATTTGGACCCTGAAAACACAGTGCATTTCCATCGTGGCGATCGCATTGCGCAAATGGTTATACAACGTTACGTAGAAGCGCAATTTATTCCAGCTGCACAATTGCCTGGTTCAGATCGTTCAGATAAAGGCTTTGGCTCAACAGGAGTAAAATAATCTAATTCAATAATCCGACCAGTTTTATGCTGTGTCGGATTTATTGTATTCAGATTTATTTGATTTGCTTATAAAAATTTTGTAGAGCATAATGCTTGTAGCGGGTAGGATAGTAGACAATACCAGGAGGTGTTGCAATGGGTGAACTTCAAGAAGATGTAAAAGGTGCTCATAGACTTGGATGCGAAATCAGCGCGGATTCTCGTAACCCATTGTTGCCAATTTTAAGCATGTGTAAATGGCATCATCCTGATGAAGACATGAGCATTCTTCACAGGGCTTATGCTCGCGCTGTAAAGCAACATACAGGGCAACGCCGTAAATCTGGAGAGCCTTATATTATTCACCCTCTTGCAGTTGCTCAAATACTTGCAGATCTTGGTATGGGTCCGATTGTTGTTGCAGCAGGATTGTTACACGACACTGTGGAAGACACAGACTACACGCTTGAAGAGTGTAGGGCAGAATTTGGTGACACTGTTGCAGGATTAGTAGATGGCGTTACCAAAATCTCAAAAATGGAATATGGTGAAAGCGCTCAGGCAGAAACTATTCGAAAAATGGTAGTTGCTATGAGCAGGGATGTGCGAGTTTTAGTAGTAAAACTTGCAGACCGCTTGCACAATGCTCGAACATGGCGTTATGTTAAACCAGCAAGTTCACACAAAAAAGCTCGTGAAACTCTTGACGTTTACGCTCCTTTAGCAAATCGTCTTGGTATGAACGCAATTAAAACAGAGCTTGAAGAGTTAAGTTTTAAAGTTTTATATCCAAAAATTTATAACGAAATTGTGGTTTTAGTTGCTCGTAGAGCCGGTCAGCGTGAAGTTTATTTGCGTCAAATTCTTGAAGAAATCAATGCTGATTTAAAAGCTCAGCATGTTGAAGCTTCCGTAAAGGGTCGTCCAAAAGATTACTTCTCTATTTACCAAAAAATGATTGTGCGTGGGCACGATTTTGAAAATATTTACGATCTTGTTGGCGTTAGAATCATTGTTGATTCAATTCGCGACTGTTATGCAGCATTAGGTGCGGTTCACGCACGTTGGAGCCCTGTTCCAGGACGTTTTAAAGACTATATTGCAACTCCTAAGCTAAATATGTATCAAAGCTTGCATACCACGGTTGTAGGCCCTGGTGGAAAGCCTGTTGAGATTCAGATTCGCACTTGGGATATGCATAGGCGCGCTGAATTTGGTATTGCTGCTCACTGGAAGTACAAGGCAAACGGCCAGGCTGGTAGAGCTTTAAGTAAGCCAGATAGTGACGATCGTAAGCGCGAAGGAGAGCTTGAAGATCGTAAAGAACTTAGCGAAGCAGATAATCTTAAATGGATTCAGCAGCTTGCAGATTGGACTAGTGAAACGCCTGATTCTGACGAGTTCTTGGGTTCGCTAAAGCAAGATCTTGGAGCTTCAGAAGTTTACGTGTTTACTCCAAAGGGGAGTATTGTTGCGCTTCCACAGGATGCTACACCTGTTGACTTTGCGTACTCTGTTCACACTGAAGTTGGACACCGAATGATGGGCGCTCGAGTAAATGGGCGCTTGGTTCCTCTTGATACGAAACTTGTTAATGGAGACACGGTTGAAGTTCTTACTTCAAAGTCAGATACTGCAGGCCCGTCTCGAGATTGGTTGAGTTTTGTTAAAAGCCCTCGCGCTAGAAATAAGATTCGCCAATGGTTTAGCAAGGAACGCCGCTCTGAGGCCATTGAAGAGGGCAAGGACGAGCTAACTCGTGCTATGCGTAAGCGTAACTTGCCTCTTACTACTTTGATGACTCAGCAGGCTTTAATTGGTGTTGCTGATGAACTTAATTTGCCAACTAACGTTGAGTCTTTATACGCTGCGATTGGCGAAGGTCAAGTTTCTACGCAAAACGTTATTTCCAGATTAGTTAAAGATGCTGGCGCTGACGAAGTTGCGGAAGAAGTAGAGCAGGAAGCGCTTCCACTTAAGCACGTTGAGCGTAACCGTAAATCTAACGGCGCATTAGGCGTTTCGGTTAAAGGTGTAGGAGACGTTTGGGTTAAGCTTGCTCGATGCTGCATGCCAGTTCCTGGAGATAATATTATTGGTTTTATTACAAGAAACCAAGGCGTATCAGTGCATCGAACTGACTGCCAAAATATGATTGACTTGCAAAAAACGCAGCCTGAACGTGTTATTCCTGTTCAGTGGACTAGCGATAAAGGCTTGTTCTTAGTTAAGGTTCAAGTTGAAGCTTTGGATAGGCAGCATTTGCTTTCTGATGTTACGCGAGTTCTTTCTGACCATGGAGTAAATATTCTTTCCGGAACGATTGCTACAGGTGATGATCGTGTTGCAACTAGCCAATTTACTTTTGAAATGGCAGATCCTCAGCATTTAGCTACGCTACTTGCTGCTATTCGTAAAATCGAAGGCGTTTTTGACGTTTATCGTATTACAGGCGCAAAAGATAGTGCAGAGCCGCGTTTGAGAAAAATGGAACGTGGCGACTTATAAACGAGATTAAATAAACGGGATTAAAAAAGAAGGGCGCTCCAACTTCGGAGCGTCCTTCTTAATTTACGCACAAAATGCGTCAACACCTAATTTCAGGCGGTAACAGCCTTCTTCAACAAGGAACCAGCGGAGATACGTACACCGTAAGAAGCTGGAATCTTGATGGTTTCACCGGTACGCGGGTTGCGGCCAGTGCGCTCAGCGCGCTTTACGCGCTCTGCGGAGAACAGACCGGTAAGCTTAAGACCTTCACCGGACTGCAAAGCCTCAACGAACACATCCTGGAATGCGTTGACGGCGGCTTCGGCCTGCGCCTTGGTCAGGTTGGACTTCTGTGCGATCTTAGAAACAAGATCAGACTTGTTGTATGCCATGCAGCATCCTTTGTGTTAGGGGCCTTTTCTTGCAAAGGCCACGTTCATACTTGATATTAGTACATTTTCCCTACAAATGTAGCCATTTTTTGCATTTTTCTTAATATTTTTAGTTATTTTTCATAAAAAATGTTTTTGTAGTAGTCATAATGCGATATGAACTATATTAACTACACAATTGTTTGCAAAATTTGCAATTATATTAGCTCATTTTTGTTAAGCCAATTCATTGCAATTGCGCCCAAAGGTATTCTTAACCAGTAGAACATAAGCCTGTAAAGCAGTGTAGAAGATAATGCAATAGCAGGAGGAACGCCTACAGAAGTAAAAGCAAATGTAAGCGATGCTTCAACCGCTCCTAAACCGCCAGGCGTAGGTACTGCGGAACCTGCAGTATTAGCCAGCAAGAACAAAAGAATTGTTTCCCAAGGATTCGCATAGTATCCGAAAGCTAGTAAAGCAACCCAATAACCCAAACCAACGCAAGCAACTAAAGCTACTGCTCCAAAAGAACCGACTATAAGCTGTAACGGCCTAGAAATAAGTTCCTTAATTTGATGACCGTAATCAGAAAGAATCGGAAGATAATGCTTACGAACAACTTTTCTTGCTGCAGGTATAGCCATTAAAGTGCAAACTATAAGAGTAATAATTCCAATAACTGTAATAAGCATATGTGCAGGAATCATACCCGAAAGCACATTTTTACCAGTAAAAATGCCAATAACAAGCAATACGATTGTTGTTATAAGTGCTTGAATAAGCCAAACTGCGCTAGTAATAGCAGTAGCTTGAGTTGAATTATAACCATTCTTCTTAAGCAATTGCATATTTACGAAAGCAGGACCAACTCCAGCCGGCATAGAAACTGCAGTAAAACCAGAAGCTGCCTGTGATGCGAATAAAATTGTTGCGGAAGGTTTTTGATCATCCATAAACGATCCAAGCGTTATTGCAGAACCAACCCAAGCAAGCATGCTGCAAATAAAGCACATGAATACCATGTAACTATTTGCGTTTCGTAGTGCTGCGAAAACTTCTTGAGGATGCCATTGAGTGGCAATAACAGCAACTGCAACAACCGAAAGCACCAAGCTAACAAAGAACCTAACGCTAAATCTTGCCAAACGCACAGTGTCGTAGTCTTCTTCATCAGTGTGCAAAGAAACAGTTTTAGTCAAAGAAGTACAAAGATTTTCAAAAACTTTCTTATTCCAAGAAGGAAGAGAACGAGTTGAAGCAGGAATAGCAGCTTTTTGCATAAACGGAAGCATTTCTGCCAACTTATCCGCACCCCAAGCGTTAAGAGCAGCTTCAATTGCAGTATCAATATCTGTGCATGCTGCAATAAGCGTAAGTAATTGCACTTTATCTAACGCAATATTTGTTGAATCGCTTGCAACATCGCCATTTTGCCATCCAGCAATAACAGGAGTTCCATCTTCTAAGCGAGCAATAGTTTCCGGAGTAATCCTTCTATGCGTAATACCGCGCATATTAGCGGCATCAACATAGCGCATAAGTTTTGCAGCGTCTTCAACAGTTAGAGTATTTAGATTGCATGGAAGCAAAGCATTCGATGCGTGAAAAACCATTATTGAAGATTTATCACTATCGCTTACTCCGTAAACATTCGCGGTTGGCAAATGAAGATTACGCAAAACAAGAAGCATAGAAAGATGATGGTGAACTGAATGCCTAGCTGAACGATCGCGACGAGTTGGAATATCAACCAAACGCACCCACTGCCACAGCTGGTTTAAATAGCCTGGCAAATGCACTTGATTATCCAATACGGAAATTACGTAACGCATTCCGTGAATATCAGTTGCGTCGTAAAGTCTAGAATTTTCGATTAAATCATCGTCAAGGCTTGAGCGAAGAACTCCAGTATGATCAGCTTGCTGAGTTCTGCGAATAAGTTGCGTAAGATTATCGATTCCAATATTTTTGAGCGCAAGAACAATATCGTCGCCCCAAGCGCCTTTACTACGCGTTCCTTTTGCGAAACGAATAAGCGTTCCGATTGCTCTTCCTAAGCAATACGATATAAGAACTCCAGGGTAGGAGTCCCAGGAAGAAAATAGAAGTATTGCAGTAACAATAAACAGCGCATCCCAACCCCATTTAACGTGGCGGTATTCGTGTCTAGGGCCGCTTATTGTAAGAAAAGCAACTAAAACAGCGTATGTATCCGGAATTAGTTCCGACCAATTCGACACCGGTTGCGGATGCAACGCGGAAATCATAGTCGAATTATGAGTTGACATTAAAATTCCGGATAGTAGCCAAACTGCACCATAGGTTATAAATAACGTAATAACCGAAATAGAAGTATCAACCCAACGCCTATCGGAAGCCATATGCACAATCACTTCAGCAACAACAATAAGCGTAAGAGCCTGTTGAATAAGCGCGCATGGCATGCCGTTAATAGCAAGGCCAACTATTATTTTGCTTGCGTTACTTGCGTTTATTTCAACAACATTTGCTGTTGAAGAAAACCAAATTGTTGATAACACTGTAAGTGCTACAACAAAAATGGAGCATAGCGAGTAAAGCAAATCAGCCCAACTTCGAACTAAGCTAGGCTGCGAATCTTCAATAACAAGATTTGGATTTATGCTAGATTGCATTTCACTACCGTCTACTTATTGAATAAAATCCACCAATCGTGAAGCAAAACCAGTGTAAGAAGCTGGGGTCATTTTTTGCAATCTTTCAGCAGTGCTTTCATCAAAAGCTCGAGAAGCAATAAACTCTTCAACGTCTTTTTGAGAAATAGTATGGCCTCGCATAAGTTCTTTTACCTGCTCATACGGACGTTCCATTCCAGGAACACCAGCGATTTCTTCAGCTCGCATAGCTGTTTGAATTGGTTCGCCAAGAACTTCCCAATTTTCGTCTAATTCACGAGCCATAAAATCTTTATTAGGGTGGATAGATTCCAAGCCGCCTAAAAGATTATTCAAAGCAAGAAGCGCGTAGCCAAAAGCAGAACCAACATTTCTTTGAGTTGTAGAATCTGTAAGATCTCTCTGCCAGCGGCTTTCTGTCAAAGTTGCGCACAAAGTGTCGAATAGTGAGCATGAAATTTCAAGATTAGCTTCAGCATTTTCGAAACGAATCGGATTAACCTTGTGCGGCATTGTAGAAGAGCCGGTAGCTCCCTTTACAGGAACTTGCACGAAAATTCCGCGAGAAATATACATCCACACATCAACTGCGAGATTGTGCAAAATATGATTCACGTGGCTTACTGTGCTATAAAGTTCAGCCTGCCAGTCGTGACTTTCAATCTGAGTGGTTAAAGGATTCCATTGAAGATTCATGCGATTTTCAACAAATTCTTTAGAAACACTAATCCAATCAACTTCCGGAAAAGCTGCCAAGTGCGCGCCAAAAGTGCCGGTTGCGCCATTAATTTTGCCCAAATATTCTTGTGCATCAAGATGCTTAAGTTGACGTTGCAAACGGTAAGCAAACACAGCTAATTCTTTGCCCAAAGTTGTTGGGGTAGCAGGCTGGCCGTGAGTTAAAGAAAGCATTGGCAAGTCGCGATACTCTTTAGCATGCTCAACCAAATAAGAAACAATTGCTTTCAAATTTGGAAGATACACGTTGTAAACTGCCTGCTTAACGCATCTTGCAATAGAAAGATTATTAATATCCTCACTTGTGCAAGAGAAGTGCACTAAAGTTTTTAATGACGACAATTCGGTTTCGTGACCCAACTTTTCTTCAGCTTCATCCAAAGCGTCATCAATGTAATATTCAACTGCTTTAACATCGTGATGCGTTACAGCTTCGTGAGCAGCATGACGTGCAATACCTTCAGCATCAAAATCTTCTGGAATAGAACGCAAGTATGCGCACTCTTCGTCCGTTAAAGGCTTAACACCACGAACAATAGGATTCCAATTATTTCCAGCGTATCCGTTAGCTAAAAGAATCATCCACTCAACTTCTACGCGCATACGTTCGCGATTTAGCGCAGGTTCACTTAAATATTCAACGAGTGCTGAAGTTTGTTTATGGTATCGTCCATCAAGTGGAGTAAGAGCTATTGCAGGAGAAATATCAGTAAGCTTCATAATTGCAAGGTTACATCATGCTGCGAATTAGCTTTATAAACAAAAGCAATACGCGTATTATTTACGCTATTTGAACGCTAATCGAACACTAATCTCACACTTATGTAACACTAATATGAAGCTAACTGAACGCTAATTCATCACTCCTTGCCATAAAGTTGTGCTCTGTAGCTCGCCGTCAATAACATCATAAAAATGCTTATCCTGGCTGCGAACGCTTTTAGAACCTAACTGCATAGCATCTTCGTACGCTGCTCGATGATAATGCAAATCATGCGTTAAAGTACCATCTTCTGGAACGTCTTCAACAAATATTCCTTTCTTATCAAACTTTTTCTTCGAATAGAGTCTCCCAGAAAAACGCGTTACTCCAGGAGGAAATGGTCTTGGAGTTTCTCGAACATGCGTTGCTCTACCTCGAATAGTAACCCAATTATTTCTAATCGGATTTTCCTTTCCATCAAGAGAAGGCACTAACTCATCTTCCATTTCAATACTGGTAACCCAAGTTCGTTTAGGAATAGGATGATTAGCAATAGGGGAGCCTGCAGTAACAACATGCTTAATGTTGTACTTTTTCGAATAGTCGCTTGCAATACTTGCAGCAACAATACCACCTTGCGAATGCCCAATAAGCGCAACTGGGTCTTTAGGCTTAATTCCAGAACGTTTCATAGCTTCAATAACCATTCTTGTGCTATCAGCCTGTTTTCTAGCTAAAGGCGTATTGCTCATTGCTTCAAGATTCTGCTCCCAGCCAAAAGGCGAATGAGGTTTGCCGTCAGTTCCAGGAATAATAACCAACCATGAAGTACGACCATCAGCTTTTTTAAAGCGTTGAATAGCAATAGTTGCAGCATCCGGATTAGCTAAAGGTGGACGAATACCTAAGTTTCCTCTACCAAGCTCTGTAAGATTATCAAGTGCGTCGCGAAGAGTATGCCCAGGCTTTGAAAGCACAAATTGTGGCTTTTTCAAAGGCTGTTTTATGCGAGTAACTCGTAAATTATTTCCCTGATTAGCATTATTAATGCGAGCTGTAACTAAGCTTAAAGCGCCAGAAACAAAAGGAACTGGGGATTTAAAGTTTTCGCTAACATATTTCAAAAAGTTACGTGACGCAATCTTAGCTTTTTTCGGAAGATCATTTTTACGACTGCTTTGCATTATTCCTAAAGTAAATATTGGCAAAGATGTAACAGGATTCAGCATAATATTTCTAGATAATCCACGAATCATTCCCTGCTGAGAATAACGAGTTGCGTTAGACCATTTTGCAAAATACTTAAAGCCAGTATTTTCCTTAGAATCTTTCAAAGCTGACATTGCTCCAGCAGAA
This sequence comes from Gardnerella sp. CCPDSM, assembly GCF_056754715.1. Classification (NCBI taxonomy): domain Bacteria; kingdom Bacillati; phylum Actinomycetota; class Actinomycetes; order Bifidobacteriales; family Bifidobacteriaceae; genus Gardnerella; species Gardnerella sp. CCPDSM. The sequence continues at coordinate 23,621 of NZ_JBQEQO010000005.1, forward strand.
AAAAGTTGCAAAGAAATAGTAGGAAATATTGAAGCTATAAACGCAATCTTATTATCAAAAGCTTCTTTCGCTCTAAAATCTGCACTTTCATAAATACTATTCGCTCGAATAATAAGCGAGGAAAGATATTCTAAACGCTCAGACAATCTTTGGCATTCTTTCGCATAACTTAAGCACATGCTTGGTGTTAGTGAAGAAGCAGAATTTTTAGAAGCAAAAGGTGAAGAAGTCACATAATTTCCAGCAAAACCATCAGCTTTTTTAAAAGCTGACATTTGGCTGGAAATAACCATTGCTGCATGATGCCAAGAAGAACTTAGAGTTGATAACTCATGCGCATGAGCGCGCAATTTTCTAGAAACAGCCTCATAAGCTGAGCGCCTAGAAGTAGTAAGATTTATGCCGCCTGAAACGGAGGATATAACTTTCCAAGACATACTATATTCCTCCACGAATGTTGTAGAGAGAATAAGCTTGATGAGAAATATCACTCATTTTCTCGCGAAAATATTCGGCAGCAAGACCTTGCCAGTCGTCTAATTCTTTCGCTGCAGATTCTGCAATAATGCAGCGAGCGCACTCTTGAGTGCGTTGTATAAGCCATTGCCATTCATAATACGTGTTCATACTTGTATTACACACGCTTATGCAAAAGATGTCACGCAAAAATAAGCATTGTGGATAAAAGCTTAAAAACCTTCTAAAACCTAGCAAAACTTATAGAAACTTATAATTCTATAAAATTTTTCGCGAGTTTTTTATAAATTATTACCAAGGCTTATTTGCACCATCACTATTTTTAGTGCGCTTAGTTGTTTTTTCCTGATCCGAATCATCCTGCTGACTTTGCCGATTTTTATAAGATTGAGAATCAACCTTATCGTTCTGCTTAAGCAAGTTTTCTACTTTATTGCGCTGCGTATTATTCAGCTTAGGCTTCGAAGATTCAGTCTCGTCTTCATCTTTTTTATTATTATTCGCCTTTGGCTGATTCTTTCTTAATTTAGAAGAAATATTACTATTGTTTTTTTCTTTCAATTTTTCAGTTAGTTTTCGCGATATTTCAGCATTATGATTTATGCGCTTAGAAAGATTAGGAAGAAGAAGCATGCGTTGTGCTAAAGCTTCATTAAATTGCGCGTCAGTTTGCTGCTGCTGAGTAAGTAGCACCTTCTTATCGATATCAAGCTTTTTTGACTCTTTTATGTTTGAAATAAGACTACTTGTTGCAGCATTATACGTAAATTGCGCTCTCCAGTTTACGATTGCATAGTATGCTGCAAATACGGCAATAAGCATGAAAATAAAAGTAATTAACCTAACGATAACTCGTTTTGACATATTAATTTTCATATGCATTTTCATACTAATTTCCTTGAAGTTAAGAACCAAGCCATCAATTCCCACAGCAAAAGAACTGAAGCGATTATTGCAAATGGCCAAATAATTGGTTCAGGGCGTAAACGAGGCTTAGCTGTTTCGTTCATGCGCCACTGGTGTGAAAGAATTGGTTTTGCTTCTTCGCCAAAAGTGTGATTCATAGTAGCGTGCATGTATTTTCCGCTTAACTCATCTGCAATATTTCGCAAATTTTTCTCATCAAGTTTCGAAATACCGGGGTTTCCTGTAGAAGGGTCAATAACCCATTCTTTTGAAGACGGTTCGTTTGAAGACGATTCATCTGAAGATGATTCGCCAGAATTGTCAGCGTCTTCTCCAGAAGATAAATCGTCAAGTTGCAATCCGTCACCTTTTAACGGTATTCGTGCGCCTTTAGCTGAACCTACTCCAATAACAAACGCGTTAGTAATGTATGCTCTTAATGATGAGAATGTTCTGCGTTTTCTTTGCGTAGTCTCCTCGCCGTCGCTAATCACATACAAAACAGTTGTGTCATCCGGGTGAGCGTCGTGAATTGCTTTAGTAGTAAGAAGAGTTTGATCTAACGGTGCGTCAAGACTTGTTCCAGTAGCAATGCTTGTTGGTTCGGTTCGTAACGTTTCAATCCAATTATCCACAGCTCTTGCGTCAGGTGTTAAAGGAACGTCAACAGATGTAGAAGCTCCGAAAGAAATAGCTGCAAAACTTGCGTGAGCGTAAGATTTAGTGATTTGCTTAACAATATCTCGAGCAGCATCAATGCGCCTAATTTTTGATTTTTTAGCATAATCAGCGTCTTTTGCGCGCATTGAGCCGGTAATATCAAGCGCAATAACAACATTCGTTGCGTTTACTGCACGTTGCAATGTTGCTTTCATAATACTAGGAGAAAGTATGCAAATTATTAGCATTACGCATATTCCAATGCGTCGTAATCTCATTGCAAAAGTTTCGTCGCTTAAAAACGATTTTCTACGCAAAGGTATTATTTCAAAACACATTGCCACAAGCACAACAGCTACAGCAATAAACGCAATAATCCACCCGTAAGAAGGTGCTAAAACAATTTGGCCTGCTTTAGAAGTGTCACCAGCTTCAATTTTAGAAGCTGAAAGTAGGGTAGTAGCAAAAAGTAGTTTTGGTATCATCGCTTCATCCTCTTTGCAATAGCAAGCCACACCACAACGCTAACTGTGGTAAGCAAAACCCAAATTCCCGGATCGTCACTAAAAGCAGACTGAGTTGTGCCTTGCGGAGTAACACTGTGACGTTTTTCAATTTCTGTTACTAAATTAAGCACGGAATCATTATTTCTTCTTGAAAGAAACACGCCTGAGTGTGATTCAATCAGCTGCTTCATTTGAATAGTCGTGTCATCATTCTCGTTTTGAGCTGCGCCTGAATACAAGCCGTCTACAGTAATTCTTGCCTGCTTTGTTAAATCCAAAGCTTGTTTTAGCGAATACTCTGGCTTTCCGGAAACAACATTATCGGTTGCAAGAACAATCGAAGCACTACGATTAAACCTGCTATTCTTTTTACTATTGTTGTGAGCTGCTCCATAAATAAATCCCGGTAGCATTGCTGCGCAACTTACTAAACCGTCTCCAATAAGAGATGTTGCATTCTTACGATTCTGCGTTCCTTCAAGCCAGTCTGAAATCTCTTGATATTGACGCTGTTGCATATTGTCAATATGTTTTTGAGATTGCACACCACCAAGCAAATTAGCAGCGTATTGCAACTGTTTTTTAGCTAAACGGTAGTCGTCAGTAAGCGGAAAAACAGTTCTAGAAGTTGAATTAAAAATACTTAAGCCAATTCTTTCACCTTGGAAATGCTCAATAAAATTAAGATATGCTTGAATCACTTCACGATCGTAAGGCAAAGCAGAACCGGAAACATCTAAACAAAGAACAATATCTCTAGAACTTACTTGCTCGTTTGCGTTAAAAACTCTAGAAGGCCTAGACGCAACAGCAATAGAACCAAGTAAAGATAACGATAATGCTATAGTTGCAAACTTTCTAAACATTCTCCACATGTACCAAGAATGGTTAGCGAAAGCTCCTTGCAAATCGTCGTCAAAAGTAAAAGTGTAGAATTCTTGCGAAAAATCACCATTATTTTTCTGATACTTTTTTTGCAATAAATGCTGACGAATAATATCGTAAAGAAAAATCACAATAAAAATAATTGCGCAAAAAAGCACAGATGCAACAAAAAATAGCGGCCACTGCCATTTCCAAGGCCATATTGTTTGCCAAATATTCCCACTCATTAGCGTTGCCCCTTCGTCTGCCAGCCTTCAAGTAACACAAGAACCCATTCCGCAGCTTGCTCAACAGTAGTATTTTTAGCTTGCTCGTTTTTGTTTAAATCCGCGAACTCAGGAGGATACAGTGCTGCAATTGTTTGACGTAACATGTCCGCGCCTTTTTTATTGCGCCACTTTAAACGCAAAGAGCTTATTTCTCCCAAAGTATGAGTGTGAATATCTTCTCCACTCATGCTAGAAACGTAAATTCTAGCTATTTTAGCAAGTTTTGCACAAGCCTGATCTGAAGTTAGCTCATTCTTATGGTATTTTTGCACAATTTCGTCAATATCTTTGCGCCAAGCCTGCTTATTAGCGTGCTGAACGTGAGCCGGAGCGTCAGAAGATTTAGAATCAGCAGACAATACCGTATTTTTAAACGAAAAATAAAATATGATTGCGCATACAACAAAAACAATAAAAGAAACACCTAATATTGTTGCAAATAAATAGTTCTCATTAAACGTACCCCAAACATTCTCAATACTCATTACTCGTCCTCCTGTAGTAATGAAGTAGTGAGATAGCTTGTGCTGCTCACAGTTTTAGCAGCAATATGGAAAACTTCTTCACTCGAAGAACCGTGAATTAGCGAAGCTTTAACACCACTCAACATGTCTTGCAAAGCTTGATTTCTAGTATTTCTTCGAACTTGCGTTTCCTGTTTTGCGTTCTCACTTTTAAAAAATGCTGGAATTTTACGTAACGTAACACCGTCAGTTATAGAAGATTTAAGATTTTTGTCAAAAGGATTAACTGGGGAAAGCGTAACCACTACGAGCTTATGATTCTGAGTAATTTTGCGCAAAGACTCAGCATTATGAGCTTGCAACGCATACTCGTCAGTAATAAGAACCACAAGACCATTCTTATCAACAACTTTTTGCATAGAAGCAATCAAAGCATCAATATTTCGCGTATTGCGACGAGTATTAAGCAAAACAGTATCAAGATTACGCTCAAAATCAGAAAGATTACGAGACGTAGGAACTCTTACAATATCACTGCCATCAGCACACAATAGCGAAACAGCATCATGACGTTTCAAACTTAACGCAGCAAAAAAACACGCAACATTAGAAGCAATCTCATATAAAGTCTCTTCTAAACGGCACGAACCATTCATGTTAATACTCGCATCAAAAATAATCCAAGTATGAGAAGAAGAAGTGCGTTCGCGAGAAGAAACCATAGGCTGACCAGAACGAGCGCTGGCAGACCAATTCATCATTCGAGCTTCGTCTCCAGGCTGCCAAGCATGAATATCAATAACATCGCCCGTACCAAAACGACGGTGAGAAGGATGATCTCCTTCCAACACGCCCAACGCTCTTCTAGCAATAGGCAAATCAATATGTTGATCAAGTAGCTCTATTTTACGACGAACAGTTTTAGCTGGTTCAGACAATGCTAAACGCTTCATAGGTATCATGGCACAGGAACCGTCTTTACCAATGCGTCAATTACTTGGTCGGTTGTAATAGCATCAGCCAACGCTTCAAAAGTCAAAAGAATCCTATGCCTTAAAACTTCATGAGCGAACAGCTTCACATCCTCAGGAATCACATAATCTCTTCCGGAAAGCAAAGCGTGAGCCTGCGCAATACGAATAAGCGCAATAGAAGCTCGAGGGCTAGCACCCATTCGAACAAGAGAATTAATAGTTGGAAGCGGATTAGAACCCTTGCCTCTAGAAGTTGCAACAATATCAACAGCATACTTCATTACAGCTTCAGAAACGTGAATATGACGAGCTGCAGCACGCATAAACACAACATCTTGCAAACTAATACGCTTAGAGGTAAGAGTTGCAGGATCTACAACATCCGAACCGCGCGAAGTAAGCAATTGCAGCATACTAACTTCCTCATCAACGCTAGGGTAAGTCATAACTGCTTTTACCATAAAGCGATCCATTTGAGCTTCAGGAAGATTAAACGTTCCTTCTTCTTCAATAGGATTCTGCGTTGCAATAACCATAAAAGGTTGAGGTAATGCAATGCGCTCGCCGCCAATAGTTGTGGCACCTTCAGCCATTGCTTCAAGCATTGCAGATTGAGTTTTTGCGTTTGAACGATTAATTTCATCTAGCAAAATAATATTTGCATGAATTGGGCCAATTTGTGTAGTAAAACGCTGGGATGCAAAATCAAAGACTTGCGTACCAACTAAATCTGCTGGCATCAAATCAGGAGTGCATTGCACGCGACGGAAACTACCTGACATTGCTGTTGCTAAAGTTTGTGCAGCAGTAGTTTTTGCAAGACCTGGAACAGATTCAATAAGAATATGTCCACCTGCAATAAGCGTAAGAATAAGAGACTCACGCAAAGAATCTTGCCCAACTAAAGTTTGTGCAAAACGCGCGCGTAAAATATTCGCAATTTGCTGACAGCGGCGTATGTCATCGCTTGAAATAGTTGCAGGCACTTGAGCATTCGCAGAAGTTGCGGCGGCCGACTGCGGTGCTGCTGAACCGATGCGAATATTAGGTGCCATTGAAGGATTAGTATTTACAGGTTGTTTCTGTGGTTGCGGTGGGAATAATGCCATGTGAACTATGGTAACCGATATACAGTACTGCGTTTTATAAAAACAGGCATTTTAGCTTAATTTTTTAAAGCATACGTTCTAAAAATTCTATACTAAACTTCTTGATTTTCTAATGACCAATCAATTGGCGTAGCACCCATACTAATTAAAGCTTGATTCGCTCTAGAAAATGGTTTTGAGCCAAAAAATCCTCGCATTGCAGAAAGAGGACTTGGGTGAGGGGAGGAAATAATAGTTGCGTTAGTTAGCAAAGGAGCTAAGCTTTGAGCGTTTCTGCCCCAAAGTATTGCAACTAGCGGCAAAGTTTTTCCATTGCTGTCAGTTCGATTATTTAATGCTCGAATAGCTTCATCTGTTACTGCTTCCCAGCCTTTACCTTGATGGCTGTTTGCTTGGCCTGCTTCAACAGTTAAGCAACGGTTGAGCAACATTACTCCTTTAGTAGTCCATGGTGTTAAATCACCGCTTTTAGGCATTTGCACACCAAGATCGCTTACTAATTCTTTGTAAATATTAATAAGACTTTTTGGCAATGGACGAACATTTGGAGCAGTGCAAAAACTTAATCCAACTGGGTGTCCTGGAGTAGGGTATGGATCTTGCCCAACAATTAAAACTTTTACGCTGTTTAAAGGAATACTAAAAGCTCGCAAAATATTATGGCTTGCTGGAAGAATATGGTGTCCTTGCTCAATTTGTTCTCGCAAAAACACTCCCATTGCGCGTATTTGCGGCTCTACAGGAGCTAAAGCTTTAGCCCAATCTGGATCCATTAATTCATCTAAAGGTTTAATATGTGCAGGATTCATATGCTTACTGTATGACGAGGCATAAATTAAGTAAGAAAATTGTTTAAATCAAATTTGTGCTTTGTGACCAGCATTCGCTAGTATGGTTTCATATTGTTTTAATAAATCTGTTGGAGGAATGCAATTATGGCGCGAAATGATCAGAACGTGTCGTATACGCCCGATGCTTTTGATGAGCCACCAGAGGGTCCAGTTGGTGTGCATCGCGGAAATCCTGCTTGGTACGCTGTAATATTTCCTTATGTTGTTGCGCTAATTATTGCAATTGTAGCCGGTTTGCTAGTTTGGTCTATTGGTTCCGGTGAGATTTCGCATCTTTCTTTGCCGTGGAACCATAATCAGCAGACGTCTCAATCAAAAACTGAAAAGAAGTCAAAAGCTGATTCAAGTCGTGAAGACGAAGATTCTGACGATGACGAGGGTGCTGATTCAAGCAAAGACAACAAGTCTAACGAAGCAAACAAATCCAATAAATCCAATAAGTCAGATAAGTCAGATAATTCTGATTCAAATAATTCCAAGGATAATTCTGCATCTCAGAACGCAGTTGATAAATCTGTTGCGGTTAAGGTTATTAATGCCACGAAGATTAACGGATACGGTGCTAAGAATGCGGATAAGTTGAAGCAGGCTGGTTACGCAAACGTAACTGCTGGAAATCCAACTGGCACTGTTCCAAGCGATTCTGTTGTTTGGTATAAAGACGAATCGCAAAAAGCTGCAGCTCTTGATGTTGCAAAAGCTTTAGGTATTACTGCTGTAGAAAACGAGAAAGATATTTCTGCGCCAATCGTAGCAGTATTATGCAAGTAATTTAAAACAAATAAACAAATATAAGTAAAGTTTAAAAATAAAATGTCGGTTAGATTTATTTCTAACCGACATTTTTTATTTTTTTTTATACCTTTTTAAAGTATTTTCAACATAAACGCCAAAAAAGTTGGCACTCGGGGGCAGAGAGTGCTAATCTTCAAATTAGCACTCGAGTCTTGAGAGTGATAATAAGCAGCTGACGGCTTATTGCTTAAGACTTCAGTGAATAGTTCAAAATAACGTATGCGGAGGAACAATGGCAAAGATTATTGCCTATGAAGAGGACGCCCGTCAGGGTATGCTTGCAGGTCTCGATAAGCTTGCTGATACTGTAAAGGTAACACTTGGCCCAAAGGGTCGTAATGTTGTGCTCGACAAAGCGTATGGCGCTCCAACCATCACTAACGATGGTGTTTCCATTGCTAAGGAAATTGATCTTGAAGACCCATATGAGCGTATTGGTGCCGAGCTTGTTAAGGAAGTCGCAAAGAAGACTGACGACGTTGCTGGCGATGGTACTACGACTGCAACCGTGCTTGCTCAGTCTTTGGTGCACGAAGGTTTGAAGAATGTTGTTGCTGGCAGCAACCCAATTGCTCTTCGCCGCGGTATTGAAAAAGCTGCTGAAGCAATTGTTAAGGAATTGCTTGCTTCTGCAAAAGATGTAGAAACCAAGGAACAGATTGCTGCTACTGCAACTATTTCTGCAGCAGATCCTGAAGTTGGCGAAAAGATTGCTGAAGCTTTGGATAAGGTTGGCCAGGACGGTGTTGTTACTGTTGAAGACAACAACAAGTTCGGTCTTGATTTGGACTTCACTGAAGGCATGCGTTTTGACAAGGGTTATATTTCCCCTTACTTCGTCACTAATGCTGACGATCAAACCGCTGTTCTTGAAGATCCATACATTTTGCTCACTTCTGGCAAGGTTTCCAGCCAGCAAGACATTGTTCATATTGCTGAGCTTGTTATGAAGTCTGGTAAGCCATTGCTTATTATTGCTGAAGATGTTGATGGTGAAGCATTGCCAACGCTTGTGTTGAACAAGATTCGTGGCACTTTCAACACTGTAGCTGTAAAGGCTCCAGGATTTGGCGATCGTCGTAAGGCCATGCTTCAGGATATGGCAATTTTGACTGGCGCACAGGTTGTTTCTGATGACCTCGGCTTGAAGCTTGATTCTATTGACGCTTCTGTATTCGGCCACGCAGCTAAGGTGATTGTTTCTAAGGATGAAACAACTATCGTTTCCGGCGCTGGATCCAAGGAAGATGTTGATGCTCGCGTTGCTCAGATTCGTGGTGAAATTGAAAACACGGATTCTGATTATGATCGCGAAAAGCTTCAGGAGCGTCTTGCTAAGCTCGCTGGCGGTGTAGCTGTTATTAAGGTTGGCGCTGCTACTGAAGTAGAAGCTAAGGAACGTAAGCATCGTATTGAGGATGCTGTTCGTAACGCTAAAGCTGCTATTGAGGAAGGTTTGCTTCCAGGCGGTGGTGTAGCTTTGGTTCAGGCTGCTGCAAAGATTGAGAAGACTCCTGCTATTACTGAGCTTAAGGGCGAAGAAGCAACTGGTGCTGCAATCGTGTTCCGCGCTGTTGAAGCTCCAATCAAGCAGATTGCTCAAAACTCTGGTGTTTCTGGAGACGTAGTTCTTAACAAGGTGCGCGAACTTCCAGAAGGTGAAGGCTTTAATGCTGCAACCAATACTTACGAAGATTTGATGGCTGCTGGCGTAACCGATCCAGTTAAGGTCACTCGTTCTGCACTACAGAACGCTGCTTCTATTGCTGGCTTGTTCTTAACTACTGAAGCTGTAGTTGCAAATAAGCCAGAAAAGCCAGCTGCAGCACCACAAGCCGGCGCTGACATGGGCTACTAAATAGAAAATTAGCATAAATTTAGAAATAAATTATGTTAAAGCTGCAAGTTACGTAGCTTAATAATTTTAAAAAATAATTTTAAAAAAGATGGCGGTATATTTGAATTAAAGTATGCCGCCATCTTCTTTTTTCACTTCAATTTGCTACAGAAAACTAACTAAATCAGCCCATTCCAAATAGGGAAGTAGCTTGAGTTTCTGCATCAACATACACTCCGGAAGCATGTTGCATAGCTTGCTGAATAGCCTCTAAAGACTGTTCCATCTGTTGCTGCGCTGCACGCCATTGTTGAGCTGTGGACGCAAACTGCGTGGCCGCAGGACCCGTCCACACGCTTTGTAACTGCTGCAAATTGGCATACATGCCGTTAACGGCTTCCCTAATTGCACCAACCGAGGTGCCAACAGCAGCTGCGGACTGCTGAATTTGCTCCGAATCAACTCGAAATTGTGCCATAATCCCCTCCATTTTGTACGCGTCATAAAACGCAATTTTTCTAAATTTTGCGTTACATTACACCGTAAGAAATCAAGGTTTATATAGCTTATAAAGCTCATACATTTTGTTGCACTTACTTTTGTAATGTAACGCTAAAATGAATATATTCCATTTAAAAAATCAATCAAAGACTTATTTACTAATGTGGTTAAAAGGTCATCATTTATCCACAATTAATATTTTTTAAACTAAAAAATATGCAGTATTTAAATCTTCTCTTCGCAAAGCTAGCAAATAATGCACTATGCGTAGCTTGTAATAAAAAATTTACTACACAACTAGTTTTATTTTCAGCGTTTATTCAGGAAACATTCAGCTTCATAAGTGATGCTAATCAGTATGAGTAAGAACGTTGAAGCATCTATTGTTGTTGTTGATGATGAACCATCAATTCGCGAACTTTTGGTAGCATCGCTGCATTTTGCCGGTTTTGAAGTTGAAACCGCTGCGTCAGGATCCGAAGCTGTTGAAGTTATTGAACGAGTAAAGCCTGATCTTATTGTTATGGATGTTATGCTCCCAGATATTGATGGTTTTACTGTTACTAGGCGCATTCGCCAAAACGGTATTAAAGTTCCTGTGTTATTCCTAACTGCTCGAGACGATACTCAAGACAAGATTATGGGCTTAACTGTTGGCGGAGACGACTACGTCACAAAGCCATTTAGTTTGGAAGAAGTTGTGGCAAGAATTCGAGCAATTCTTCGCAGAACGCAAGAGCCGGATGAAGAAACACCTATTGTTCGAGTAGCCGATCTTGAAATTAACGAGGATTCGCACGATGTTACTCGAAGCGGCGTATCTATTGAGCTTAGTCCAACTGAATATAAGCTATTGCATTATTTGATGGATAATGAAGGACGCGTATTATCAAAGAGCCAAATTCTAAACCACGTATGGCAATACGATTGGGGCGGAGACGCAGCTATTGTTGAATCGTATATTTCTTACTTAAGAAAGAAAATTGACGGCATAGAAATTACTGACGATTCTGGAAAGCCGCAGAAAGTTGTTCCTCTTATTGAAACAAAGCGCGGAATTGGTTATATGATTCGCGAACCGAAGGCAGGTCAAGCCTGATTATGCAACGCAATAATAATGGCAACAAGGATCATGAAGAATCGCATAATGAAGTAAAAGATATAAATTCTACTCAAAATGCGCAAGATTCTAATGTTGGCAAAAGTCTTGTTGTGTTCCAAGACTCTTCTGCTGCGAAAGAAACTAAGCCTAAAAAAACTTGTTGGTTGAAGCGTAAAGTAAACGCCATACCTTTAAGCACAAGGCTTGTAGCTTGCACGTTAGCAGTTTTAACTGTTGCTGCTTTTTGCATTTCTTTATCTATTCGACAGTTGGTAGGCAATTACCTTCTTGAAAAAACAGATATTCAGCTTGCAGATCAAGCGCAACTTATTTACGACAATATTGATGTGCTACGAGGCAAAGATGCTAATCAACCAACTGCAGGTCCAAACGACTACTTTATGCAGATTAGAGATATGCATAATAAAATTATTGCCACTCCGTTAGTGCCAAAAATTAAGGGCAATTTTGTTTCTATGCCAAAACTGCCACCAGATGGTTCTCTTACTAAAGTTGTTGTAACACACAAGCCATATACTGCTCCAGCAAGTATTAAAGGTGACACTGATAATGTTGATCAAATGACTAAGGATGCAGCAAAGGCACCTTGGAGAGTATTGGTACTAACTTGGGGTCAACGTAGCAACTACGATTCCGACATGAATGTGAAGGGTTACGTATATATTGCACTATCTTTAAGCGATCAACTTGACACAGTAAATACGCTTACTCGATATTGCATTATGGTAAGTATTGCCGTTATTTTATTCGGAGCTGTTTTTGCTGCTATTATTATTCAATCAACTTTAGTTCCACTTAAGCGTATTGAAAAAACTGCTTCAAAAATTGCATCTGGTGATTTGAGTAGGCGAGTACCTTCTGCTCCTGAAAATACGGAAGTAGGATCTTTAGCAGCTTCATTGAATTCTATGCTTGCTCGAATCGAACGAGGCTTCAACGAGCAGGAAGCAATGACAGAAAAAATGAAGCGATTCGTTTCAGACGCAAGTCACGAATTGCGTACGCCGCTTGCTGCTATTCATGGTTACGCAGAGCTGTACACCATGTGGAGAAATATGCCAGGCGAGCAGGAGCGTGCAGACGATTCTATTGCTCATATTAAAGCTTCTAGTGAGCGAATGACTGAATTAGTAGAAGACTTACTTTCTTTGGCTCGTTTTGACGAAGGACGTGGAATTAACACTTCTCAGCAAGTGAGTTTGTCGCCAATTATTTCCGACGCAGCTAATGATTTGCACGCTTTGGATCCTGCGCGATCTGTTCAGCAAGGTTATCTTACGCTTTCGGATGAGTGGAAGCTTATGAATTGCACTAATTGCAATTTCGAGCGTAAATTAATATTCAAAAGCGGAAAACTACCTGACGTTTCTTTGCTTGGAGATGGAGCAAGATTGCGTCAAGTCATGACAAATATTGTTGGAAATATTCACCGATACACTCCAACTGATTCTCCTGTAGAAATTGCTATGGGCATTATGAAAGCCTCAATCACTCCAGATAAGCTTTCACATTTACCTTCAGTTAGCCAATCATTGAAAGAATTTTTGGAAGCAGCTGAAGTAAGCCAATCAACTAATGCAGGCAATAAATACGTTGTGATTCGTGTTGTTGATCACGGTCCTGGAGTTCCTGAAGAATCTCTTTCTCGTATTTTTGAAAGGTTCTACATTGCAGATCCTTCGAGAGCTAGAGAAAAGGGCGGAACAGGCTTAGGTATGGCTATTGCGCAATCTGTAGTAAAAGCTCACCATGGTTTTATTTGCGCAACAATTTCAAACCCAACAACAATAGTTGACAATTCCAAAACTAATCTTGACGATACTATGGATGGTTCCGACTCAATAGATGTTAAACCTCATGGCTTAACTCTTACGGTTGTGCTTCCAATTAGAGAAATTGATGATTCATATCAATCAACTAAAATCAGCGAGTCAAATTAGAAGTAAGTAAGCAAATAAGTAAGCAAATAAGTAAGCAAATAAGTAAGCAAGTAGATAAGTAAGTAATTTCATACGCAACATATACTTGTATGCATAAATTCGTTTACCCCGCGTGTATGCGGTACAATATAAAAAGCATACATGTAATAGTAATATTGGTACACTAGTATAGCTGTTTCGCATATGAACATAAGCTCTTAAATTTGAGCGGTTCAGCATGCGACTATTAGTGATTAATGAGTGAGGTGTAATATGCCCAATGGGCGCGTGCGTTGGTACGATACTCAGAAGGGGTACGGCTTTATTGCCGGAGATGACGGTAAGGACGTTTTCTTGCCTGCAGCAGCGTTGCCTGCAACTGTAAAAACTTTGCACAAAGGCACACGTGTTGAGTTTTCAGTAATTGAAGGACGCAAAGGTCCTCAAGCTATGGGTCTTAATGTGCTTGCAACAGCTCCATCGCTTGTAAAAGCGACACGTCCAAAAGCAGAAGATATGGCTGCAATTGTGGAAGATCTTATTAAGCTGCTTGATTCTGCAGGTAACGGTTTACGACGTCGTCATTATCCTTCGACTGCTGAAAGCAAGAAGCTTGCTAATTTATTGCGTGCAGTTGCAGACAATTTTGACGTTCAGGAATAGTTTCGGGAATATTATTTATGACTGATGAAGTGATGGATCCACAAGAGCTAGCTCGTAGTGTAGCTGTGGAAACTTCAGAGCGCACAGATGCTGTAGGCGATTTTGTGACCTCAATTGAGCTTGAAGACGGAGTTACAGATTTTCGCTTTAAGTGCAATTTAGTTGGTTATGAAGGCTGGCAGTGGTCTGTAACGCTATACCATGACACAGAATTGCAACGTTGGACCGTAAACGAGTCAACGCTTATTCCAACGGATGATTCTCTGCTCCCTCCACCTTGGATTCCGTGGAAGGATCGCTTAAAGCCAAGCGATCTTTCAGTTATGGATTCAATTGGAACGGATGAGAATGATGCTCGTCTTGAAGATGGTTTCCGTCCAGTTCATCATATTTCTGAAGAAAATTCCGAAGAAAAAACTAGCGAAAATACCGAAGAAAATACCGAAGAAAATTCTAAGGAAAAAACTAAAGAGTCTGCAGAAACTCAAGAATCTCAAGAAACTCAAGAATCGGAAGAAACTCAAGAATCGGAAGAATCTAATTCTGAAAATGATTTTGATGAGGATCTTGAAGAAGCTGTTTCGTCATTTCGATTGTCTCGCAGACGCGTAATGACCGCAGAAGCGCTTTCGCAAACAGCCAAACGTTGGTATTCAGGGCAGCATGGTCCAAAGTCATTATCAACAAAAATTGCAGACGGTAAAGCATGCTCATCTTGCGGATTCTTAATTCCGTTAGCAGGAAGCTTAGGCTCAATGTTTGGCGTATGCGCGAATATGTGGAGCCCGGATGACGGCAGAGTTGTTTCGCTTGATCACGCATGCGGAGAACATTCCGATATTGATCCGCCAGAACCATCGCAACTTTGGGTACAATCTGCTCCAGCTTATGACGACTATCATATTGATATTATTCAGCAAGCTCCGCGTGAAGAACGAGCAGATGTTGAGCTTATTGAAGAAGCTATTGAAGATAGTAAAACGCATCGTCGTAAGCGTCGCAAATTAGAAGATTCTAGCGATAGCAGCAAAGAAGATCTTCAGTCTAAAGCTGATATAAATGACGAAAACGATACAAGCAATATTGAAGAATCAGATAAATCAGATAGCTTAGATAGCTTAGATAGCACAGATAATTTATATGATTTAAACAAAGCTGTCGAAAGTAAGGAAGTTAACGCTTCGGTAGAGGAGTCGAATCAAGAAGACGCAACTACTAAAACTGTAGGTTCTACGACAATGCACTTGTACAAAAGAAAGTCTCGCAGACAGCACAAATAATTAATACTTACGTAATCTTCGCGTCATGGCAACTAGTTACCATGGTATGAAAGAAAAGAACGGAAGGAACTTATGTTTGAACGGTTCACTGATCGCGCACGACGCGTGATTGTGTTAGCTCAAGAAGAAGCTCGCGCTCTTCAGCATAATTACATTGGTACTGAGCATATTCTGCTCGGGCTTATTCGCGAAGGTGAAGGCGTAGCTGCAAAAGCATTGAGCTTAAAGGGTGTTGATTTGGACGGTACCCGTAAGCAAATTGAAGAAATGATTGGAAAGGGTGCTGTTTCCCCAGAAGGTCACATTCCTTTTACTCCACACGCAAAGCAAGTGTTGGAACTAAGCTTACGAGAAGCATTGCAACTTGGTCATAGTTATATTGGCACTGAGCATATTCTGCTCGGGCTTATTCGCGAAGGCGAAGGCATTGGCACGCAAGTTCTTATTAAGATGGAAGTTGATCTTGGAGACTTGCGAAGCACAGTTGTTGACCTTATTCGTGGAGACAATTCTTCGAATAATAAAAACGAAAAAGGTGAGCTAGCTAATGCTGGTAGTGTGCAAGACAAACGCAACCAGTCCGGTTCAGCATTACTTGACCAGTTTGGACGCAACCTAACGTTTGAAGCTCAAGAAGGCAAGCTTGATCCTGTTATCGGCCGTTCTGAAGAAATTGAACGCGTTATGGTTGTGCTTAGCCGACGCACAAAGAATAATCCTGTGCTTATTGGAGATCCTGGCGTTGGTAAAACTGCTGTTGTAGAAGGCCTAGCTCAAAAGATTGTTGAAGGCGATGTGCCAGAAACGTTAAAAGATAAGCAAATTTATTCGCTTGACTTAGGCTCAATGATTGCAGGTTCTAGGTATCGCGGTGACTTTGAAGAGCGTTTGAAAAAAGTTCTTAAAGAAATTAAAACGCGCGGCGATATTGTACTTTTTATTGACGAGATTCATACGATTGTTGGAGCAGGATCTGCCGATGGTGCTCTTGGTGCATCCGACATGCTAAAGCCAATGCTTGCTCGTGGAGAGCTACAGACCATTGGTGCTACTACAACAGATGAATATCGTAAGTATATTGAAAAAGATGCTGCTTTGGAGCGTCGTTTCCAGCCAATTCAGGTTCCAGAACCTACTATTGCTGAAACGATTGAGATTCTTAAAGGCTTGCGTTCTCGCTACGAAAATCATCATCACGTGACTATTACGGATGGAGCTTTGCAATCTTCTGCTGAGCTTTCGGATCGTTATATTCAGGATCGACACCTTCCAGATAAGGCTATTGATCTTATTGATGAAGCTGGAGCGCGCTTAAGAATTAAGCGCTTGACGCAACCACCTGAGTTAAAAGAGCTGAATCATAAGATTTCCAAGCTTTCCGAAAAGAAGAACGAAGCTATTAAGCAGCAGGATTTTGAAGAAGCTGCTAATCTTCGCGACGATCAAGAAAAGCTTGAAAATGAGGCAGCTGAAAAAGAAAAAGCTTGGCGTGAAGGCGAGTCTAAAGTCAAAATGGTTGTTGACGAAGACATGATTGCTTCCGTTGTTTCAAGCACTACTGGCATTCCTGTTGTAAAGCTTACGCAAGCTGAATCGCAGAAGCTGCTTAAAATGGAAACAGAATTGCATAAGCGAATTGTTGGCCAGGATGAAGCAGTATCCGCGTTGGCTCGCTCTATTCGTCGCGCACGCGTTGGATTGAAAGATCCTAAGCGTCCTTGCGGATCGTTTATTTTCGCAGGACCTACAGGAGTTGGTAAAACGGAGCTTGCGAAAGCACTTGCTAACTTCTTGTTTGACGATGACGATGCTCTTATTCGCGTAGATATGTCGGAATTCGCTGAAAAGTATGCTGCATCTAGGCTTTTCGGCGCACCTCCAGGATACGTTGGTTACGAAGAAGGCGGCGAGCTTACAGAAAAGGTTCGCAGGAAGCCATTCTCCGTAGTGCTTTTCGATGAGATTGAAAAGGCGCATCCAGACATTTTCAACACTCTTTTGCAAGTGCTTGACGATGGCCACTTAACTGACGGACAGGGTCGTAAGGTTGATTTCAAGAACACTATTATTATCTTAACGACCAATCTCGGCACCCGCGATATTGCTAAGGCTGCAACTACTGGCTTTACGCTTGGAAGCGGCTCTGATTCTACGTATCAGCTTATGAAGGATCAGGTTAATTCGGAGCTTAAGCGTCATTTCCGTCCTGAGTTCTTGAACCGATTGGATGACACGATTGTGTTCCGTCAGCTTACTGAGCCAGAAGTGCGTCAAATTGTTGACATGGACATAAAGATGCTGAATGATCGTCTTTTCGACCATCATATGTCATTGGAGCTTACTGATTCTGCTAAGAATTTGCTTGCTCAAAAGGGATTTGATCCTTTGCTCGGTGCGCGTCCTTTGCGTCGCGTAATTCAGCGCGATATTGAGGATATTATTTCCGAGAAGATTTTGCTTGGAGATATTTCCGACGGTCAGCATATTGAGGTTGATTCTGAAGGCGAAGGATTGCTGGGGGAGTTTACTTTTAAGAGTAAAAAATTCCAGGCGTTAGATTCTAAAGGTACTACTGAAGATAAGCCTGAAGATACTGCTGAAAGTAAGGCTGAAGGTAAGTCTGAAACTGATGCAGATGCTTCCGCAACTAATTCTGCAGATAAAGCCTAGTCTTCTGAAAATGCTGACGAAGCTTAAAGCGAAATAAAAATAATCTAAAATAACAAAAATCCCGGCGTGTAAATCTCGTCGGGATTTTTGCGTTTATGCGTTTCTATATTTTATAAATTTGTTTATATAGTTTATTTATATAGTTTTTTTTTACTTAGTAGTTGTGTCAGATGCCATGCACATTACATTGGCAATTAAGCTCAAAATTTACATATCTCATAATCAAGCTTATGCACTTAAAAATCGAAAAACAACAGTTTCTACGCAATTGTGGATAAAAGGTGTTAGGAGATTCCGTAATTCAGATGTTCATTGTTTCGGAAAAGTAAATATGCTAGAGGGTCACACAAAACTGGTGACACTCTGCTAACAGCAATCAACACTTCCTATAGTGAAGTGAGCTTGTCGCATATAAAGAATTATAGGCAAGTTATAGTCTAGTTTCTTAACTCTTGGATGCAATGAAACTTTTCCTTTTATACTCTGAAACTTTTTCTTCTGAACTCTGAAACTATTGCTTTCTGTGTTATATGTTTCGCAAGCATCACACTACTTGAGCCTTTTGTTAACATGTTAAAAATTGCAGTGGGATTATCTTTTATTCACATGTTCGGATTAAATTTGAAACCTTTATAGCTGCTCTTGGAAAGATTGAAAGTGTTTCCATGTTGCCTACGTGCAACTAACTCAGTTATTTTATCTATGTCAGTTAATTTCATTCCAAGATGCAAACATTCCTGTTTGATTTGTTCAGTAGTAACCGCCTCCCATCGTGCAGGACATTCCATAAGGTCGGATTTCAGTTGTTCAACTTCGTTCCATTTCATACCTTGAGAATATCCATCAGCCATACCAGCGAGATACGATAAGATGTCACTAATTCCATTAGGTAATTTATCAAGTTCAAAATCATCGGTAGCTGTTGGTTCAACTATTTTGTTAGGTAGAAGAATGATAGGTTTAGTTATTGTCATCCAATCTTTATCTTCACCCCATTCAATTACTGCTAAGGCGTCTAACTGAGAGTGCCATAAATTACTTAGTCTTTCACGATTTGGCCAAGCATATAATACGCGACCAGTAAGGTATTGGCCGTCATTTTCTCGCCACGAGTAGTGCTTAACACCTTTAATCTGAATTAACTGTTTTATGGCATTATTTTCAAAATACTTTCTAGGTGTTATTACAGTAATATCGCCACCAGATTGTTTGCATAGCCAAGTGATTGCTCTCTCAGCTTGTTTTTCTCTCGTATCGTCTTCATCGCCTAGGCGAGAAAGAGCAACTGGATAAGTATTTTCTATCACTACTATTACCTCACTATAATTTTGATACTAAATCGTTTAGTGCTTTGTCTAATTCAGACATTCTGTTTTCTTGATTAAAGAATGGAAGACCTATAATCTTGTATCCTCTTCCTAGAATATCGTTAATCTTGTAATTGTTCTCAATCTGCCCTAAGAATTTTTCTTTCCACTCATCTTCAAATAAAAGTTGACTACCTTTAGGCTCAACATATGCTTGATATGTTTTAACATCCGCATGCTCTTTCTCACGAATAAAGAGCAAGAAATCAGGCTCAAAACGTTCTCCTGAATCAAACGAATAAATGGCAAGCTCAGGGATTCTCTCATTCCTAATAAGATAGTATTCAAGTCCTTTTGCTTTAAGCTTCGGCTCAATAGTTGACTTAAAATATTTTACGAACAGTTTTTCTTCGCTCGTACCATAATTGTCCGTAAAAACGTACCACGGTTCATCAACAAGATTCATGCGATAATCAGCGTTAGCGCAGTTGTTTTGCGAGTCACCATGACCACCGTCTGCAGTAATTGAATTAAGCGATATCTTTTTGTCATGTAAAACATTTTTAAGCATGTGCGGCTTAAACACAGTACTTCCAACAAACTCTTGTTTAATAGTCGCAATATATGATGCGATTTGCGAAAAAGCTTTCTTACAAGCTTCAAATAAATCTTTACCGCTTATACTATCTTGAGTTTGCGTAATCTCTAAAATAGAGTTTCCAAGATAATTATCCGAGGTTAAAAACTCTTTTAATGAAGTAACATTAGGATATTTATCTTTTATAGCATTAAAACAGAGTTCTGGGTAGCAGGATGCTGCGCCAGATAAAATATTATAATCAATATCCTTAAAAGATTTTGATGCTGGTTTTGCAGTTAAATTATTAACGTTCTCAGTTTCACCAAAAAGGTTTACTACTTTTCCAGATACAGATTTTTGCGAATAGCGGTATATTTTTGTTTTCAAACTATCTTCAATAGTTGAAATATTCGCACGACCTCGAGGCAAGCGTTCATTCGAATACACGTAAGCTTTTTTATAAAATGAAGAATCTTTAAAATCATCCTTCAAATGATATTCAAGAACGATTGGATTTTCTGCTTGCAAACCAGTAGCAACAAGCGCCTGTTTTAACTCGGTAATATAACGTGAATCGTTCAGACTATGGAAAAGCATTGTTTCCAGAATACGATAATCGTTCGTAAGGTCACCATCAAACTTACGCTTATATTTAAGGTCTTTGTCGCCATTAAAAACGAATGGACAGTAGCGTGCTCCACGACCAATCAGTTGAGCCTCTTTAATCGTATAGGAGCCAATCTGACCTGCTTTACCACTGCCTTGTCTACTATCATACAAGCGCACAATATCGAAAAGATTCAGAACATCCCAGCCTTCGTTGAGCATGTCAACAGCAAAAATAAGGCGGATGTGATTATCCTTGTCTTCCAACGAGTTTACTCTTATTTGATTCACATCATTGTTATCACTGCCACCATTCATAATAATGGTGTTTTCCTCAGCAAAAGAGTTCTTAAGACTATGCTCTAAGTTTTCTAGAGTGTCGTCTTTTTCCTCAAAATAAGCTATAGCTTTTGAAAGAAGCGGAATATTAGCACTCTGTAAAGCCATGATTTCATAGCTCGTGAGCTGATTTAGCTTTTTGAAAAACTCGTCATGGAAAGCCTCAGACTCTTTAATCTTTTGCGACTTAAGCATAATAACTGGTTTAATATTCAGTTTTAAGTCCGCAAAAAGATAACGACGATATTCACTCAAGATAAGAGCTATAAGCGTACGATCCCAGAGATTCATATCAGTCGCAAAATTCTGGAAGTCTTTAGTGTAGGCACTTTCTCGGAATCGTTCTAGAGGATAATTGTATACGATTTTATCAGCATATTTTGCAAGCACGTTTTTATCTTTAAGATCAGCCGTAGCTGTAAATTCCAGTAGTATATTGTCTTTATTAGAAGTAAAAGCATTATTAACTGTATATTCCCAGCTTTTCTCAGCATCTTCTTCACTACTAGTCTTTTTCTTCGTATAAGAATTAATATGATGGCTTTCGTCCGAAATAAAAACGATTTTATCATTCTCAAAATCAGTATATGTTGGCGCGTTTTCTTTAGCAAACCACATGTCCGTATGTAACTTTTGAGTAGTAGTGAACAGTAGTTCAATATCATCATCTAGAACCGTATCGCTAAACCGGTCTACTTTTTTCACTTTAATCTTCATACCAAGATAGGAAAGATTATCAGCAAAAAGATACTTAGACGAAAGCGCGTTCAAAAAGTTTTCTTCCGTCTTTTTCAAGATATTCGTTTGGTTCACAAAGAAGAGGAACTTACGATAACCTTTTGTGTAAAGATAGAGGATAAGCCCTGCCATCATCACCGTTTTACCGGATCCTGTTGCCATGTGAAAAAGAGTATGAATCTGCTTATTCTTACGCAAACCATCTTTTTCAAAGTAAGTGACGAAATATTGGAAAGCCTCTTTTTGATACTCTCGCAAAACAATATTTTGAGATAAACTATGCTCAATAATATCGGGCATAGGCGAAAGCTCATTAATCTCTTTAAGCGTATCAAGTTTTTCATATAAAAATGATTCAGCCATGGATCATGCCTCCTCGTAGAAAGACTTCGTAAAAGCTTTATCCGCATCACTGATTTCGTATGCTGCATCATCCATATCTGAAGCATTAACGTATAGCTTGTTTTTATCTATAAGCTTTGTGAGTGCTTGTTTCTTTTCTTCTAATGTTAGATTCTCAAAGTCTTTATCCGCATCAGCGAGTTCCTGCTTGGTAAGATAAGGCACAATACGCTCATCTGCGTAAATGGAAGCCTTCACGCTTTCAATAGTATTTTCAGTCGCATTTTGAATAGTGGTAATAAGCGTGTTCGCGTCTTCTTTAAGCTCGCAATAAACGAAAGAGCCACCACCATGCCAGTTTTGAGCTTTAGAAATACCGCCTTGTTCGCCTTCAAGAACTTTCTTCAAACGTTCAACAGTTATATCTTGAATGTAATCCATTTGTTCAACACCAATGTACCGTCGTCCCATTTTATGAGCAACGGCGGCAGTAGTGCCAGAGCCGAGATGAAAGTCAAGGACGAGGTCAGAAGGATTGGTGGATATATCAAGTATTTTTGAGATTAATCCTTCCGGCTTTGGATTGCTAAAAGCATTATATCCTAGTAGACTCTGAAGCTCTTTTGTTCCTTTAGAATTTTGATAAATTGTCTCGTCGAAGTAAGCTTTCTCAACTTGATAAATTGTTTGGTCGTTATTTTTATCAAAATATATTTTTCTTTGCAGTCTCTCGCCATCAAAGTATAAGTATTTTTCGCTATCAGCTTCAAATTTTTCTTTGCTCCACATCCATCTTCC
Source organism: Gardnerella sp. CCPDSM (assembly GCF_056754715.1). Taxonomy (NCBI): domain Bacteria; kingdom Bacillati; phylum Actinomycetota; class Actinomycetes; order Bifidobacteriales; family Bifidobacteriaceae; genus Gardnerella; species Gardnerella sp. CCPDSM. Next base: position 46,220 of record NZ_JBQEQO010000005.1, read on the forward strand.
ATCCTCTTCCTTAACTTTGTTAGGAAGAATAGTTTTTACTGTGCTATCATCTTTTACTAAAGATAGGTTGTTATTAGCGTCAACGTATATTGGGTAATATAGTTTAGGTCTTGCTTTTTTTGTAGAGTCAGAACCAGTAGCTTGGAAAGAACCCAAGCTATATTTTCCGTATTCATCTTGATAAGGATATTCCTTTTCTCCTATTACCAGTTTGTTGAAATGTGTTTTTAATTTATTAAGAGTGTAAATTAGTATGAAATCGTATGGTTTCCTTAATACGTAGTCTGCTCTATTTGCAGCCGCGCCAGCACCTGTTTTTCTCGGTGCAGAAGCTATAAAATTATCTCTACCAAAGATTCCGTCCATAAGAACTTTTAAGTATGCTTGTTCGTTATCGTCACAGTGAACAAAAATAGAACCATCTTCACGAAGTAACTTTTTAGCCAACTCAAGCCTATTTTTCATAAAGGTTAGCCATGTGGAATGGTTGAACGAGTCATTGTAATTAAAGCTGTCATTGCCCGTGTTATAAGGTGGATCAATATATATGCACTTTACTTTACCTTCGTAGCGTTTAAGCAAACTTGCTAAGGCAATAAGGTTATTTCCTTTGATGATTAAATTATCATCGTCTTTAAGCGTTATGCCGGTTTCTTCTTCAACATGAATAGTATTAGGATCTAGTTCTCCAGTTAAATCTTTCTCACCAACGGCGGTGTAACGTTTTGCATTCGTGAAGACTTTGGGTGCAAGCATGCGCGAAATCTCATCACTTGCTATCGTTTCGTTATAGAAAATCTCACTGCGTTTTTGATCATCTTTATCTTGACCGCCTTCCAATACGCAATCCTTGTAAGGGAAGTCGAGCACAACATCGTTTGTTTGCGAGATGAAACTGCCGTTATGAGTAAGCCCAATTTTGTTTGTGTAAGCCGTGTAAGAGTCAGGCAAGAATTCCTTTGATTCCATGAACCAAGAGAACTTTTGCTTATCAAAAACGAGCGTGCTTTGAACGTTTTTGAAAAAGGTTTCTTTTACGCGTTCGTTTGAAAGGAGAAGGGTGAGCAAATCATCGCTCATTGCCATAACATCACTGTACACAACAGCTTTAAGAAGCTTACCATCTTCGGCTTTGTATTTATCGTTTGTAAGTAGTAAGTCTGCTACCGTGTCAAAAATGTTTTTCATCACTTCACCTCTTCGTTTTTACCTGTTTTACTTCGCAAATGTCTTTGATGTCGCATTCCAAGTATTGACAGATGCGTAGTAGTGTCTCTGTATTCACGTTCTCACCTTTGCTAATTCTAGCTATGGAAGCTGATGATATTCCAGCATCTTAATCATATAAGCAAAACACTATGCGAACGGTTAGCAATGCTAAAGAATGATGTTCTTCTTCACTATCCGGATCTGCATACTGTTTCTCTAGCTCATTGTGCAAATTAGCTACTAACACATCTGGAACATCCAAAACGTTTTGCACAAGGTCAAGCCAAAACTTCTGCGTTTCCTGCTTTTCGTCGCCGCGACCTTGCCAGCGCTCAATAAACTCTACTGCCTTCTTATGCTGATCTGCAATATTCATGCGTCTATTATCTACTGAACCACGGATTAGCTATGTGCTTATTGTTTACTTTGACAGTCAAATACCGTATGTCTTGCTAGAATTGAAGTGATTGAAAATGTTGAAATATATCTAAAATGGACTCTGCTTGATAATAAATTAAATGATAAAAAAAGAGATTTTGCTGTGCTAAAAGAAATATAGGGGAGGATAAGGAAGTTTATTATGCAAATAGTTGAAGGAATACCAGAATATTTATACCATTACACTAGTTTGAAATCGGCAAAGCTAATTTTAATGAATAAAACTTTGAGACTAACTTCACTTGAATGTATGGATGATAAAACTGAAGCAATTACCGGTGAAGGTCGCAATTTGGGGAAATTTATTTTTTCAAGCTGCTGGAGTGAGAATAGAGAAAGCATACCACAATGGTCTATGTATGGAGATTCTAGCAGAGGCGTTTGCATAAAATTAAGAAGTTTTCCTTTTAAAAATAATTATGATGATTACGTTGAGCATTGCATTAATAAAGAAGATCAACCATCGGAAAAGTCAACGGATGAAACTTTTATAGTACCTGCGCAATATTGTTTTGGATGTAGATTTAAGCTAATGCCGCAATTTATTATAAGTGACAAAGATAGAGACATTCTTACCCAGCGCTTAAATGCAAAAGTAACATATACAGACGATGAATCACTTATCTATCCTAGATATTTGAGACAGGATGGTGAATTTTTTTGTTTTGACGCGAATGTGTTAGGGAAATATAAAAGTACTGAGTGGGAGTTCCAAAAAGAATGGAGATATTCAGTAATGTATATTCCATTTGATCAAATAAAATTTCTTAGGGATAAGAAATATAGTGCTAATGTTGGTCAAGAAATTGTTAATGATTTATTATCAAATAATCAACCCATCGTTCATTATGTAGACTTTAACATTGATGGTAAATATTTTGACGACATGGAATTGATATGCGGCCCAATGATGGAAGAATTTGATTATCAAGAATTAGTGTATTTTGCAAAAGGCATTAATCCCAATATACGTGTTGTTAGAAGTAGATTGTATAACAAATGGAAAAGTAAAATCTGAATCGAAGTGACTTATGTTTATTGACCTTGTATTTATGCTAAAAAATAAGGATAGCGAAAATGATATTGATTCATTTAAGGAAAATTTCGCAGACCTGATTTCTTTTAAAGAAAAAACATTATGCTTACACAACTATAATCAAGAATTTAATTATAATATTCAGAAAATAGACGAAGTAATTAGACTAAAAATTTTAACTATTAATAAGAAAACTACAAGAAAAGAAGCAATTTCAATCGAGTCTTTGAAGCGCGCTTTTATAAAAAATGATCTAAGATGCAAATATAACGTTGTTGTCATTTTTGATGGAGCTTCAGAATATTACTGCAATAATCTGTCTAAGTATATATTCACATTTGAAAGAAAATTAAGGCAATTTGTATATCTTACTGTGTTAAGCGCATATGGTACAGAATGGATTAAAAAAACTTTAGTTGACGAAGAAATTAAGAATGATATTGCAGAGAATATAAGGAATAAAAATCGTTATATTGAGATTGCTTTAGATTGTTTTACTTTTCAAAATTATATTGATTATTTATTTAAGGAACAATCTATTGAAGATGCAAATGAGGTAATTGAAGATGCAAAATTAGCTTTGAAAAAGCGGGAAACCTCAAATAATATTATTAATATATTAAATAAGGGTGAAAAGATAGCATTATGGGAAAGACTTTTTAGTAAAAGGAATATAGATTTAACTAGAAATAGTCTTGATGAAATTAGAAAAATAAGAAACAAAGTAGTGCACAACAAAGAAATTTCTGATACTGAATTTTGCAAATATAGAAATCTACTTAAGCAATATATAAAGAAGTTAGATATTGCCATTGCTGATTTTGAGAACAGAAAACATTTGAGAGATACAGATTCAGAAAATGTTTTATCTTCATTTACTAGAATCATTCAAACAAGTGGAATCAATGAGTATATTACTAAAGCTGTTTCGCCCGCTTTGAGTGAAATTTCAAAATCATTGCGTGAAACAATTGTGAAAAATTTTCCAGAATCAATTAAACCATTGGAAAATATTGGGCCGACTCTAAATCGTATAATTCATTTTGATAATGAATCACTAAATAATGTGATAAACCAAAGAACAAGAAAAGATTTATAGATAAGATTATGAAGCATAAAATGATAAACTTTTTCTTAAAACCAGAATCATAGGATTATAAGCCAAAAGCGTGTAAGCGAATATGATAGATATTTTTTTTGAAATAAAACTAGCCTGGCACCCTTTAATAATAACTAATACCCACGTATCAAAACTATTTCCTTAACGCAACAATTTTGATACACTTGCGTTATGTCTATTTTTGTGAATGATACTCTTCTTACGCGTGAGGAAGCTGCAGCAAAGCTAGCAGTTAGCACTCAGAGAGTTAGCGCATTGTGCTCGAATCATTTACTAACAACATACGCATTTGGAAGTAGGAAGATCTTAATTTCACTAGATTCTGTAAATCGTTACAAACAACAAAACTCTAAAAGCGGTAGAGCATACGCTCCGTCATTAGCTTTTGCAGCATTATTTATGCTTAGTGGTTGTGAAGTTTCATGGATCAATAGGCAGCAGAAGTATCGTATAGAAACATATTTGCGTTCGATTACTCCGCAAGAGCTAGTTAATCGATCTAAAAATCGTGCGAAAACAATGGAATATTGGTGCAGAAAATCGCGTTTAGCAGAGCTTTCAAAGCACTTAATACTTTCTGCTGCAACCGGAAATATGCATACACAGTTCCAACTTACGCAAACTGACGAAATAGAAGGATACGTAAGTAGCAACAATTTAGTGGATTTAATAAATAAGTTTCATCTTAAAAAGAGCGAAGACGGCGCGGATAGTTCAATAATTAATGTTAGACTCCGCGTTATCGAAGATTCTGAGGTTTTCGATTTTATTCGCCAAAATGTGTCTTCAAACATTACTGAAGGCACACAAGAATCATCGGCAAAATCCTTTATGCCAATTGCAGTGTGCGCTGCAGATTTGGCTGAGTCTCTTAACGTTCGCGAGCGCCAAGCAGGATTAAACGAGCTCTCGGAACTGATTACTGAATACAATCTCACAAAATAAAGTCTTATATGTAAAGTGTGTAAAGCCAATCTGGCGAATATTCGTGGGCATAAGCCAAGTTCTTCAACACTGTTAAAAACTCAGCTAACCAACTGAGAAAGTAACAGTGTTTGACGATTGCTACGTGCTACCTTCTGAAGCAACCAGCTTAAAGACGCAGTGCGCTAAACTTTTTAGCGATAGTTTTCACTATGTACGCAAAACCGCCTAATACTAATATCCAATCACATCTTTCTAACTTTCAAGCGTGCATAGTAAAATTGTAAAAATAAATTTTACTGTGAAGTAAAAAATTTCAGAGAAGGGGATAGACGTAATGTCTTATAAAACAGTTGATTCTTTAATGCGACATCTTAGAGATAGTGGCGTAATGATTTCTGGTAGTGCACAAAAAAGACAACTAATAAATACTGGATATTTTCATGGATATAAAGGTTATCGTTTTTTTAGCGATACACAAAGTAGACATCAAATACCATTTTCTTCATATGGCGAAGTGTATGCAACAATAAAATACGATTCAGAGTTGAAGTCACTTTTCTATGGAAAAATTATGTTCATAGAAACAGCTGTAAAAAATATAGCGATGGAGTGCATACTTAGGAAAAGTCGTTCGGAAAGTATCCAAGCTATGCTGACTAGATCGGTTAGTGGTGCAAATAATTCTCCAAAGAATTTTACTAATGATCAAAAAAGAAAAGCTCAGCAAAAGAAATTAGATTTACAAAATTCTATTCAACGTAACCTTGCGCGTGCATATAAGAATAAAGATTCAAAAATTACGCATTTTTATGATAAATATGCAGATGTCCCAATTTGGGCATTATTCGAAATAACTATGCTTGGAGATTTTGGAAATATTTTGTCGTGTCTTACATATGAGGTTAGAGAAGATATTTCTAAAAAAATTGGATTGAATTTATCATCTGATACGAATCGTGAGCTTGTTTATGAATATATTTATCTGTTAAAAGATTTAAGAAATGCAATTGCCCATAATTCTGCCATTTTCGATACGCGTTTTAAAAAAGCGAAACCGTCGCGACCTATGACAGCTTGCTTGATTAATGAGATTCATTTACCTTATGTTAATTTCAATAGTATTGGTGATTACATTGTGCTTGTGTCATATTTTCTAAAAATTCTTCATGTTTCCAAAAGAGAAATAAAGTCTTTTATTAATGAATATGAAAAAATAACTTCAGATTATATAAATTCTGTTTCTAAAAGTAATGTAAACGTTGTAAAAGCAGTTATTAAGAAAGATTGGAAGAAAAGGATGACAAAGTTAAAAAATTATATTTGATAATTAGCTTTTACGCACTATGAAGTATAATGTAAACGTAATTGCGGTGTGCGTTTGCGGACACACACCTGTGGGAGCTGACATAGTTTCGGCTCCCTCTTTTATTTTGAGTCGTTGAATAGAAATAGCAAATATCTAGAAATAGTGATAAACTTGCTGATAACAGCAGCCCCCTAAGCCTACTAACAGTGCTCAAATCTGGGGGTTCTTTTTTTTGTAAGCGGCTTTGCAATTTAAGAATTGAATGTGCTCTAAACTTTAAAAATCGTTAGAGTCTAAGAGTTTAATGCATATGTTGTTAGCAGGGAAGCGCAGTACGTTTAAGTCGATTTCATATGCTTGGTATTTCAATAATTAATGTTAGACTCCGCGTTATCTACAATTCTGAATCTAAACAATTGCACAGTAAGAATGATTATAAAAGATTAAGATTTTTAAAATCAAAACTTACTAAAGATTCAATATACTGGGACGCATTAGATGCAGAACATAAGCTAAATGGCTTAGATGCACTTGAAACTCTCACAGAACAGGCTGTATAACGTTTAAAGTTGTTTTATATAGACGTTTCACTGTATTTAAATATGTTCGAATTAAGTCTTTCAAGCATTGCCAGTATATGAGCCAATAATTTATCTTGAAAGCATCGCGGCTGAACGTATCAAAACTGTTTCCTTAACGCAACAATTTTAGCCATTGGATTTTTTCTTGTCTTTTAACACTGCAATCTTTATCCATCTTGGACATCCGCATTTATTACTAGCAATATTGAGTTTATGTCTATCTTTTATAAAATGAGGATTGATTTGAATAAAGTTGTCACCTCTTGGGCTAGTTGGAATTATTAAAGTCCAAAAATACATTCCTGAAATATTTGAGTATTGAAGAATAAAACAATATTCATGAACCATTAAACAATCATCTGGGATATATTGAATATTTTCTTTTTGATTTTGAATCAAATTTGGCAAAGCACATATATACGCTACATGCATGTAATTAAAACTATTATCTAAAGGAAAATTAATTTTGAATAATTCAATATCAGTTGCAGGTTCCATTCCTATGTTACGCACAATCTGTTTATTTAAGTCAAGTTCAACATATGGAATTTTATTATTCTCATGAAATATATATTGACCAATTTTATCTAATCTAAAAGCGCGGAAAATAAAATATAAGCCTGTAATTAAAAGAGAAGATGCAACTGAAATAATTATGCTATTTACCAAATTATTTAAGTTAATGTTAATGCATAATGACTGAATGCTATTCAAAATATTCTCTCAATTCTTTAAAGCCTTATTTTATTTATATTACAATCTAAAATATCAGTATTGCAATGAAGGCTGTGAAAAGTGCTTAATTAAGTTACGTAAACTATAAACCTATTGAAAATATTGGCGGAAATTTATAGGAAAAATAAGAGTGTGATAGCATTGTAGTTGAATTGCGGTGGACGTCTTCGGACTAAACCTGGAAGAATCTGATGCGTCGGGTTCTTCTTTTTTCTTTTACTGGGTTATTAGTGTAAGACTTATAACCCCTTTATTTCGGTATTTCAACCAGTAATACTCTATCTTCAAGTTTGCGTTTTATGCGATAGCATTTTCAAAATCTTTGGATTATAGCTCAATTTTTGAAATACATAATATTTAAGTATTGGCTAAAGAATAATTTGCATAAATGATTAGAATATAGATTATTATACGAAATACTGCAATTGCAAAAGTGGGAGAAAGAATATGAGCTACGTTGCAGATAAACCTATTGAAAAAGCTGATGAAGATTTATTGGGAAGATCTGTTTTTGCTAAACAATTTGGAAGATCGATTTGTGAATATGATAGCAAAGATGGTCTTGTAATCGGTTTGTATGGAAAGTGGGGTAGTGGCAAGACATCTATTATTAATATGGCAATATCTGAGATTCCAGTAGATAAATCAGAGAAGAAAAAATGGTATTCAAAAGTATACAAAAGAATCAAAAAAATTTTTACTTCACAAAAAGCTGAAGAAGAAGATCAATGTCATTATCCAATAATTATAAGATTTTCGCCATGGAATTATTCAGATAAAAACAATTTGATTAGTTTATTTTTTCATGAATTGAAGAATAAATTAGGCGTAGCTAAAGGAGAAGAGAATAAAGGAAAAATCGGAAAGGCTATAAGTCAATATTCCGATATTATTGACGTTTCATTACTTATTCCAGTAGTTGGGCCTGCAATCGCTCCTATATTGAAAACTACATTCAAAGCAGTAGGTGCTAAATTGATGAAAAATCCTAGTTTGAATGAAGCTAAAGAAAAATTGTGTGAGGCACTAAAAGATTTTAACCACAAAATAATTGTTTTTATTGATGATATAGATAGATTGACTACTCCTCAGATTAAAGACATTTTCCAATTGGTTAAGCAAGTAGGCGATTTTCCAAACATAATTTATGTCCTTACAATGGATAGGGAAATTGTTTGCAATGCTTTGTCTGAATATCACAATATTAACGGGGATGAATATTTAAAGAAAATTGTTCAAGTTTCTTTTGAAGTTCCTGAAATTGATAAAACAACAGTGCATGAAATATTAAGAGATCGCCTTAATGATATTGTTCATAAAAGCAAGAATGAAGAAGAATTTGAAAATAACAAATATTTTGAAACAGTACTTGAAAAGTGCGTAAATCCATATGTAAATAATATAAGGGATGTAAATAGATTACTTAACGCGTTCCAATTCAAATATGGCGCTTTATGGAAAGAAACATCATTTGTTGATTTATTAGCTATTACTGCAATAGAAATCTTCGAGCCTAAGTTATATGAATGGATTTCTTATAATGCATATGCATTATGCCAATGCCGTGAACATAGTCTTCTAATGATTGGCAAGGATAACATAGATTACTTAAAATATTGCAATGAGAAATTTAGTAGTCTTGAATTTGACTGTAACAAAGTAATAGATATTCTTTCAACTATGTTTCCTACATTTGCAAAAGACATTAATGAGCATAAATTAGCAAATCCTCAATCTGAAGAAGAACTTATTAGTAAAATGCGCGTTGGTTCTATTGAGAAATTTGATTTATATTTCAGTTTTAATTTATCAAGTATAAAAATTCAAAGAGAAGTAATTCTTGAATGCATAAATAATTGTAGCAAATTTGCTCTCATGCAAAAAGTTAAGAATTTTAATAAAAACGGTAACATTGTATTATTTTTAAAAAATATAAAAGCATTACTTATTGATAGTAAAATACCAAATAATCGACTTGCTTTAATTGCATCTATGTTATTTGAATTACAATATGAATTTAAAGACCCATATCCATCTGTTTTCTATAACACGTCTGCAGCTGAATATTCAGAACACATATTATTAAAAATAGTCGCTTATATTGATAAAGAAAACGATAGGTATGAAATTATTAGTTCTGCAGTTCAAAATATTAATAAATACAACATTGGCACAACATCTACAATAATTAGATATATTGGATTTGCCTACAAAAAATACGGATGTGAAGATGAACGTAAAGATTTTCAATTCATTAGTCTTAAACATTTAGCAGATATTGAAAAAATTTATGCGTCAAAAATTAAATCTATTTCAAAATCCGAAGATATATTAAGTTCTTACCAATTCGATACAGCATTTTACATATGGAAATATATTAACATGAAAGATGCTGTCGAGTATGTTACAAATCTATTTGATAATGATATAGATAAGCTTAAATTCTTATGCTTAACAACATATAATAGTTTAACGGGCTGGAAATTTTATTCAGAAAATTGTTTTAATCTAGTTTCTGAAGAAGAATTTTATGCTTCCATAAAAAATTTTGATAAAAGTCGATTAGATGAATTTACTAAGGAAGAGCAAATAATATTGGCTTCGTTTGTACTGAATTATGAAAATAATAATGACGATCTTAATCATGCTTCTGAGCAAGAAGCATTGCAACTCATAGAAAAGTGGAAATCTGAAAGCAACTTAACAAAATAATAGATAATATTGGACACTAGCGCACTGCAGTTAGTGTCCAATATTTTTGTCGCTATAATCTAACCGCAAAGTATTTAAAACTGCCAGCACCCGCGTATCAAAACTGTTTCCTTAACGCAATAATTTTGATGCAAGATATAAATAAAAAAAAACGACTGAAATAAACAATACCTTCTAGATTTATACTTATTTTTCAATAAAAAATTATTAGTACAATTTATGTTACTGGTATAATATTTCGTGATATTTACTATTTTGGGGAATACAAAATATGAGAGTTGGTAAGTAGGACATGAAGAAAAATACTTTTGGCGATTACATTGTTTTTGTTGATGAAAGTGGTGACCAAAGTCTTGTTAGCATAGACAAACAGTATCCTGTGTTTGTTTTGTCTTTTTGTATCTTTGAAAAGAAGCATTATGTGGAACATGTTGTGCCAGAGATTCTTAAATTAAAGTTTGATTTTTTCGGTTCAAATATTCCTATACTTCATGAGCGTGAGATTCGTAAAAGAACTGGAGTTTTTAATATTCTTATGGAAGATACTGTAAGAAATGAATTCTTCAATAGGTTAAATCAAATAATTGAATCATCTAATTTTACGATTGTTTCAACAGTGATCGACAAGAATAAATATTCTCATTACAATTCTCCTAAAAATCCTTATGTTATTGGCATGAATTTTGGTATTGAGCGCATTTTTTATGAATTGCAGGAACGTAATCAAGTTGGGAAAACAATTCCTATTATTTTTGAGAGTCGTGGCAATAAAGAGGATTCTAATCTTGAAAAGGCTTTTAATAACTTTATAGATTCTTCTAATATTCTCGGCATTAAAGGAATGTTTGATTTTAATTGCATAAGTAAATCTGCTAATTTGCAAGGTCTTCAGTTAGCTGATTTAGTTGCTAGACCTATTGGCATACGTTATTTGCATCCTACACAATCTAATAGAGCGTATGACATATTGAGAAATAAAATCAGGAGATCTTGGAATGGAGAAATTAAAGGTTATGGCGTAAAAGTCTATCCAGAAAAGGAACCTTATTGATTGCACAAGAATAAGAAAAGCAAAAAGCTCTAGGCACAACGCCTAGAGCTTTCGCCGACCGAGTACTCCCAATCCATTTGTTCCATCATTGTATCATATATAATCTTATTTACTAAATTATTTAATTTAAAATTAATACATAATGTCGAGCAATCATCAAAAGTGTGTAAAGCCAATCTGGCGAATATTCGTGTGCATAAGCCAAGTTCTTCAACACCGTTAAAAACTCAGTCAGCCAACTGAGAAAATAACGGTAATTGGCAGAACACCGTTAAAAACTCAGTCAACGAACTGAGAAATTAACGATGATTGCCTAAACACCGTTAAAAACTCAGCTAACAAACTGAGAAAGTAACACTCACAGCCCAAACACTGTTAAAAACTCAGTCAACGAACTGAGAAAATAACGGTACTAACTAAAGAATGTCCGCAAAACACGTCAGCAACAAACCGCCATCCAGCACACAACAAAAATCAAGCGACACGCCAAAATAGGGGAGGGCTTGCATTTGAGAATATTTAGAGTATAGTAGTTACTCGTGCTTCGGCGCTGACATAGTTAGCAAGAATGCATTGCGGACATAGCTTAGTTGGTAAAGCGCAACCTTGCCAAGGTTGAGACCGCGGGTTCGAGTCCCGTTGTCCGCTCTAGGTCCGATGAGTTATTCGACCTTACGGTGGGTTAGCCAAGCGGTTAGGCAGCGGCCTGCAAAGCCGTATAGATGAGTTCGACTCTCGTACCCACCTCGATTAAGCGGGTTAGCTTAATACACAACCTGGGCGGTTGGCGCAGTGGTAGCGCACTTCCCTGACACGGAAGGGGTCACAAGTTCGAACCTTGTATCGCCCACTCGAAAGGATTGCCTTTCACGCATAATTAAAAAAATTTTGGGTGATTGGCGCAGCGGCTAGCGCACTTCCTTCACACGGAAGGGGTCATAGGTTCGATTCCTATATCACCCACAATATGTACGCAGTGTTTACACTGCGTTTTTTTGTTTTTGCACCCATTTTCTAGTTAAGCAACAAAAAAGGATATGAGGAAAAACTCGAAAGCCTTTCCTCATATCCTTTAAATTACCTTCTTATAAACCTTCTTATAAATCCTTTTCTACAATATATTTCAATATATTTCAGTTTGAAATTTCTACTAAATTTCTACTAAATTTCACTACGAAATTCACTACGAAATCTCAGTGCGAAATCTCAGTGCGAAAGATCAATTACCATACGGCCACGAATCTTGCCATCAAGCATTTCGTCGAAGATATCGTTAATATCTTCCATCTTGCGCATATGGCATTGCGGCACAACCAATCCTTCAGCACCAAACTGGAAAGCCTCAGCCAAATCCTTACGCGTGCCAACAAGGGAGCCAACAAGGCGAATGCCGTCAAGCACCAAGCGAGGAATGCTGAGTTCCATATCTTCTGGAGGCAAACCAACAGCAGCAACTGTACCGCCTGCGCGAACTGAATTAACAGCAGAATTAAATGCATCCTTGCTTACAGCAGTCACAACAGCACCGTGAGCGCCGCCAACCTTCTTCATAGCAAACTCAGCAACATCTTCCTTCAATGGATTCACGCACAAATCAGCACCATACTGCTTAGCAAACTCAAGTTGTGCATCATTAACATCAACTGCAATAACATGAGCGCTAAAAACCTTCTTTGCATACTGCAAAGCAAGATTGCCTAAGCCGCCAAGACCAAAAAGAATAAGCCATTCGCCAGGATGTACTCCAGATTCCTTAATAGCCTTATAGGTTGTTACACCTGCGCAAGTAATAGAGCTTGCAGGAGCAGGATCCAAACCATCTGGAACTTTCACAGCATAATCAGCAGCAACAATGCACTGTTGAGCCATACCACCATCTGCCGTGTAGCCTGCGTTCAATACGCTACGGCACAAAGTTTCGCGACCAGTAGTGCAATATTCGCAGTATCCGCAACCCTTAAAGAACCATGCGACCGATGCGCGATCGCCAGGCTTTAACGTGGTAACGCCAGGCCCAACCTCACGAACAATACCAATGCCTTCGTGACCGAGCACAACACCAGTTTTATCGCCAAAATCCTGGTTCTTCACATGAAGATCAGTGTGGCACACGCCACAGCACTCCATGTCCAACAATGCTTCGCCAAATTCAAGCGGACGAAGTTCCTTCTCAACAACCTGAGCTTTCTTATCTTTGGTTGCAACAATAGCCTTCATAGAGACCTCCTTGTTCTATTTGTTCTTGTTTCTTCATTGGTTCAAGAACAACGGCTACGACTATTCTACATAATTTTTTGCATTTTTTCTAAAAATATCATTTTTTATGGCTAATTGGTCTAAAAAAAAATATTTTGCGCAAAAAATCTTACAATTAAACATAAAAGTGTCAAAAGTTTACAAAAAGCATCAATTATAAACCGTTAACGAACGGCAACAGTACATTAAAAGTGCAGCAAACGCTCAAATGAATCGCACGCATAAAACAACACACCGTAAAATCATTGAAAATTAAGCAATATTAGAATTTTTCAATATTGCGCGACATCCCAAAGTTGCATTTAAGCAAAAAATTAACTAAGATGGCTTTTTGTTTTGCGGACATAGCTTAGTTGGTAAAGCGCAACCTTGCCAAGGTTGAGACCGCGGGTTCGAGTCCCGTTGTCCGCTCCATTTTTTTAGTATTTTATTTATAAAATCGTGTTTCCATAATTGCTACTAGCATCGATTTTGAAAGAATGGGGATTATGGCTGACGACGTACAATCTACCGAGCAGGCAGCTTCGAAAGAAGATTGTAGGTCAATTATGCTTGACGCTATTGAATCCTTATGGGCCAATGGCGAAGTCACTTCTATTCCTACTTTCGCTAAGCACAAAATTTTTAACAACTTTCCAAAATTACCTTCGAATACGCAATTAGCATGGTTTAAAATTCCAGGCAAAAAATTTGCTATTTCGCTAGGCTTATGCAAAGAAGACGGAAAATATTTTCGTCAACTTGCGATTGCAGACGAAGACGGAAGAGTTTATACAGGAGATAAAGTAACTCCAGAAGAAGCTATCGAAAGACTTCCGCAATTGTCTTTAATTGAGCAAGGTTCTTTTGATTTGTGCAATAGCGCACGATTTTACGGATCGGCCTCAATTCCTAAATCTAATAATCTTATTAAGCATATTGTTAAAAAGTGCGGAAAAGTATTTGGCAATATTAACAATTCGCCAATTGTTTACGGCGATGTTGTTATGCAAGTCTCACTAGACGACGGCTTGCATAAAGTTGCTTCATGGCTTTGCCAAAATAACGGCAAGAATAAAAAGTACACGATTGAAGCAACGCGCGTGTTTTTGCCGGATTCTATGCGATGCAATCTATCGTATGCCGACGCTATTGCTACACTATTTTTCGCATCATTCTTCATACCAGATTTACATCAAAGCTTAGTTGGATTTGGGTATTATCACGTTTTGCACCGTTTACACACCGAAGCTCCTCTTGGAGCTATTAGACGCAGCATAGCTGATATTAAATCAATACGCGAAGAAGGCTTGTGCGTGTCTGGATTAGAGTCCTACTATGAGCGCGTTATGCACGATGTTGGCGCATTAGAGCCTACTCACAGCTTGGAAGCAGTACACGGGGCTGAAAGATTGCATTTTAAAGAAGCTCAACGAACTTCAGCACATTACTTAATTTGGGATGATTCATTAGAGCCATCAGCTGCGTTAAAAGTATTGCGAATTGAAGGTGCGCTAAACCGTTTACAAGCAATATATCAATGCCTTCAAACTAACGCTTCTAAAGGCGGCAAAAGTTTAGAAAGCAATATAAGCCTCGAAAGTATTGCTGCTATTGATAACGCAATTATTGAAGATCCTGCTTTTATTGCTAGCGAAACTTTTGGAATGAGCAATTTTGGCAGTCCACTTAGAGACGACAGCATACGCCCATTAATGCACTTGTGGCGAAAAGCTCGTAAATGTCAGCAATCAGCGTCTTATTTAAAACAAGCAGAAGCAGGAGAGTGGCTGTACCGTCAGTCTCTTTCTGAGCTTATACGAAGCTTATATTTGCCGTTCCGTTTTGATGCTGATTTTCGCTCTAATCTTAACGATGGAAAAGTAGCGTTAGCTTTTACTTCTACAGGATCATCGCTAATGCCAGTATACAAATACGATAATTTAAAAAATCAGTGGCATAAGTATAGCGATACTGAAAAATCGCGTATGTCAACAAACTATAATTTGCGAATTGGCATTATGCTTGCAACTCTTGCTTTTGGTGCAAGTGAAAAAATACAGAACGTTTCTATTCGATTAGATTCAATCGGATTGGAAGAAATGGTTGCTGCTCAAGACAGCGCAATCAACACTCTACTAAGCCGTACACTTAGAGCGCTTAATAGCATGAGCGCAGCTGCATCACCTTCAAAAGGCGAGCCGAAAGATGGTGACGTTCATGGAGATCCTGCACAATTGCAAGATTTACAGCATCTTCCACTTGCGGACGTAGTAGAAGCAGCACAATCCTTAGTAGATGCTCATACAAGCGATTTTGCAAACAGCATGCTAAGCGAAAACGAGCGTACGCAATCAGATATTAAAAACAGCAATAACGCTGAAAGTATAGAAGATAAAGACAGTAACGAAATTAACGAAAGTAACGAAAGCAGCACTAATAACTATAACAGTGCCAATAATGCGAATCCGCTAGCAGCTTTTAGCGAGCCTCCTGCAATACGCACTCTTATAACAGTTACTTTTGAGCGCGAAAACTTTGTAAAATACATTCGCACTTACGGATTACAAAATCCAATAGAAATATACAAGCAATCCAACGCAAATATGCGCATACTAAAAGACGGATCGCTCGATACAGTAGAAGCATCATTCGACCTACACGATGCGTCTTTTGCTCCGCATGGAGCTCAAGAAGAGCCAGAATTCTCAGACGCAGTATTCGACCAAGACCAGGAAGAAATACTCGGAACACAGTTTGCACAAGGCTTATCAATTCAACGCGAAGATTTGCTCCAACAAGCAGTAGCCGACTTCCACCACATTGCGGCACTGCAAATGCCAACAACAGCAGAAAAAGCTCGAGAAGCAATGAATATTATTGAAAATATTGGCGACCCAGAGCTTAGCGCGCAATCAAGCAACGTAACTCGAGCATTAATAGACGAAACTCCAATACCAGAGCTTTCTTTCAAAGCATCGCAAGATATACGATCCATGCGCATTAAAGCGCAAGAACAGCTTATGGAAGGCGATATTAAGCAAGCAATTGAATCATACGAGCAAAACATAGCTCAATTCGACTCAATGTTCGCAGTAGAAAACACTGTGCCACGCTACTTTAATTCATACGCAGAAAGAGTAGTATACAATCGACTATTTGCCACTCCAGACGAGCATACACTACTCATTCCAGACGGACTGTTCTACGCACACATGGAACTAGCAGACCTGCTTTCACAACTACACCAACCAGACGCTGCCATAAAACACTTAAACACAATGGTTTCCTACGCGCCAACATACGCACTATCGCACTTAAGACTAGCTGCAGCATTATCCCAGCAAGAAGATTGGGCATCAGTAATAGCAGCATGCTTAAACGCTTTAAGAGTATCTTTCGACAAAGATGACGCAGCATTCGCATACTACAGATTAGCTTACGCAGCATGGATGCAAGACAGGTTCATGCTCGCAGCCAGCGCATACCGCATGGCAGACTATTTAGCTCCAGGAAGAATAGAACCATTACAAATGGAACTAGAAGAGCTACTATCTAGAATGCGCTCGCAGTGTTATAAAGCTCCGACTAATATGGATGAAGTGCATCAATGTTTCGAGCATGAAGATATTCCTGTATGGCCAAATATTGAAGCAAATAATATTATTGGCAAAGCTGCGAAGCTTACGGTTAACGATGGAATGTTTGTGATTGCAAGAACTTTGTGTGTTGCGCATATTCGAATGTCTTCGTCTGAAGATTTGGAAGGCGCAGTACAGTCGCAATTCTTACGTTCGCTAAATGCGTGAGAATGCGTAAGGATGCGTAATAATTAGTAAGAATACGTAAGAAATACGTAAAGCTTAAGTAATACTTTAAAATGGTTTTTAAGTTAAAGGGGATTTTATGAGTGAGGCTCACAATGATACAGAGTCACAAAGTGCGCAGTGGACACTTTTTGACGATTTTGATGAGCAACCTGTAACTCATGAAAGCACGCGCGAAACTTATAAAACTGAATCGACTGAAGAGCAAAATTCTAAAATTCAGCACAATACTAACGTGGCAAATCCTAATGAGAACGTAGATTATTGGATTGCTCAACTTCAACCAACAGACGCGGACGCATTAGCTTTAGGAAATCTTAATCTTAAATTATTAACAACTGAGCAGGCAGCGCATTTGTGGGCAAAACTTGCAGCTTGGGCGCAATCTGATCAAATTGCCTACTATGTTGAGGACGCTCCAACAAGCTCTGATGCCGCTTATGACGCTCGCATGCGCACACTAAGCGAGTTAGAAGCAGCATTCCCAACACTTGATACGCCTCAATCTCCAACGCACCGCGTAGGCGGAACTTTTTCTAACGATTTTACTTCCGTAAAACATCCTTCGCGCATGATGAGTTTGGATGACGTGTTTTCGCTTGATGAATTACACGACTGGTACGACAGCGTTTTGCGCGATCTTAAATGGCCTGAATCTAAACCGCTTCCTATGACGTGCGAAGTAAAAATCGACGGTTTAGCGCTAAATCTTATTTATAGAAACGGCACTCTTGAGCAAGGTCTTACTAGAGGCGACGGCGTAACCGGAGAAGATATTTCACTTAATGTTCGAACTATTGAAGAAATACCATCGCAACTTCACGCGGAAAATCCTGAAGATATTCCTGAATTTGTAGAAATTCGCGGCGAAGTTTTTATGAAATGGTCCGATTTTCGTAAGCTTAACGACGAGCAGGAAGATGCTGGAAAGTCTGCTTTTGCAAATCCTAGAAACGCAGCTGCTGGTTCGCTTCGTCAAAAAGATCCTCGTGTTACAGCAACACGTCGTTTAAGCTTTTTTGCGCACGGTTTAGGCGAACTCCGTTGGAAGGAAAATACAGCGCGCGCTAATAGCGAAACTAGTTTTAACCAATCTGACGCGTACAAGCTTTACCAACAGTGGGGTGTGCCAATTTCTCCGTACACGCGTAAAGTCACTAATTTTGCTGAAATTCAAGACATGATTGACTATTACGGCGAGCATAGGGCAAATATTTTGCACGCATTAGACGGTATTGTTGTAAAAGTTGACGACAGAGCGTTGCAAAAACAGCTTGGTTCAACTTCTCGAGCACCTCGATGGGCTATTGCGTATAAGTATCCTCCTGAAGAAGTAAACACAGTTTTGAAGGATATTATTGTTCAAGTTGGTAGAACAGGAAGAGTAACTCCTGTGGCAGTTCTTGAACCAGTAACTGTGGCAGGATCGACTATTTCTCGCACAACGCTACATAATTCCTACGAAGTTGAGCATAAGGGTGTGCTTATTGGAGACACTGTTGTAGTGCGCAAAGCTGGGGATGTTATTCCAGAATTAGTTGGACCTGTGCTTAAAGCTAGGGAAGGTAGGGAAA
Source organism: Gardnerella sp. CCPDSM (assembly GCF_056754715.1). Classification (NCBI taxonomy): domain Bacteria; kingdom Bacillati; phylum Actinomycetota; class Actinomycetes; order Bifidobacteriales; family Bifidobacteriaceae; genus Gardnerella; species Gardnerella sp. CCPDSM. Next base: position 64,971 of record NZ_JBQEQO010000005.1, read on the forward strand.
ACGAGCTTAAAAAGTTTGTTATGCCTGAATATTGCCCATCTTGTGGAACTAAGTTAGCTCCAGCAAAAGAAGGGGATAAAGATATTCGTTGCCCAAATGTTGAAAATTGCCCAGCGCAACTTACTGAGCGCATAATTCACTTGGCTTCGAGGCAAGCTTTCGATATTGAAAATTTGGGAGATAACGCGGCTTTAGCGCTTACGAATCCTGAAGATTCTAGGCCGAATACTGCGGAAGTTTATTGCCCAAACATGGACAAGATTGTAATTAAGCGAGGCTCAACTCAGCAACCATATGTGCCAGAAGAGGGCTTAACATTACCAAAACCGCAATCTGCAGTTCTTAAAAGTGAAGCTGGATTATTTAGCATTACTGCAGACGAGTTACGAAACGTTATGGTTTGGAAGGAGATTCCTCTTGTTGAAGAGTGGCAAGAAGCTGGGAAAGACGGAAAATTTAAAAAGCGCACTCGCAAAATAGGCGGATCTGGTCTTTGGCATCAAGTAAGAGCTTTCTGGACTCGCACACTAGAAGCTAAATTTGCTGAATCTTCAAACGAAAATAGCGAATGGGATCCTCAATATCCTAAATTCCAAGTTCCTAAAGATGCGAAAGTAGTTTTTTGGAAAGATAAGCGAGCTGGCAGCAATTCTAAAGAAACAATTAGCGTACCTTGGTACACAAGACCTGCAGAAACTACGCGTAGCATGCTTGAAGAAATAGCTCAAAAAGGCAAAAATGCGTCATTGTGGCGAGTTTTAGTTGCTCTTTCTATTCGCAGACTAGGCCCTCCAACAGCGCGTCTTATAGCAGCAAAATTAGGATCTTTAGAAAATATTGCAAACGCGTCGGTTGAAGAGCTTACTCAAATTGATGGCGTTGGCCCAGAAATTGCTCAAGCTGTTTACGACTGGTTTAAGCAAGCTAAAGATAGCAACAATTGGCGAGCTGAAGTGCTAGAAGCATGGAAAGAAGCCGGAGTAGTTGGCAAAGTTGAAAATAATGAGCTTCCGCAAACTCTACAAGGCAAAACAGTTGTTGTAACGGGATCATTACAAGGATTTAGTCGAGATGAAGCTAAGGAGGCAATAACATCTCGAGGAGGTAAAGCTTCTGGGTCCGTAAGTAAGAATACTTATTGCGTAATTCTTGGAGAAAATGCAGGTTCTAAAGCAACTAAAGCGCAAGAACTCGGTATTACTATGCTTAACGAGCGTCAATTCGGTATTCTTTTGGAAACTGGTAGCGTAGAAAAAGCACTACAATTTGAAAAAGAATCTGAGCTTGATATTGACGACGTAACTAGCGGCGATGCAAGCAGCGAAACTAACGACGACAATAACAACGCAACCAACAACGAAACGGAATCATAACGCATGAGCACAAGCGAACTCGAAACACAAGTTTACGATTTGCTGGGTAGCGTTATTGATCCAGAATTAGGACGCTCAGTTACCGAACTAAATATGGTAACAGGCGTGCATGTTAAAGAAGCTAAAGCCTTAAGCGAAAAGCCAGCTTATGATGTAGAAATTAATCTTGAGCTGACTGTGCCAAATTGTCCGCTCGCGGAAATTATTACAGGACGCGTTCAAGAAGCTGTATCTAAATATCCTCAAGCAACGCTTATTCCTCATGTTACTGCTACAGCTATGAGCAAAAGTAAGCTAGAAAAGCTAGTAGCAGATTTAAAAGCCGAGCGTAAAGAGAATCCTTTTAACAAAGCTGGAACACGCACGCGAATTTTTGCTATTGCGTCCGGTAAAGGCGGCGTTGGAAAATCTTCTATAACAGCTAATTTAGCTGCAACTTTTGCAGCTTTAGGCTACGATACTGCAGCTATTGATGCGGACGTATACGGTTTTTCTTTGCCGCGCATGTTCGGCGTAAAATCTCAACCGACTAATCTTAACGGAATGCTTATGCCGGTTGTGTCTTGGGGAGTAAAGCTTATTTCTATTGGCATGTTTGCTGGAACCGACCGCGCAATTTTGTGGAGAGGACCTCGCTTACAGCGCTCTTTAGAACAGTTTCTTTCAGACGTTTGGTGGGGGAATCCTGACGTTTTGCTTCTTGATTTAGCTCCAGGCACAGGGGATATGGCTTTAGCTGTTGCGCAATCTTTGCCTAATGTTGAGCTTGTTGTTGTTACAACCCCTCAACCTAGCGCCTCGGACGTAGCTGTTAGGGCAGGACTTATGGCTTTACAAATTCCAGTAAAAGTGCGCGGAGTTGTTGAAAATATGAGCTGGTTTGAAAATAACGGCGAGCGCTTAGAAATATTCGGTTCCGGAGGCGGGAAACGAGTAAGTGAGCAACTTTGCAAAGCTCTTAACACAAACGTGCCTCTTTTAGCTCAGCTAAAATTGGATCCAAGTATTCGAGAAATTGGCGAATCTGGGCGTCCTGCAGTACTAGACGAAGAAGGAAAGTTAGCTGACTCTCAATTAGCTAATACTTTCGTGCAACTTGCTAAATCTTTAATGGAAGAATCTAATCAAAAATAAATATGGGGTAACTTGATTTTTCAAGCACCCCATATTTTCATTTAATTTATAAAACTAATTTATAAAACTAGTTACTTAACAGCGTTCAACCACTGCTCTTTAGTAGCTTTTTCAGCTTCTAACTTAGCTTTGCGCTTCTTATCAGTTTCCTTTGCAATAGCAGCGTTAAGCTCTTCAAGCTGCGCTTCCAATTGCAAAGCAAAGCTGGACTTACGAGCGTTAGCTTCAGGATCAGCATCCCTCCAAGCAGCTTCCTCAACAGCCTTAATCTTCTTATCGACGTCGTTCAAGCGAGACTCAATACGACGCATGTCTTCACGAGGAACGAAACCAATAGCATCCCATTCTTCCTGAATTTGAGACAACGCCTTACGAGCACTCTTAGCTGCTTCTTCATTTTCTACAGGCAACAATGCTTCTGCTTTTACAAGCAAAGCTTCCTTCTTTGCAAGATTCTCATGCTCTCCAGCGTTCAACTTTTCACGGTCAGCCTGACGAGCATGGTAGAAAGCATCAGCAGCTTCACGGAACTTTGTCCACAAAGCGTCATCATGCTGACGGCCAGCATTTCCAGCCTTCTTCCAACGATCCATCAAAGCGTTGAACTTCATTGAAGTTTCACGCCAATCCTTGGAATCCTTCAAGCTTTCAGCTTCAGCAATAATAGCTTCCTTAAGTTGCTTAGCATTATTACGCACATGCTCACGCTCCTTAACCCAAGAGTTACGAGCTTGGGAGAATGCGGAACGAGCTTTGGAGAAACGCTGCCATAATGCGTCAGCATCGGCTTTGTTCAAGTGAATAGTGGTGCGCTGATGCTCTTGCCACTCGTCAAAAAGCGCACGCAATTTATCGTTCAGCTCACGCCAATTAGTAGATTCGTTCATTTGTGCAACTAAAGCTTCAGCACGTTCTACTATGTTTGCACGCTCTTTCAAAGCTTTTTCAAGAGCTTCTTTTCGAGATTTTGCGATTGCTTCCTTTTTTTCATCGCCTTTTGCCTTTAGCTCGGCGTGTCGAGCACGCAAAGCAGCAAGATCACCAACGGCTGCAGGATTCTCTAACTCATCCTTCAAAGCGTTAAGCGTTTCGTCAATTTCTTTCGACTTTACGTTTGAAGATTCCAAACGCTTAGCAAACAAATCGAGCTTAATCTTCAAATCAAGATAGCGGTGAATGTAGAAAGTCAAAGCCTCCTCAGGAGTGCCAGTGGAATACTGACCGACCTCACGTTCAACACCATTTTCACTAACGTAAACGGTGCCATTTTCATCAACTCGGCCAAAGCTTTTCGCGGCTTTAATGTCTTCCTCACTATAGGAAATAGTTGGTGCCGCAGCAACAACACGAGCTTTATGCGCGAAGCTAGCCGGCGACGGCGCGTGTGGCTTTGGGGTAGTAGTGGATTGAGTATTTTCTTCAGGTTTAGTCTGTTCGGTCACGGTCGACTCCTTACAGCAGATGCACGGTAACAGTGTTACGAATAAGTATGACGGTAAGCCATGATTTTTCCGCAACACCACCTATTATAGTGGACATGGTACAAGGCTCATCAATCTCAGGTTTCCCTGAATGGCTTCCTGGCGAACGCGCTGTAGAACAGCAAGTAATTGACACGCTACGAGAAGTCTTTGAACTCAATGGTTTTATTGGCATTGAAACGCGTGCCGTAGAGCAGGGTTCAAGTTTGTTGAAAAAAGGCGAAACTAGCAAAGAAATTTATTTATTATCGCGTTTGCAAGAAGTTGGACACGAATCTGACACTCCAGTTGAAGATCGAATCGGTTTACATTTTGATTTAACTGTTCCGTTAAGTCGTTACGTAGTTGAACATACTGGAGATTTAGCATTCCCATTCAAGCGTTGGCAAATGCAAAAAGTTTGGCGAGGCGAGCGTCCGCAAGAAGGACGATTCCGTGAATTTGTTCAAGCAGACATTGATGTTGTTGGAAATGGTGAACTTCCATCTCACTACGAAGTTGAGTTACCGCTTGTAATGGTTGAAGCTCTTGAACGTTTACGCAAGTTTGGTCTTCCTAAAGCAACGGTACACGCTAATAATCGTAAGCTTTCTGAAGGCTTCTACCGTGGTGTTGGCTTAACCGATATCGAAGGCGTACTTCGAGAAATCGATAAGCTTGATAAAATCGGCGCTGAAGAAGTAGCTAAGCTTTTGGTAAAAGAGTGCGGTGCTACGGATTCTCAAGCTGCAGCATGCTTGGAATTAGCAGAGCTTACTGCTGGAACAGGCGAAGAGTTGAAGTCTCGTTTTGACGAATTATGCGATAAGCACAATATTTTCCGAAGCGAGGATAACGAATCGTATGCTTTAGCTTCGCAAGGTGTTGAAACACTGGCAATGATTGTTGACGAAGCAGCGCGCATTCGTCCGGGTGCAGTGGTTGCTGATTTGAAGATTGCTCGTGGACTTGATTACTACACTGGTTCAGTTTACGAAACTTTCCTTGATAATGCAGCATCATTAGGCTCTATATGCTCTGGAGGACGCTACGATAATCTTGTTTCGCAAGGTAAGAAGAAGTATCCAGGCGTAGGTTTGTCTATTGGCATGTCTCGCTTACTTTCTTATATGCTTCACACTGCAGGCGCTACAGTTTCTAGAGTTTCTCCTGCTGCAGTAATGGTTGCAGTATGGAATGAAGAAGATCGTCCAGCATGCAATGAAATTGCTAGAAAGCTTCGCGAACGCGGTATTGCAGCCGATGTTGCACCAACCGCAGCGAAACTTGGTAAGCAAATCAAGTATGCAGATAAGCTTGGTATTCCTTACGTATGGTTCCCAGCTGACAGTACTGAATCTGAGTCTTCTCACGATGAAGTCAAAAATATTATTACAGGCGAGCAGGAATCCGCCGATGCCACGTCTTGGCAACCGGATACTGTTTATGCCCGGCAGACAGTTTCTTGCGCTAAATAATGTTCTTGCAAATTTGCCTGAATTTTAAGCGCAAAATAGTGTCAATAGAAACAAATGAATATATCAAAATTAGATTGTAGAGGAAGTGGACTTATGAGCCAGACGGCGTATCGCACACATCATGCCGTTGAAGTGACTGAAGAGTTGGTCGGGCAAAAAGTAACCATCGCTGGTTGGGTTGATCGTCGCCGTGATCACGGTGGCGTTGCCTTCGTTGATGTTCGTGATAACACGGGCTTAGTGCAAGTTGTTATTTACGATGAAGAAACTGCGCGTCCATTGCGTAGCGAATTCGTTGTGCAAGTAACTGGTGAAGTTCGCTTGCGCCCAGATGGTAACGAGAATGACCATTTGGCCACTGGCAAGATTGAGATTGTTGCAGAAACTGTTAATATTCTTGCAAAGTCTGACGCTTTGCCATTCCAAGTTTCTACAGCTTTGGAAAACGAGTCTGAAAACAAGCTTCCTAGCGAAGATGTGCGTTTGAAGTATCGTTATCTTGATTTGCGCCGCCCATCAATGCAGCGTAATTTGAAGTTGCGTTCCGATATGGCTAAGGCTGCTCGTCACGCTTTGGAAGACATGAACTTCACTGAGGTTGAAACTCCAACCTTTATTAAGTCCACTCCAGAAGGCGCTCGAGATTTCGTTGTTCCAGCTCGTTTGGTTCCAGGCTCTTGGTATGCACTTCCACAGTCTCCACAGCTTTTGAAGCAGCTTCTTATGGTATCTGGCGTTGAACGCTACTATCAGCTTGCTCGCTGCTACCGTGATGAAGACTTCCGTGCGGACCGTCAGCCTGAGTTTACTCAGCTTGATATGGAAATGAGCTTTGCAAGCCAGGAAGATGTTATGGCTATGGCAGAGCGCGTTATTGCTGCTATTTGGAAAGAAGCTGGTCACGAAATCACTCTTCCATTGCCTCGTATTACTTGGCAGGAAGCAATGGATAAGTATGGTTCCGATAAGCCAGATTTGCGTTTTGGAAATCCTCTTATTGAGTTGACTGACTTCTTTAAGAACACTCCATTCCGCGTATTCCAAGCTTCTTACGTTGGTGCTGTGCTCTTTAAGGGTGGCGCTGAAACTCCTCGTCGCCAGTTTGATGCTTGGCAGGATTGGGCTAAGCAGCGTGGCGCTAAGGGCTTAGCTTACGTAGTCTTCGGCGAAGATGGCGAGCTTAAAGGCCCTGTTGCTAAGAATCTTAGCGAAGAAGAGCGCGCAGGACTTAAGGAAGCTGTTGGAGCAGAAGACGGAGACGCAGTGTTCTTCGCAGCAGGCAGCCGCGAATCTTCCCAGCTTTTGCTTGGTGCAGTTCGTGTTGAATTGGCAAGCCGCGCAGGTTTGCTTCATCCTGACGAGTTTGCTTTTACTTGGGTTGTTGACTTCCCACTGTTTAAGCGCACTGACGATCCAGATGATGACGATGTTGCAGTCGGTCACTCAAAGTGGACTTCTATGCACCATCCATTTACAATGCCATCTGCTGATTGGATTGATAAGTTCGATAAAGATCCTGAGCATGCAATGAGCGATTCTTACGATATTGTTTGCAACGGTAACGAAATGGGCGGCGGATCCGTTCGTATTCACCGCGACGATATTCAAGATCGTGTTTTGAACGTGCTTGGAATTGACAAGGCTGAAGCTGACGAAAAGTTTGGCTTCTTGCTTGAAGCTTTCAAGTACGGTGCTCCACCTCACGCAGGTATTGCTTTGGGTTGGGATCGTACTGCTGCAATTTTGGCAGGCGCAAGCTCAATCCGCGACGTAATCGCCTTCCCGAAGGCTGGCGGTGGCCGCGATCCTCTCACTGGCGCTCCAGCTCCAATTTCGGACGAGCAGCGCGCAGAAACTGGTGTCGACTACGATCCAGAAGAAGACGAGTAAATAGTTACTTGTAAAATTTAATTGTTACGAAGCCGTTGATTGTTGGTTTAATAATCGCAATCAACGGCTTTATTTGTAACGTAAGAGTTACAAAACGTAACGATAGTGATAAATAACCGTAACACAGCTTAGCTAGACTTCTTTTTATGGATAAGCAAGTATCAAAGTCAAATCCAAACGCCGAGGATATGACTATTAGCACTGCTAAAGTGCACCAAGCGGCAAATCCCCTCGTTGAATTAAGCCATGTTGAAAAGCATTATGGCAAACTTCACGTTCTTAAAGATATTAATCTTACTGTTAATAAGGGCGAGGTTCTCGTAATTATTGGCCCATCCGGTTCTGGTAAATCAACCATGTGCCGCACAATCAACCGTCTCGAAACAATCGACTCTGGCGATATTCGCATAGATGGTAATCCACTTCCTCAAGAAGGCAAAGAGCTTGCTGCTTTGCGTGCAGAAGTTGGAATGGTGTTCCAGTCCTTCAACCTTTTTGCAAACAAGACGATTCTTGAAAACGTAACTCTTGCGCCAATGAAAGTCCGTCATATGGATCAGCAAAGCGCAGAAACACTCGCAATGGAATTGCTTACTCGAGTAGGCGTTGATAATCAAGCAAATAAAATGCCATCTCAGCTTTCAGGCGGCCAGCAGCAGCGTGTTGCAATTGCTCGCGCTCTTGCAATGCAACCAAAAGTCATGCTTTTTGACGAACCAACTTCTGCACTTGATCCAGAAATGGTCAACGAAGTTCTTGACGTTATGGTCGAGCTTGCAAAAGAAGGAATGACAATGATTTGCGTTACGCACGAAATGGGCTTTGCTCGTAAGGCAGCAGATCGTATTGTGTTCATGGCAGACGGCCAAATCCTCGAGCAAGGTACTCCAGAAGAATTCTTCGAGCATCCAAAAACTGATCGAGCAAAAGATTTCCTTTCCAAGATTCTTACGCACTAATAGCGATTTTCATTTTTTAGCTATTACTGCTGAAACTATGAAAAACAGTTCTTATGAAGGGAAAAGATATGAAAATATTACATAATCGCATTTTTCGTGCGATATTAGCAGTGCTTTGTACAGTTTGCTGCGTTATGCCTCTTACAGCATGCGACCGCAGCGACGGTAAAAAAGTAATACGAATTGGCATTAAGTTTGATCAGCCTGGCATGGGCTTCAAAAAAGCCGGAACTTACGTAGGTTTCGACGTTGACGTTGCTAAATATGTTGCCAAAAAGCTCGGATATTCAGAAGATCAAATCGTATGGAAAGAATCACCATCTAAGCAGCGAGAGACAATGCTTCAAAACGGTGACGTCGATATGATTGTAGCAACATATTCGATTACGGACGCTCGTAAGAATATCGTATCTTTTGCAGGTCCATATTTTGTTGCTGGTCAAGATTTATTAGTTCGTAAGAGTGAGCATAAAGTAAACGGTCCAAACGATTTGGACGGAAAGCGTTTATGCTCAGTTTCCGGTTCAACATCTGCAATAGTTATTAAAGAGAAGTTCTCTTCAAAAGTGCAACTTATGCAACAGCCAGGTTATGCGGAATGTGCAACTGCATTATTCTCCGGCATTGTGGATGCTGTAACTACAGACGATATTATTCTCGCAGGCTTAGCAACCGCTTCAAGAGGACGCTTAAAGCTTGTTAGCAAACCATTTACCGCAGAATATTACGGAATTGGTATCAAAAAAGGCAACACTCGCTTGGCAAAACGAATCAACGCAGCATTAAAAGACATGATGCGCAACGGTTCTTGGAAGAGAGCACTGGACGATAATTTGCGCGGAACTGGTTTTAAGCCAAACGCAAAGTATAATCCGCCAATTCCTCAAGAGGGGGAGAACTAACATGCAAGATTTCGTGCAACTTTTTAGTGAATACAATATTCCAGGAGCTTTCTTGGTTAATATTGAAATCACATTATGGAGTATACTTTTTTCCACAATTATTGGCATAATACTTGTTACTATGCGCATTTGCCCAGTTGCATCCTTGCGCATGGTGGCAACCGCTTACGTTGAGCTGTTTAAAAACATGCCTCTTACAATAATTATGGTTTTCACGGTTTTAGGCGTGTACGCTCAGCTTAAACTCGGATTCTCATCAGTTTTTGAAGTGAATTTCTTCTGGCTTGCAATTGCTGGCTTGTCTTTGTACACTGCAGCATTTGTGTGCGAATCTTTAAGATCCGGCCTTAATACTGTTCCTGTTGGCCAAGCGGAAGCTTGCCGAGCTCTTGGATTAAATTTCTTCCAGTCAGCAACCCAAGTTATTTTGCCACAAACTTTCTGCGGTTCTGTAGCACCATTGGGTAACACTTTTATTGCGTTGCTTAAGAATTCTACAGTTGCAGCAGCAGCGTCAGTTGCCACAGAAACTTCAACAATGATGAGCGAAATGATTGAGAAGCATGCGGATTTGATTGTTCCAATCTTCTTAATATTCGCTTTGGGATACATCATTCTCATTATTCCTATTGGCATTTTGACAACATACTTGTCTAACAAGCTTGCTGTAAGAAGGTGATAGCGATGGCTAAAAAACGTGAACAATCATTATTATTTGATGCTCCAGGTCCAAAAGCACTTAAGAAGATCCGCATTGCAAATATTATTGCAGGATTCCTTTTTGCTGCCGTAGTTATTGCTATTTTGATGCGTTTAAGCAATCCTCCTGAGGGCGAAAACCAGCTTTCTTGGGTGTTGTGGAATCCAGCATTAGAGTCTGAAGCTTGGATTGATTTTTACTTACCAGGCTTATGGATGACTTTAAAAGCGTCTTTGCTTGCAGTAGTCGGCTCTATTGTTTTTGGCTTATTATTCGGCTTATTGCGTTTGCTTCCGAATTTCCTTATTCGCGGCGTTTCTGCAATAATCGTTGAATTCTGCCGAGCTGTACCAGTATTAATGCTTATGATTTTCTTGTGGAGAGCTTTTGCACTTTCCGGTATGAAAGATGCATCCTACTGGGCTGTAGTTTTGGCTTTGATTATGTACAACGGTTCCGTTGTAGCAGAATTAGTGCGATCCGGCGTTGGTAATCTTCCAAACGGTCAGCGTGAAGCTTCGTTAGCATTAGGCTTAAACGAGTACCAGTCTCTTACGCAAATCGAAATGCCGCAGGCTATTATTGCTATGATGCCTGCAGCTGTAACTCAGCTTGTGGTTGTTTTGAAGGATACTGCTCTTGGTTCGATTATTATGTACACTGATTTGCTTCAGGAATCTCGTCGACTTGGATCAATGTACTTTAATATTTTGCAAACCTTAAGCGTTGCAGCAGTTATTTACTTCTTGATTTGCCTTGCTTTGTCGTGGTTTGCAGAATGGCTACCTTCTCATTTGCAGAATCGTACTGCAGCACCAACAGAAGCAGACCCTGTTGCACCAATCGCAATTATGGATCCTTCTAACGTGAACCAGATGGCAGTGGCAGACGAAGTTAAAGAGCTACCTTATGGTGGTACTCCTCGAAAGTATCACGTTCACCACCGTGGTACTAACGCTTCTATTCACCATTGGCGTCACACGAAATACTTGCAAGGATATGATGAGCATCATCTAAAAACAGGCGATGAGCCAGAAGAAGATGATGAAGATTATTCAAAAGATAAGTAAATAAATAAGTAAGTAAATAAATAAATAAATTACTAAGCGTAGTCAATAGCATTGTTATTGGCTACGCTTTTATTTTTTTAAATGCTTCTATTTTTGTACGCTTTTATTTTCTATTTAATTGCTACTAAATTACTTAAACTTTGATAAAAATGTGAAAATAACTTCAAATATGCATAAAAAACGAAGCAATGTTTGCGCATAGCAACACAAATCGCTAAACTATTAGGGTCACATGCATACGAGGAGGCTTTTACATGGATGACGCGTTTGAGTTGTCCGCTGCAAAGATGCGCGAACACAATATGAGCGATACTGCTATAGAACAATTTGCTCACTTGTACGATGTGTGGCGCAACGATCAGTCAAGTGAATTTATTCGCGAAAGCACAGTAGAACCAATCAAAACTGTTCCTAATTTTCATGAGATTTATGAAACTATCGATCACGATAAAGCAGTAAACGCATTTGCAAAAACAGCATTTATTAAACTTAACGGAGGATTGGGCACATCTATGGGATTGTCCTGCGCTAAGTCTCTTCTTCCTGTTCGCAGGCACAAGGCTCGTCAAATGCGTTTTATTGACATTATTATTGGCCAAGTTCTTACAGCAAGGCAAAGATTAGGCGTAGATCTTCCTCTTATTTTTATGAATTCCTTCCGCACTTCTAAAGACACTTTGCAAGTGCTTAAACGAAATCGCAAATTTATTCAAGAAGAAATTCCTGTAGAAATTATTCAGCATCAAGAACCAAAATTAGTGGAAGAAACAGGAGAGCCTGTTACTTGCGAACAAGACACTTCTCTTGAATGGTGCCCGCCTGGCCACGGTGACATATTCTCAACTCTTTGGGAATCAGATTTGCTGCGAACGCTACAAGAACATGGCATTAAATACTTGTTTATTTCAAATTCCGATAATTTAGGCGCAAGGCCGTCTCGAACTCTTGCTCAACATTTTGAAAACACTGGCGCTCCAATCATGATTGAAGTTGCTAAAAGAACTCAAGCAGATCGAAAAGGTGGCCATATTGTTAGGGATGCTCAAACCGGCCGCTTAATGCTGCGCGAAATGACGCAAGTTCATCCTGAAGATCGAAGAAGCGCGCAAAGTATTAAAAAACACCCATATTTTAATACCAACAATATTTGGGTTCGAGTTGACGCTTTACAAAAAAAGTTGGAAGAATACAACGGAATACTACCTCTTCCTGTTATTTGTAATAGAAAAACTGTTGATCCAACAGATGAAACTAGTACTCCAGTAGTGCAATTAGAAACTGCTATGGGTGCAGTAGCTTCACTTTTTGATGACGCAATTTGCGTAGAAGTAGATCGCATGCGATTCTTACCAGTAAAAACAACTAACGACTTGTTTATTATGCGTTCGGATCGCTTCCATCTTACTGATTCGTACGAGATGGAAGATGGAAATTATATTTTCCCAGATATTGATTTAGATCCACGCTACTACAAAAATATTAACGATTTTAACGAAAGATTCCCGTATTCTGTTCCTGCACTTGCTGCAGCTAAATCGGTAACAATTCGCGGAGATTGGACTTTCGGCAACCAAGTTTCTATGTTTTCTGATGCAGTATTAGAAGATAGAGGGGAGCCGAGTTATGTTCCGAATGGAGAATTTGTAGGTCCTCAAGGAATTGAGCCAGATTCTTGGGTTTAAAGCAAATTTTCGTTGGATTACGATTCTTATAAATACTTAGAAATAAATATTTATAGAAAAAAATTTATATGGCGTGTCGCGGAAAAATGGCGTATTTTCAACGTTGTTTGTATTCGTGTGAATAAAAAATATATAATTATTATAAGTTTTTTGAAAAAATGTCCACACGTACCGCAAAACACCATTAAAATAGAAAAGGCACTTGTGATATTGCACTTCAAGTAAGTATGTGAATACAACAATTACTTGTATGAATTATCGCATAAATAAACAGAACTAATAACGATACGTGAGGACTAATGGTAGAAGGAAGCAACGGAAGGCGACGTTTTTCCGACAAATGGGGCAAACACGAGCTTGATGTATTAGCTGTGTTGTCTTCCGCATTCCCGCAATGGTTAACTTCGCGGCAAATTGCACAGCGCGTAAAAGCATACGCAGATTCATACGGTGAACTTGCAGATCAAGCTGCAAAAGCAGCATTTGCTAAGCAGTTCCAGCGCGATCGCGCAAAGCTTGCAGCAATGGGCATTGCTATTGAATCTAGGCAACCTGAATATTCTTCAAAATCTGAAGGACAAGATTTTGCGTCTTACCGTTTGCAATTAGGCGATGAGCCTCGCGTACGTATGCGATTCGACCAGTCTGAATTGCCGGTGCTTGCTACTGCTAATTATCTTGCACGATCGATGTCTATTTCTTCTCTTGAATTAAATCAGCACGATCAGCAGCGCACTTCTCGCACAGCGCCTCGAGTTCCTCAAACTCCTATTCCTGGCTTAGGTTTGGACTCTATTGCTCCAGGTTTAGGCACTCAAATGCTTCCAGATTCGTTAGTGAAAGTTATTGACTCTCGACGTTTTGCAGCAACTGTTGATGTTGACGGAGAACATTTGAATGTTGCTTATACGGATGCAGACGACTTAGCAATGTTCGTTCTCGAGCATCCAGGCTCAAGCGTTATAAGCCCTAAAGAGGCAGTTGACGCTTTCCACCGTCGTTTGCACGCAGCAGTTGAATTTGCATCATGCGACGAAAATGAGCATCTTAATAACGAAGAAAACAACGAAAATCTTTTGCAAAACACTGAAGAACAAAGCGAAGAAGCTGATAAAGCTCACGCAAAGAAAGGCTCTTCATTCCAGACTGGTAGTGAAGTAGACCGTCGCTTGCGATTAATGCTGTTCTTGTCGGCTCATCTTGGTGAAGAATTCCCATTAAACGAACTCGCTGAACGTTTTATTGGAAAGCCAAAGAATGAGGATGAGCTTCGTCGTTTTGTGACGATTCTTCACAAAGATATTAATACTCTTACTACTGTTTCCGACGATGGAGAAATGGCAGGAAGCCAATTCTTCGATATTGATTGGACTCTACTAGAAAACGAGGGCATTGTATCTGCCACAAATTCCTTAGGATTGGAACGTCTTGCTGGCATTTCGCAACAGTATTTAAGCATGCTTACAGCGTCAGCTAATTATTTAGCTCACTCTTTGCTTTTGCCTGTTGAACAGCGCGCGCAAGCCGAGTCCTTGTATAAGCGCTTACGCCGTCACGTTCTTCCAGGACAAACGCCATGGCTTAGTTTAACCGGGTACGAGATTGAGCCTCGAAACTGCTCTATAGTTCGTAGCGCAATTAATTCTCAATCTCTGCTTGATATGGAATACACGGACGGCGCTGGACGAACTCGCCGCAAGATTGTTGCTCCTTCAAAAATTTATGTTGATGAAGGCGTGTATTACGTTGCAGTTTGGACAGACGTTGAGAAGCAAACTCCGGAAGACAAGCGCGATTTAGTTGCCAAAGATGTAACTATTAATAAAGCAAATGGTTTGCCTCGAATTTGGCAGGTTCTACGCGTTGCTCGTATTGAGCGAGCAGAAGTTGTGGAGCCTACTTCGCAACTTGAAATTCCAGACGTTCCAGTAAGCGAACTTCGTAAATGGAGTTTCGATAATGGCACAGAAACTTGCTTTATTACTGACGAAACTGAGCTGAATTTCTTGAAGAATCTTTCCGGCGCTACTATGGAACCTTATGGAAGCGGAGTGAAAGTTCATCTTACTGTTTCATCCGACTCGTGGTTTGTTGCTTTCTGCATTGCGCACGCACGTCATATTACAGCTGTTGCTCCAGAAACATTGCGTAGTATGATTATTGCGCGCGCTCAGCGTGAGTTAAGCGTTAATCACGCTGATAGCACTAACGCGGAGGAATAGTATGCCTTGGTGGATTTGGCTAGTCATCACAGTGTTTATGCTGTGCATGATTGCCGCTGGAGTGGCGGTAGTTGTTTTAAGTGCAATAAGACTAGCCAAAACTTGCTTTAGTTTTGCAGATGTTGCAACTTCTAAGTTTGAAGCTTTGAACGATTCTAATAAAAGTAGCAACGAGCCTAAAGATCCTCTTTTTACTTTGCCTATTAAAGTTGCATCAGAACGTTACGAATATACGCGTACTAAAGTTGTTGAACGCCATCAAAAAATTCGCGAGAATCATATGAAAATTTGGCAACATTGGGATGAAAAATCGCTTCGAGAAGAAGATATTAAACTATAAAGCTCATAAAACATTTTGAACAATAAAGATAGCGTGGAGCATATTTTGCATAATTCACAAACAGATAACTGCAAAAACGGTGACGTTGAGATGTCTCCTGCGCAACGTTTTGCTGCTTTTCGTGAAGTTATTAAGCATGAACGTTCAATGGCTGCAAATTTTGAACGTTCCTTACCTTTTGATTTAGACGATTTTCAGCATGAAGCAATTGAAGCTTTAGAAGCTGGAAGTAACGTTTTAGTTGCAGCTCCAACAGGAGCTGGAAAAACTGTTGTTGCTGATTTTGCTGTGTTTCTTGCGCAAAAACGTAACGTAAAAGCTTTTTATACTACGCCAATTAAAGCGCTAAGTAATCAAAAATATCACGATTTTTGCGAACTGTACGGCACTGATAAAGTGGGCTTATTAACGGGGGATACTTCTGTAAATCCCGAAGCAGATATTGTGGTAATGACTACTGAAGTTTTGAGAAATATGCTATATGAGCACTCAATTACTTTACAATCTCTTGGCTTCGTTGTTTTAGACGAAATTCATTATTTGGCAGATAAATTCCGTGGAGCTGTGTGGGAAGAAGTTATTATTCATCTTCCAAAATCAGTAAAAATTATCGGATTGTCGGCAACTGTGTCGAATGTTGAAGATTTTTCTGCATGGCTTGAATCTGTGCGCGGAAAAACTCATTTGGTTGTTGACGAGCATAGGCCTGTGCCGCTTGAAAGACATGTTGTTATTCAAGAAGATTCTGAAACAGAGCCTGAATTATTAGATTTGTATGATCATGATTCAAAAGGCAATATTACTCAACGCGTCAACCCAGCTTTAACTAGAAAACTTAACGACTGGGAGCATAGAGCGCGTCGCCGTAAAGAATCGTACAGCGATAGTAAATACCGCTATAGAAAAGGTAAAAAGCACGTTGTTAAAAGGGGAGTGGCTGAGGCAGATAAATCTGCTAGCCGTCATACTCCTAAACGTTGGGCTGTTATTGACGAATTAGATTACTTGAGGATGCTTCCTGGAATCTACTTCATATTTTCTCGTTCAGGCTGCGATCAAGCTGTTCAACAATGTTTGAATGCTGGTTTAACGCTTACGTCTGACGATGAGATGTACGAGATTCGTAAAATTGTTGACAGCATGGTTGCAAATCAGCTTTCTAAAGAAGATTTGCACGCTTTAAGTTTTGAACGCTTCCGTTTTGCACTTGAGCAAGGATTTGCAGCTCACCATGCTGGAATGATTGCACTATTTAGGCATATTGTTGAAACACTGTTTGAGCGTGGACTTATTAAAGTTGTTTTCGCTACTGAAACGCTAGCTTTGGGCTTAAATATGCCTGCAAGAAGCGTTGTTGTAGAAAAGCTAGTAAAGTTTGATGGCACAGGACACGTTCCTCTTACTCCAGGCGAATTTACTCAACTTACAGGGCGTGCTGGAAGGCGCGGAATTGATGATATTGGCCACGCAGTGCTTGTAGACCACGCTGATTTTGTGCCTCAACAAGCTGCAGCACTTTCTAGTAAGCGCGTGTATCCGTTGCATTCTAGCTTCGTTCCAACATTTAATATGGCTGTTAATTTGCTCAACTCAAGCGATGTTGATACTGCTCGCACAACTTTGGATCGCTCTTTTGCACAGTGGGAAGCAAATTCTTCAGCGCAACGTTTGCATGAACGAATGTCGGATCTTCAAGAGGCGCTTAAAGGCTACGAGAAAGCATTCTACTGCGATAAAGGCGATTTTGCTGAATTCCTGAAATTGCGTATGCAACTTAAGGATGCTCAGCATGATCAGCGCCGTAAGCTTAAGCACACTTTATTCAAAACTGATGCCGAGCGTTCCGCAGCTTTTAAAGCTTTAGATGAAACTATTGCGCGCTTGCGTGAAGCTGAGCGCAATCACCCTTGCGCAGGATGCCCGGATATTCAACAACATTTGCGTTGGGGATACCATTGGATGCGAGAGCATAAGGAACTTGAACAAGTTCGTGAACGTTATGAGTCTCGTACTGGATCCGTGGCACGCACTTTTGACCATATTTGTGACGTATTGTACAGTTTGGATTATTTGCAAGCTGAAAATTCTTCACAAAACCATGTTTTTAAGCTTACTGAACGTGGACAATTACTTAGAAGACTTTATAACGAGTTAGATATTGTTTTTGCTGAAGCTATTTGCGAAGGAATTTTTAACAATCTTACGCCTCTTGAATTATTGTCATGCTTGTCTGCATTAGTTTATGAATCTAGAGGGCCTTCAGCAGGGGAGCCAAGACGATATCCAGGAGGTCAAGACGGCGCAATATTTAACACGGTATTGCGCATGAAGGAATTGTTTATGCGCACTAGTGCATTATGCGCGAATGCTCATTTGCCTGAATTAAGACCACTTGAATTTGGCGCAATAGATATTATGTACGATTGGGCTAACGGTGCTGAATTAGCTGAAATTTTGCAAAATACTGACAGCACTGGCGGAGACTTCGTGCGTCAAGCAAAACGACTTATAGATTTACTTACTCAACTTTCTGTAGCGGGAGAGTATCTTCAAGCTATTGATGGAGTTGATACGAATCTTGCTTCATGCGCGCGTGAAGCTGCAAAACTAATGAATCGTGGTGTTGTATCTTATTCAGATGTATAACATATAAGGAAATACGTAACGAAATACATAACAAAATATGTAATAAAATATGTAATAAAACATGTAACGAAATATAGAAAGCATATTATTTATTTTAAAATAATTGCGTAGATGAGATTGTCTCGTCCGTGCAATTCGGTAGTTTTATTAAGTACTTACACAAGGAGATACTATGGCAGAACGCAGTTTACGCGGTATGAGCATTGGCGCAAAATCATTGGAATCTGACGATAATGTAGATTTTGCTGCACGTAATGATGTTGTGTACGTGTGCCCAAAGGGTCATCGCACGATTCTTCCTTTTGCTCAAGGCGCTGAAGTTCCTGAAGAATGGGAATGCCGCTGCGGTACAATTGCACATCGCGAAGGCGAAGATGATCGTCCGGATGATGATTTTAATAAGCCATCTCGCACTCACTGGGATATGCTTCTTGAACGCCGCAGCGAAGAAGAATTGAAGACTTTGCTTGATAAGCGTCTGAAAATGCATCATGAGGGTTGGATTCCTGATTATGAGTGAATGCTCAACGTCTTCAAAAAATAACTCACGACGTGTTGTTCTGCTTGATCTTGACGGCACTTTAACGAAATCTGATGAAGGCATTATTACATGCGCTAAACTTGCTTTGAAAGAAATAGGTCAGCCTATTCCTGACGAAGCTGAAATGCAGCGTTTTATAGGACCGTCGATTTTGGAATCCTTCCAGCGAATTAAAGTTCCGGAAAATCTGCAAATGCAAGGTCTTGCTATTTATCGAAAATATTATTCCGAGATTGCTGCATTTGATGATCCGAATGTTCCTGGAAACAAAATTCCGGGCTGCTTGCTTAATAAAGTATACGATGGTATTCCTGAGCAGCTTATTAAATTGCGCGAAGCAGGTTTTTATTTGGCGACTGCATCTTGCAAGCCTGAATATCAGATGAAGCCAATTTGCGATTATTTTGGATTTAATAATCTTATTGACGGAATTTATGGCGCAAGTAGAGATATGTCGCGTATTACTAAAGCGCAAGTTATTCGCTACGTTTTTGATGAGATTGGTTATGATTCAGCTCAAGGCGACAAAGCGCTTATGGTTGGCGACCGTTGGACTGACGCTGACGGCGCAAAAGAATGCGGATTAGATTGCTTGGGATGCGCTTGGGGTTATGCTGAGCCTGGCGAGCTTAAAGCGCACGGATCGTACAGAATTATTGATAACGTAAGCGAATTAAGCACAGCTGTTTTAGAATATTTTGCTTAAAGCTGTGAGGATTTTGCGTTCATACGTTATTTTCTATACGTAACTGTAAAGGAAATGTCGGTATTAGCTATTTTCGTTGGATAAATCGCATATTATAATTCCATATTATATTTACCCGATAATGTACGTTATGTCAAATTAGCTATTTACAAACCTTAAACGCACAAAACACCATAGTGAAAAGATTCGCAAGAATAAGCCCAATAACAATCACATATGAAGAAATCAGAACTGAATTCATAAATAGTGAAGAATTATAAGAATCACTTTGCAAAAATCCAAAATCACAAGCAATATGCAAAAGCATGTAAGAAAGCATTGCGCACGGAAGCCCACAACAATGCGTAATAACAATGCTCCAAGGCATTAATTGCACGCTCTTGCATTCCTGCTTTGCATTTTTACGCTCAGGATCTACAGAATCTACAGAGTCTACAGAATCTACAGAATTTTTAGAATCCTTAGAATTTTTAGAAGCGATTTTTTGAAATCTAAATAAAAAACGTAACGTAATAAACGAACTAAATAAAAACAATGAAACAGACGCAAGCCAGCAAATAATAACCGCAGAAATAATAGCTTCACGCATACTTACTATCCCCACGTTTCTTGCACAAGATTCCAAGAATCACCTTTTGCTGAACTATTTTTTGCAAAAGATTTGCGATTATACTGATGGCTTTTCTCTTTAAACTCACTAACATCACTAGAATCATTAGCATCACTGGAATTGCAGGCATCAATTGAAGTTTCAGCAGATAAATCATCTTCAACTCGAGAAATAATACGACCAACAGCAATGGCAAATACTGCAAAACCAGAAGCCAGCATGCGACGCATATTCTCCTGGTTCTCATCACATTCTTGCACAGACTGACCGTCACAAATAATCGTCATATTTCGCAAACGCGACTCAGAATAACGATTTAGAAAAATAATAGCCGTAGTAACATTAACCAAATTTACTCCAGCGTCAAGCAGCCTTTTTGCAACTGCCATAATCGCAATATCCTTAAACGAATATAAACGACGAGAGCCTGAACCATTAGACGGGCTAATAGAAGGCTCTATAATGCGTTTGCGCGCCCAATAATCAAGTTGCCGGTAAGTAATACCGGCAACCTTCATAGCTACGCTACCGCGGTATCCACAGGATTGATCAGCGCAGAGAGAAAAGTTAAACAACTCCCCCTGAACAGCATCATCCTGATTACCGGACAGTGACTGAGTCATGAGCGAAAAATACCAATCGGAATTTGCCAATCATAATTTCATCGCCATTGTGCAACACAGCTTCCTCAACACGCTCACGATTTACATACGTGCCATTCAAACTACCAGCGTCTACAATGCTAAACACGCCGTTAACGCGCTTAAACACTGCGTGAGAACGAGAAACTGTGGAATCATCAAGCAAAATATCAGCATGCGAATCACGGCCAACTGATACCAAATCCTCGTCAAGAAGATAACGAGAACCGGACACCGCTCCCCTAGTTGAAATCAACAAAGCGGTTCCAGGCAGCAATTTTGCTATCGTTTCAAAATCATCCTGCTGCAAAGGACGATCAGAAGTTGTATTCATTGGAATATGAATAGCTGGCATACCAATAATAGTGGTTTCGCCAGCGGTAGGAATCGGTTCAGTCATACTTGCTATTCTACCTTGTTACTCGACTGGTTTGGCATATTGGTACTGTTTTGGTTCGCGTGTCGAAGTAATTTCTACCTCTTCAGACTGCGAAACAATTACAGAAGCACCAAATTTAATTTTCAAACGTGATCCAACACCGCCCGCAATATTCACAGCATTCTGCAAATTCTGCGGATCTCCAATAGCCTTAACAATATAAGGCGGTTCTATCATCACGCTATCGCACAAAAGACCATGCTTTGTTTGAGAAATATAGCTTGACGTAACAATACGAACGTCATTAATAGACATAACTTCTACGCCAGCATTACGCAATTCTTCAATAAGCTGAAACATTGTAGCAGCATCAATATTTTCTTTTTCGCCAGCTGTGATGTGAATTACAATACCTTTTCCTATTGCTGGAAGGCGACCGGAAATAAGTCCGTTAGTTTGAGCATTCTGTTGAGCAATTCGACGAGCCTCATCCTGCTTATCAACTGCTTCACGCAAAGAATTAAGCTGACCTGTTAATTCTGCTTTTCTACTTTCCAAGCTTTGAATTTGAGAGTGAGTCTCTGTAATAAGCCTAGTCAATTCTTCTTCGCTCATAGTTTCGTACAGCAAAGAGCTGCTGCGATTAACTTGAATCATATAAGCAAATCCTAAAAGCGCACACAACAGCATCATAAGCAAGCCTGTAAGCATGCGAGTTCTGGTAATATGACCGCTTAACGAAGGCTTTACCTTATGCTGAACAGCTGGGAAAGAACCAGTTTGAGTTTCGTCACTTTCTAAATCATGCGCACTTTGACGGCGCAACTTGTGAAGAATATCGTCACCTTTAGGAGCATGAGAAAACGTGCGAACCATATGCTAACTCCTGAAGATGAATCTGCGAATTGCTGATACGTTAGAGAAAATACGAATTCCAAGAACAACAATAACAGCAGTTTGCAATTGCGCACCTACGCCAAGCTGGTTTCCAAGCAAAACAAGCAGCGTTGCCGCAATAACGTTCGAAAAGAAGGAAATAACAAAAACTTTATCCGAAAAGTTTCGCTCAAAATACGCTCGAGCAGCTCCAAGCAATGCATCCAATGCTGCAACAACCATAATTGGCAAATATGGTTGAAGAACAACAGGAATATCTGGATGTACCACTATGCCGATAAGCGCTCCTAAAATCAAGCCAAGAATTGCTGCCATGCTTATCTCCTAGTTCTTTCATTTGCAAAGTTTATATCACCAGTACTAGATGCATTTAATCGTATAACTCTCGAAGGTGAAATTTGCGGAGTAATACCTGCATTTACAAGAGATGAGTACCATCGAGTTTTAGAAGCCGCATTACACGCTCGCATTAATTCGTTAGAGTCACCTATTGCTTCAATAACATAAGGACTTTGTGTTTGATTAACGCCAACAAGAATTGTTTGACCTGCAACTCGAATAGAAGTTTGAGCGCCGATTCGATGCCCGTTAACAGAGATAGCTTCCGCACCTGATTCCCACAATACGGACACAAGTTTTTGAATATCGTGATCTGTAACAAGACGGATTCTAGCGCCATTAGTTTCACGAGGCAAAGATCCACCACTTGCATCATTTCCTGCAGAAAGAGGATTAGCAATAGTTAGAGTAACGCCAGAGCCTTCTACAGCTCGAGTTCCGTTAAGAATATCATCCGATTTGCTAACTTGATCCTCTTCAGGAGTTGTAATACGCTGAGATTCGCGGTCTACATTATTTCGTAAAACAGTTACTTCTTTAACAAGCTTGTCAAAACGAGTAGTGTATCCAACAAGCTCATTTGCTAATGAAGAACGTATTGCTTTTCTAGGATCAGTGTGAAGCTTACGCACGAACTGGCTTCCAACAGTGCCGATAGCAATACAAATAAGAAACACAATAGTGCGCGTAAACCAAAGATGCAGAGGCTTAACAGGCTGCTTACTTAAACGCGAATCCATAAACATTGGGTCAACAGGACGGTTTGTTAAATCATCAATCAAACGCAACGCATAATCATCAACATATCGTCTTCGATCATGATGATGAGCAAAACGGTTAGCGCTTAAAGCAACATGGTGAGATTCGAGATTAGTAAATGAGCTAGAAAATAGTGCACGTCTACGAGATAATGTTATGCCGTCAGGAGATTCAAAAGACTCAGGCATAGTAAGATTAGCACTGCGCTCTAATTTAAAGCTTTCGCTACTATCGTCGCTATTGTGCGCGCCAATAAATACACTATGCTGAGTCATATGCACCTACATGCCTTATTTTGCCTTTTGTTTAACAAGTAGCATATAAGCTTGCTTATAATAAAGCAGTCCTGCATACCAATACAAAACAATACCCCATATTCCACAAGATAATGCAGCAGCATAAAGCGGAAACATCGCTTCTGTAGAAACAGCGTAAACAATCATAAGAGAAACGATTGCAAGCATAATAAGCGCAGTTCCAGCTTTTCCAACGAAATTAACCGGCAACGGACCGTAACCATATTGCGCAAGTACAATAACTAAAGTCGCCATAATAACGTCGCGAAGCACAACTAGTAACAACGCCCACCAAGGTATAACTTTCGCAATTGCTAAAGCTAAAGTGCTACAAACAATTAGTAACCTGTCGGCTATAGGATCAAGAATTTGCCCTAATTTACTTACCTGATTCCAGCGCCTAGCAATATAACCATCAAGGCAATCAGAGAATGCTGAAATAGCTAAAATAACAAGAGACAAAATCATATTATGTTGCGTAATTAGCCACGCAATATATGGTATTGAGCATATGCGTAAGAAGCTGATTAAGTTAGGTACAGTTAGTACACGATTCATCGCTTCAGGGCTATATTCCTGATTTCTAACTAACTTAACCATATTACCTTCCATAATTGCCAACTACTAATTACTAATTACTAATTACTAATTATTAATCAATAATAGATAATTAGTAATTATTAGTACTAATTAGTAGCTACTAATTTCAGTTTTCGATTCAATCGCATTTTACTAAACGCAATGCGCAATACGCAATTGAATCCTACTAGCGAGTACTCAAGTTTTTAAGAAAATGGGGACATAAAATATGCCCCCAAAATTTTCAATTAAGCGCGCCAAGCAGCCTGAGCAGTATTGCGAATAGATTCAATAGCTTCAGCTGGACTTGCAGCACCGTAAACTGCGGAACCAGCAACAAGCACATCAGCTCCAGCTTCAGCAACAGTTGCAGCCGTCGAAGGGCTTACGCCACCATCAACCTGAATGTGCGTTTGAAGTCCCCTACGCGTAATCTCATCGCGCAAACGACGAACCTTATTCATTTGATTACTTAAGAACTTTTGTCCGCCAAAGCCTGGCTCAACTGTCATAATAAGAATCATGTCGAATTCGTCAAGAATGTCGAAAATAGGTTCAACTGGCTCTGCAGGACGCACAGCAAAGCATGCTTTGCAACCCATATCGCGAAGCTGACGAGCTAAACGCACAGGAGCATGAGTTGCACCCATGTGGAAGCTAACGGAGGAAGCTCCAAGCTTTGCGTATTCAGGAGCCCAACGATCCGGATCTTCAATCATTAAATGAACATCAACAGGAAGCTTAGTTACTTCACAAATACGCTTAACAATTGGCTCTCCCAAAGTTAAGTTAGGTACAAAGTGATGATCCATCACATCAACGTGAACAAGATCCGCATTTGAAATTGCGTCAAGATCGCGCTCAAGATTGCAAAAATCTGCGGAAAGAATACTAGGTGCTATTTGTATATTCATACGTTCCATTCTAGGAAATGCAAGAGACTAGCATGCAAAATAACTAATTACTTGCTTTGATTTAAGCCAGATTTTATTTTCGCATTCGCATTCTGCGATTCGCGCTCACGCTCATCTGAAGTAACATCAATAAGACGTTCAATAAGACTGTCTCTGGTGCTACTAGAGCGTTGAAGAAGCGCAAAAGCTACAGTTGCAATAATAAATACGATAATAGAAACCCACACGTTAATTCTTACGCCTAAGAAAACATGAGAAAAATCAATTCGTAACGATTCAATCCAAACACGCCCTAACGTGTACCACATAACGTACAGCATGAATATTGAGCCGGCTTTTAGTTTTTTATAAAGAACTTTTCCAAAACCAATAAGTAATGCTGCTCCTATAAAATTCCAAATCATTTCGTATAAGAATGTTGGGTGGAATAACGTTCCTGCAGGGCATGTTAAGCCATCGTAGCAACGTTCAGCGTGACCGATTGCTTGAGTTGCATCATAGTTTAGTTTCAAACCCCAAGGCAAAGTTGTTGGAGCACCGTAAAGTTCCTGATTAAACCAGTTTCCAAGCCTACCAACGCCTTGAGCAATAAGAACAGCAGGAGCTGCAGCATCCGCAAGTAAAGAAGCAGGATATTTTCTATACTTGCAAAAAGCACAAGCAGCTATCGCGCCAAGAAATATTCCGCCCCAAATACCAAGTCCACCATTCCATATTCTAAAAATTTCTAAAAAGTCACCATTGGATCCGAAGAACTTTTCTGGAGTGGTAATAACGTGATACAAGCGTGCGCCAACAATTCCAGCTGGAAGACTAACTAGTACAAGATCTAAAATTTGGTTAAAATCGCCACCAACTCGCTTCCAACGACGAGTCGTAATACACATTGCGATTAAAATTCCAGCAAGAATAGAAAGCGCATAAAATCTTATATGTATAAAGCCAAGCGTCAACTGTGAAATACTTGGTGAAGGAATATAGCAGACTGTCATGTTGCCGATTTTAGTTGAAACCCACGATTGCTAGATTAAAAATTAGCAAGATGCAAAAGAACTAAAAGAACCGGGCCACACAGCAAAATAGAATCTACACGGTCAAGAACTCCACCGTGTCCTTTAAGCAAATGTCCCATATCTTTAATTCCAATATCGCGCTTTAACATAGAAGCGCATAAATCTCCGAAGGTACCAACAATTCCAGAAGCAATACCCATAACCAACGGCATCCACCAGCAATTAAGCCAGTAAGATCCATAAAAACCTGCAATAATCGCGTACGCGCCAATAATTGCAAAAAGCATGGAACCAACTAAGCCTTCAACAGACTTTTTAGGAGAAATACGCGGAGAAAGCTTATGCTTACCAAGCCAAGCTCCAGCGAATAAGCCACCAGTGTCGCTTAAAGCAGGCAAGAATACTAGTAGCATAGCGTGCGCAACAGCGTAACGCGTATTAGTTAAAGCAAGAACAATGCAAGAAGCAAGTAGCGGAATGTACAAAACTACAAAAAGCGAAACAGCTGTATTCGTAAATAACGTATGCTCGTATTTAGTAGACGAAAAACCCTGAAGCTTTTTCTCTACAGCATGTAATGTTCTAGCTGGAATAGTAATACTAAGAGTTGCGCAAATTATGGTAAGAAATAGTGATGCTGTAATACCACTTGCCATAACAACAGCATGCCATTTTGCATAGTATGTTGCAAAAATAGTAACAAGAGAACACAAAGATAATGTTACGAATGGAATGCGTAATCCAAGAGTTGCAAAATCGACGTGTAATTCCCATAATGCAAGAACCATAAAAGCTGCCATAAGTACAACAAAAACGTCAATACTTATAAGCAAGCATGCAACAATTGCTACAACAAGCACTGCAGCGGTCGCAATAGCTTGTGGCATATTGCGACCGGTTCTGCGATTAATATCATTTAAAGCATGAGTGCCGCTATTATCAACTTTACTTAAAGTAGGTTCACTTTCTTTTTTAGAAACTGAAACGTTACTAATTTGATTGACATCATCGACGAAATCATCACTTTTTTGTTGACTCATACGGCACCCATTCAGTTTGAAATTAAGGAAATATCAGACTTCCATAATTTCTTTTTGTTTTCCTTCTAACAATACATCCAAGGAATCAGTAACTTGCTTGGTTACTTTATCTAATTCCTTAAGAAGACGATCGCCTTCATCTTCACCAAGATCACCATCTTTAACTGACTTATCAATGGATTCCTTAGCTTTACGGCGAATATTGCGTACTGCAACCTTGCCTTCTTCAGCCTTGGTTTTAGCAAGCTTAACGTATTCCTTACGGCGTTCCTCAGTAAGTTCTGGCATTGTTACGCGAATAACATTGCCGTCTCGGTTAGGGCTAACGCCTAAGTCGGAGTCACGAATTGCTTTTTCAACAGCATTAGCTTGAGAAGCATCAAAAGGAGTTACAGAAAGTGTGCGAGGCTCAGGAACACCAATAGAAGCAACAGCCTTAATTGGAGTTGGCGCACCGTAATAATCAACCATAATGCCATTAAGAAGCGCAGGGTTAGCACGACCGGTACGAATACCCATGAAATTCTCTTTAGTGGCTTCCACAGACTTATTCATCTGATCTTTTGCTTGATCAATAATTGCTGACATTTGTTCTCCTTTGTAATATTTAAGCAAATGTTGGTTCTGCATCAGACACTAATGTGCCAATAGATTCACCCACAAGTGCGCGAGTTACGTTACCTTCACCCTCTAAACCAAATACGCGAATTTTTTGTTTATTATCGCGAGCCATAGAAAGTGCGGACGCATCCATTACTGCTAATCCATCGACAAGAGCACGATGATAATTTAACGTTAAGAATTTACGTGCATTAGGATCTTTGCGAGGGTCTGCACTGTAAACACCATCTACACCATTCTTGCCCATTAAAACTTCATCGCAATGAATTTCCAAAGAGCGCTGAATAGAAACAGTATCCGTTGAGAAGTAAGGCATACCGGCACCAGCACCGAAAATAACTACCCTACCTTTTTCAAGATGACGGATTGCTTTTAATGGAATATAAGGTTCAGCAACTTGTCCCATAGTAATAGCAGTTTGTACGCGAGTAGCTTGACCTGCTTGTTCAAGAAAATCTTGAAGAGCTAAGCAATTCATAACTGTACCTAACATACCCATGTAATCACCACGGCTACGATCGATACCAGCCTGCTGAAGTTCAGCTCCCCTAAAGAAATTGCCACCGCCAACAACAATAGCAACTTGAACGCCATCTCGTACTGCAGACATGATTTCCCCAGCAATTCTGCGAATTACATGAGTATCAATACCAACAGCGCCGCCGCCAAATGCTTCACCTGAGAGCTTCAATAAAACCCTACGGGACTTGCTTTCCTCCGTTTGTGCAATAGCCATACAGATTCCTCCAGTCATCACGGCGAATGCAAGTATATCTTTGCTATTTTATCTATAAAACGCGACACATAAAACGCTCATATTTAAGCACAAATTAAAGCAGAAAATAAAGTGGAAAATAAAACAGAAAATAAATATAAAAATGGGTTGTGCGCAAAAATGCACACAACCCACTAGTTTTAAGAACCAAAATTGATTCTTAGCATAAAGAATGCTTACTCAGCAGCACCCTTGCCAACCTCAAGACGAGCGAAGGCCAAAGCGGCACCACCGACTTCCTTGAACAAGTCGCCAACGCTCTTGGATGGATCCTTAACGTAAGCCTGCTCGAGAAGCACAGTCTCCTTGAAGAAGGCGTTCATGCGGCCTTCAACAATCTTTGGAACGATCTTCTCTGGCTTGCCTTCAGCCAAGGACTTCTCGGTTGCAACGCGACGCTCGGATTCCAAAACTTCTTCTGGAACATCTTCGCGGCGAAGCCACTGAGCACCCATAGCGGAAATCTGCAAAGCTGCTTCGTGAGCAACCTTTGCGCCTGCTTCGTCAGTAGCAATCATGGAAACAATGCTTGGAGGCAATTCCACGGACTTCTTGTGAGCATAAATCTCAACGTGTGGACCGCTTACCTTAGCAACCTGTCCAACCTTGACGTGCTCACCGAACAAAGCTGCTGCTTCTTCAACAGATTCCTTAACAGTTGCGCCATCAGCTGGAGCTGCAAGTACTTCTTCAGAAGTGGAAGCATTGGCTTCAACAGCATGGTCAAGAACAGTGTTGGAGAATTCCACGAACTTAGGGGTCTTTGCCACGAAGTCAGTTTCGGAATTCAACTCAACTGCATAACCAGTTTCGCCTTCAGCAGACTTAACAACCTTAGAAGCGATGGTGCCTTCCTGAGCCTTGCGGCCTTCACGCTTACCAGCGGCCTGAATACCCTTTGCGCGGATAATTTCCTTAGCGCGGGCAACGTCGCCTTCAGCTTCAGTAAGAGCTTTTTTAACGTCCATCATGCCGGCGCCAGTTTCTTCACGCACCTGCTTAATCAACGCTGCAGTAATTGCTGCCATTTTGTTCTCCTCGTATCAATAGGATTCTTAAAGCTGCAAAAAGCAAATAATTAATTGGATTTTGCAGCTTTAATTTAAGAATCTGGTTGCAAATTAGCTTATCAGGCCTTTGCCTCAGTATTTTCTTCCTCAGCAGGCTTAGCTTCAGCTTCGCCTTCCTTGGTAAGTAATTCCTTTTCCCAAGCTGCCATTGGCTGAGCGTCAGCACCTTCGGACTTTGCGCCCTTACCAGCATGCTCGAGTAAGCCTTCAGCAACAGCATCAGCCATCAAGCTGGTCAACAATTCAACGCCGCGAATTGCATCATCGTTAGCTGGGATTGGATACTCAACAGCTTCAGGATCAGTGTTGGTGTCAACGATAGCAACAACAGGAATACCAAGCTTGTGAGCTTCTTCAACTGCCAAAGCTTCCTTGTTGATGTCAACAACGAACATTGCAGAAGGAGTGCGGTTCATGTTGCGGATACCACCGAGCTGCTTCGAAAGCTTATCCTTCTCGCGCTCGAGAAGCAAAAGTTCCTTCTTGGTCAAGCCGGAGCCACGAACATCGCTGAAGTCCATCTCTTCGAGTTCCTTCAAGCGCTTCACGCGAGTAGAAACAGTCTGGAAGTTAGTCAACATACCACCAAGCCAACGCTCGCAAACATAAGGCATGTTTACGCGAGTAGCCTGATTCTGTACAGCTTCCTGAGCTTGCTTCTTAGTTCCAACAAAAAGCACGGTGCCATTGTGGGCAACAGTCTGCTTGATGAAGTCATAAGCCTTGTCGATCATGTCGAGAGACTTGAACAAATTGATGATATGAATACCATTGCGCTGGGTAAGAATGAACTGCTTCATCTTTGGGTTCCAACGACGAGTCTGATGACCGAAGTGTAAGCCAGCCTTCAGCATTTCGCTCATGGTAATCTGTGCCATATCAATATACCTTTCTTGTCGGTTCTTGCCTGGCCATGTCTGTTCGCATGCAACTTGGCTTAAAACTTATGTTTAAACACAAGCCGACCGACACGAACGGGCGCGTACATGGCGCGTATTTGTGCATCATTGTAGACAATAAAAAAGCGAGCAATCATATAACGCGACAATAATCATGCTCAAAATCGACACACAAAGTGTGATTATATCAGGTACACAATACTAAAAATCGGTATTTTTCGAAGCTTTATAAGCAACAAAAAATACCGATATAACGCAAATTTTTAATATTGCAAAAACTAATCACGCATATTATTACGCAATTGACGCATAGCTTGACGACGAACGTCCTTTTCTAGCCTGTCTAAATAAATGTGGCCGTCTAAATGATCACACTCATGCTGAAGCATTCTGGCCATTAGCCCTTCGCCTTCAAGCACAACTGTTTTACCATCTAAATCAATACCGCGTGCGCGAGCATAATTAGCTCTGCGCGTTTTGTACCATAAGCCTGGAACAGAAAGGCAACCTTCGTCATCGTACTGTTCTCCACTAAGCTCTTCAAGCACAGGATTGAGAATATAACCAATACGGCCGTCAATATTGTACGAGAAAGCTCTAAGACTTACGCCAATTTGATTAGCTGACAATCCTGCTCGTCCTGGATCGTTTACGGTTTCCAACAAGTCTTCAACTAAATGTTTAACTGCTGGCGTAATCTCGCGAATTTCATCGCAAGGTGTACGTAATACTGGATCCGGAACAACACGGATTTTTCTAATAGTCACTCAATACTCCTTCATCGCACAAGTAAAGTTAACAAAGACTATTTATTACAAATTAGAAGATTCTTCTTTGCTATCTTTAGTATCTTTACTATCACGAGATGTAGAAGAAGACTCAGTTGATGCCTCCTCACCAAAACGCTTAAGATGAGTTGCAGCTTGATCAATTGCTTGACGAACTCGAGGAGTTACAACCTCCTGAGCCTGCTTAACTGTTTCTTGCGCTTGCTTAACAGTTTCAGTAGTTTTATCAAGAATCTTAACTGTTGCTGGAAGCGGCCTAGTATTTGGTTTTGGAGCATACAATTGAGTTTCAATAATATCAGCGTACTTTACGAGAATCTTTGGACGCACAATCTTCATACTTGGAGTAAGAGTTCCTGCGTCTTGAGTAAATTCATCTTGCAAAATAACAAATTTACGAACCGATTCAGCACGAGAAACAGTGCTATTAGCTTGATCAATAAACTGCTGAACAACGGAACGAACAGCATCATTCGTAGCAATTTCGCTCATAGGAAGATTCTCATCCATGCCCTTATTTTTAATCCAAGAACGAACCATATCTGGATCCAATTCAATAAGAGCTGAAACGAATGGCTTACCATCTCCAACTACTACAGCATGAGATACGAGTGGGCATTGAGAAATAATTCCTTCCATAGGAGCAGGACTGATATTTTTTCCACCAGCGGTAATAATAATATCCTTCTTGCGACCAGTAATAGAAAGGAAGCCTTCGTCGTCAATCTCACCAAGATCTCCAGAATGCAACCATCCATCTTCGTCAATAACTTCTGCAGTAAGCTCAGGCTTGTTGTAGTAGCCCATAAAAACGTTAGGACCTTTAATTAACACTTCGTCATCGTCTGCAAGACGAATAGCAATTCCAGGACCTGGGCGACCTACAGAACCAACCTGATTTGCATGCTCGAAGTTTACTACGCACGGGGCTGCAGTTTCTGTCATACCGTAGCCTTGAATAAAAGTAATGCCGTCTAAACCGTTGAAGAAGTGAGCTAAATCAGCATTAATTGGAGCGCCTCCGCATGCAAGCCATGAAAGATTTGGTCCCAAAGCTGAACGAATTGAAGAACCAACAGTTTTCATATACATTGCGTGATTAATGCGGGACGCAAGCGAATGAGCTTTGCCGTCAACGTTATCGCGAGACCACTGAATAAAATGTTTAACAGCTTTAGCAAAAATACGTCCGCGAATACCAGCACCAGCTTTTTGAGAAGCAGCATTATAAACTTTCTCAAAAACTCTAGGCACGCCAAGCAAATATGTAGGCTTAAAGCTACGCAAGTCTGCAAGCAAATGCTTCGCATTAGGAACATAGCCAATAACACCGTGAGCACCAATTGCAACGTATTGAATATAGCGCGCGAAGCAATGAGCTAAAGGAAGGAACAAAAGAAGACGATTTGGCTTGCAAAGCATGTCGCTAAGAACATCGTATCCTGCAAAAACAATATGCGTAAAGTTACGGTGCGAAAGCATTGCTCCCTTTGGCTTACCAGTAGAACCGGAGGTGTAAACAATAGTAGACAAATCATCTGCTTTAACAGACGCAATACTTTTATTTAACTCGTCGTCACTTATTGATTTACCAAAATCAATAACAGCTTCCAAGCCGCCAGCTTTGAAATTAAAAACAGTTTTTAAAGTAATACGCTTATGATCTTGACGCACACGTTCCAAGCATTGCGCATGAGCATCATCGCCAGCAAAAGCAATAACCGGC
Organism: Gardnerella sp. CCPDSM; assembly: GCF_056754715.1. NCBI lineage: Bacteria > Bacillati > Actinomycetota > Actinomycetes > Bifidobacteriales > Bifidobacteriaceae > Gardnerella > Gardnerella sp. CCPDSM. The sequence goes on from NZ_JBQEQO010000005.1 coordinate 97,420, forward strand.
TTAACTTCATCGATAATATCTGCAGCTTGAAGAGCCGAATCCGTTTCATAAATTGGAATACTCACAGCTCCAATGCAGGCGCAAGCAAAATCTACAATACCCCACTCGTAGCAAGTAGCAGAGTATATAACAACCTTTGAGCCGTGTTGTACGCCAAGAGCAATCAAGCCTCGAGCTACAGAGCGAACTTTTGAAAGCATTTCAGCGGCAGTAACGTCATGCCACTTACGAGTATCGTCATCTTGCCATTGCGCAATTAAGCCTTGAGGGTCACGCATTGCACGATTAGCAAGGAGGGAATAAATAGTATCACCGTCTTGAGTTGGGTGAATGGCTTCTACAGCAAATTCTCGGAGCATACTATTCATTGTACTTGATAACATTTTCGACACGACTGCACTTGCTACAAAAAATATCAATAAATATTGTAATTAACAAACAAAAGCATTACTAAATGTAGGAACTTAGTAAATATAGCAACTTAAAATATTTGTAGCTAAATACTAAAATAGCGGCTCAGCGCATACATTGCCGAACCGCTATTTTTGCGTAATAAAAGCTATAGAAATACTATTTTCTATTAACTTTAGATTATTTAGTTTTATTAACGCACATCTTGATGGAATGGGTTAATTACAACGCTGCAACGTTGGAAACTCTTTACGTCAACGTATCCAGTAGATGCCATTGTGCGTCGCAAAGCTCCAACAAAGTTGGTAGTGCCGTCAGCTTCATGGCTTGGACCGAAGAGAATATTCTCCAAAGGAGCAACCGTGCCAACCTTTGAACGCACGCCGCGAGGAAGCGAGGAATGACGAGCTTCAGCACCCCAATGAGTGCCATGGCCTGGAGCTTCAGTTGCGCGAGAAAGAGGAGTGCCAAGCATAACAGCGTCAGCACCCATTGCAAGAGCCTTAATGAAGTTTCCAGAATTGCCCATGCCACCGTCAGCAATAATCTGAACGTAGCGGCCGCCGGATTCATCCATGTAGTCGCGACGAGCTTCAGCAACATCAGCAATTGCAGTAGCCATTGGAGCTTGAACACCCAAAGTATTCATGGTTGCGGAAACAGCTCCGCCGCCAAAGCCAACCAAAACGCCTGCAGCACCAGTGCGCATTAAATGCAGAGCGGAAGTATAATCAGCGCAACCGCCAACAATCACAGGAACGTCAAGATCGTAAATAAACTTCTTCAAATCAAGAGGCTCATGATCTTTAGAAACATGTTCTGCAGAAACAGCAGTTCCGCGAATCACGAATAAGTCAACTCCAGCTTCTAACACTGTGTTGTAGAATTCTTGCGTACGCTGCGGAGAAAGAGCACCAGCAACAGTAACACCAGCGTCACGAATAGTGTGCAAACGCTTAGCGATTAATTCCGGCTTAATAGGCTCAGCATAAATTTCCTGAATACGACGAGTAGCAACATCGGCTGGAAGCTCAGATATTTCCTTAAGAAGAGGCTCTGGATTCTCGTAACGAGTCCACAAACCTTCCAAATCAAGAACTCCAAGACCACCCATTTGCCCAATTGCAATCGCAGTATCCGGGCTAGTAACCGAATCCATTGGAGCAGCAATAATTGGAATATCAAACGTGTAAGCATCTACCTGCCATGCAGTAGATACTGCTTTCGGATCGCGCGAACGGCGCGAAGGAACAATAGCAATATCGTCAAGCGAATATGCAACTCGGGCTTTTTTGCCCAAACCAATTTCAATTTCTTGAGACATACTTCTTAGGCTAGTTCCCTATGCTGACGAATTTAATTTTTAACATCTTTGAGCAAAATAGTATTACTTTGATGCTTATTTACGTCGATTTTGCTATGACAAAATTATTCAAAAACCGTAATGTGTATAATTCGACACGCTAAAAAGCGTTTATTTTCAACAAAAATGGCAAATATTTTGAAATTTATCCACAATTTTGCCAATTATGCAGTTACGCAAAAATTACACTGTAGAATTTTATCTTAACTTTCTTATATTCATAGAAATATGAATTAAGAAAGCGTTGGAAACATTAGCTTTTGAACCCATTTAGATAGGGAGAAGAAGGAAAATGAAAATAGATTTTGTAGACGCTTCTGACATGAGCAACACAGAAATAACGACGAAACAAAAAACAATGTGGAAAATAACGATGGCAATAAAATATGCCGTCCGCCGAATGGTATGTACAATGAGAAAAATCTTCTGCCACTATGCGAAGGTAACTTGCCTATTGCATTTTCGCGTGGAAAATTAGAGTACCATATTTGCAAATGTTATTCTGGCAGTAGAGAAGAAAAAGAATTCATTGATATTGCATTGCGAACATGCAAAATTGCTTGCATTGCTACTGATATTTCGCGCGGCAGGCCTATTTCTCCAACCATGGCACAGCTATTAACGAAAAAATGTATTACTAAACTGAATAATATGTGGAAAGTGGTAACTGATAATAATGTACCTAATAAAGCACATAAGAATCATCCAATATCATGCAGCATGCCACCGATCCCAGATTTCATTAATGGCGTATACGTAAACCCGAAGCATTTTGAGAGCGTCGTAAGAATTACTGCAGGTCCTAAAAAATATTGGCTATCGCTAGTTTTGGAGTTGAGACAAAATAAATGGATTTGCACTTATGCGGATTTAGGATAATTAATTATGAAATCAAAAGTTAGTGATGTTGAAATACACATAAATAGCTTTATGATGTACAAACAAAACTACATAAAACTCCTCTGTGTGTCTTGATATTTCGCAAATAAAATGCGCAATAAACGAGATGCATAGAGGAGTTTTTGTTATTATTTTTTAGATTTCTGCGTCTGCTACGTTTGCCACGTTCGCTGCGTTTGCCGCGTTCGCTGCGTTTGCCGCGTTTGCCGCGTTTGCTTCAGCTTTTGCCATTTGAATATGCAAAGCTTCATAAATAGTTTTCGCACGACTCTCCCCAACTCCAGGAACTTTTTGCAAATCTTCTAACGAAGCTTTTTTTAATTCTTTTAACGAGCCAAAAGCAGAAAGTAAGCGTTTACGATAAACTGTTCCAACCCCAGGAATGTCATCAAAAGCTGAATGCAACGCACCTTTTCTGCGACTTTGACGATGATACGAAATAGCAAAACGGTGGGATTCATCTCTAGCTCTTTGTAACAAATACAGGCCTTCAGAGCTTCTCTTCAAAATAATCGGATAATCGTCATCCGGAAGCCACACTTCTTCAAGTTTTTTAGCTAAACCGCATACTGTAATATCTTCGCCGCACGCATCTCTAATAGCTCGTCTTGCAGCTTTTGCTTGCTCACGTCCTCCATCGACAATAACCAACTGTGGTTTATAAGCAAAACGTTGCCTAGTTGCAGAATCAGAAGCAAAAACAATATCAGAAGAAGAAGCAGAATCAGAAGCAGAGGCAGAAGCAGAATCCTCGTGCTTAAACCTTCTAAATATGGTTTCGTATACTGCGCTTAAATCATCAAGCTTCCCATCACCATTTTCGCCGCGAATTTTAAAATGACGATACTCACTAGGGCGAGCAATACCATCCTCAAATACAACCATTGAAGCAACTTGATAACTTCCGTCTACGGTATTTGAAATATCGTAACATTCTATGCGCAAAGGAGCTTCTTTCATAAAAAGAGCTTTAGAAATTTCATTCATAGCTTCAGTGCGCATTTCTATGCTGTTAATACGACTTGATTTCATTCGAGTCAACGCTTGGCTAGCATTATCGTTTGCTCGTTGCATAAGAGCACGTTTTTCACCACGCTCAGCAACTCGAATACTAACTTTAGAGCCGCGCATATTACTCAACCACAATTCAAGCTCTTCAAGCCTACTTTTAGGAATATCAATTGGAACAATAATTTCGCGCGGAACTGGCGAAATAGGTGCAAGCAAGTCTTCTCTACCTGTAGTTTCTTGCCTCTCACGGCGAGCACGAGTAGCTTGCGCTCGCAAAATAGAATCAGTTGCTGTAGCCTGCTGCGTGCTGCCAACAGCATCACGAGTTTGCTTAATATTTATAGAATCCTGTTGATTTTGTAAAGCATCCTGCTCGTATTGCGCATACACGTGAGTTAATAAATCAGCCAATAATTCGCCGTCAAAAATTTGATCATTGCGCTCAACTGACCAATTTCTCTCTCCACGAATCATTCCAGCACGCACAAAAAATACGTGAATCGAAGCTTCTAGCTCATCTGAGCACAATCCGAAAACATCAGCTTCTACATCTTCATCAAACATCACAGCATTCTGCTGCAAAACAGTATTAAGAACTGAAATCTCATCGCGCAATTTAGCAGCACGCTCAAATTCTAAATCTTCACTCGCCTGCTTCATTTCACGAGTAATTTGCGCAACATACGATGCTCCAACACTGCCTGTAAGAATACCAACAACACGTTCAACTAGCTCACGATGATCCTTTGGTTTAATTTTGCCGACGCATGGAGCTGAACATTTGCCGATTGAAGCAAGCAAGCATGGTCTACCGGTTCTGTGCGCTTTATTAAAAACAGCTGCCGAACAAGTTCGCACAGGAAAAGTTTTAAGTAGAGAATCTAAACTGTGTCTCAAAGGCCACACTTTTGCGTACGGTCCAAAATACCTTGTGTTTCTGGAACCACGATTTCTAGTAATCCACACTCTAGGAAAAGTTTCACCAGCTGTAACTGCAACGTAAGGGTATGTTTTATCATCTCGAAAAACAACGTTAAAACGCGGGTCGAATGCTTTAATCCAAGTGTATTCAAGAGTTAAAGCTTCAAATTCTGTTGCAACAACAGTCCATTCCAAGCTTCGAGCAGTAAGAACCATGGATTGAGTTCGAGGATGCAACTGGTATAGAGGTTGGAAATAGTTTGCTAAACGGTTGCGTAAATTTTTTGCTTTTCCAACATAAATTACGCGACCTTCTGCGTCACGCCACTTATACACTCCAGGCTGTGCAGGAATATCTTTCGAAGCTGGGCGGAATAAGTCACGAGTATCCCCTAATAATGGCGCTCCTAAAGCATTAACACCATTTTTGTTTTGTTCTTCTTCATTAAGCTGATTTACTATAGCAGATTTAGTTTTATGCCAGTTTTCGTTGTTTTGAATTTGATTTTCTTCTTGCAAATCCGACGATTTTTGCAAATATTTAGTATTATTACTTTCCATTTTCACCTCCTTTCAAGCAATAAATATAAACAATTTTTCGTAAGTTTTACGACAATATGAGACTTTGATTTTTTACGCACCCGTTTAAACGTTCATTTAAACATTTAACATTGTTTTTAAGAATTTTCCAGTCCAGCTTTTATTGCAACGCGCAACGCTTTCTGGGCTTCCTTCTGCAACTACAGTTCCGCCTTTATCTCCACCTTCTGGACCTAAATCGATAATCCAATCTGCAGACTTTACAACGTCAAGATTGTGCTCAATAACAATAACGCTATTGCCTTTATCTACTAGAGATTGCAACACAGTTAATAGTTTTCTCACGTCTTCAAAATGAAGTCCAGTAGTCGGCTCGTCAAGAATATAAACTGTTTTTCCAGTTGACCTGCGTTGCAATTCAGTTGCCAGTTTTACACGTTGAGATTCGCCGCCAGAAAGCGTTGTTGCGCTTTGACCTAAACGAATATAGCCTAATCCAACTTTTACTAAAGTATCCAAGTAGCGTGAAATTGAAGGATACGCTTTGAAGAATTCTGCAGCTTCAGAAATTGGCATATTAAGAACATCAGAAACAGACTTCCCGTTATACGTAACTTCCAAAGTTTCCCTGTTGTATCTCTTCGCGTGGCAAACTTCACATTCTACGTACACATCCGGCAAGAAGTTCATTTCAATTTTCAACGTGCCGTCTCCGTGGCATGCTTCACAGCGGCCACCTTTTACGTTGAAGGAGAATCTTCCAGGACCATATCCTCGAACTTTTGCTTCCGGAGTTTGAGCGAAAAGAGTGCGAATTTTATCCCACACGCCTGTGTATGTTGCAGGATTAGAGCGCGGAGTTCGACCAATAGGATTTTGGTCAACATGAACTACTTTGTCGCAATATTCTAATCCTTCCACACGCGTATGCTTTCCTGGCACAATGCGAGCGCCGTTTAGTTTGTCTGCAAGAACCGGGTAGAGGATTGAGTTTATTAGTGTTGATTTGCCAGATCCCGATACTCCAGTTATGCATGTAAATACTCCAAGCGGTATGCTTACGTCAATGTTTTTAAGATTGTGTTCGCGAGCGCCAAGAATATTTAGCATACGGTTTTCGTCTACAAGTCTGCGTTTTTTTGGTATTTCAATTAATCGCCTGTGAGCAATATAGTCTCCGGTGATTGAGCGTTTTGCTTTTGTGATTTGTGCAGATGGTCCAGAATATACTACCTCTCCACCGTTTTCGCCTGCTTCAGGTCCTATGTCTACAAGCCAGTCTGCTTGTCGAATAGTATCTTCATCATGTTCTACAACAATAAGCGTGTTGCCGAGGTTTCTTAAGTGGTGCAGTGTGGCAATAAGTCTCTCATTGTCTCTCTGGTGAAGTCCAATGGATGGTTCGTCTAGCACGTACATAACGCCGACTAATCCTGATCCTATTTGTGTTGCGAGTCTAATGCGTTGTGCTTCGCCTCCAGATAATGTTTTTGCAGCTCTCGAAAGAGTAAGATAGCTTAGTCCTACGTCGTTTAAGAAGCCAAGGCGTGCTCGTATTTCTTTTAATACTTCTCCTGCAATAAGCGCTTTGGAGCCTTCTAGTTTTAGCGCGTTTACCCATTCTAGGCTGCGCTCAACTGGCATGTCGCATACTTCAGCAATTGATGTGTTTGCTACTGTAACTGCTAGTACTTCTGGGCGTAAGCGTTTACCTTTGCAGCTTTGGCATGGAACTTCGCGCATGTACGATTCGTAGTATTGTCGCATTTGTTCGGAGTCTGTTTCGTCGTGTTTGCGCATAAGCGTTCGTACGACTCCTTCGAATCCTGTTGAGTATTCGCGCTGCCTACCCCACCTGTTTGTGTATGAAACTTGTACGGTAAAATCGTGTCCGTACATGATGTCTTGTTGTATGTTTTCAGGCAGGTCTTTCCACGGTGTGCTCATGCTAAAGCCTAAGTCTTCTGCAAGGCCGGATAGTAGGTGCTGGTAGTACATTCCTGCAGACTTATTCATTGCCCAAGGTTCGATTGCTCCTTGCGCAAGAGATTTGCTTGGGTCTGGTATTACGAGCTCAGGATCGATTTCAAGATTGTACCCAATTCCGGAACATTCTGGGCATGCTCCGTATGGTGCGTTGAATGAGAATGTGCGAGGCTCTATTTCGTCAAGTTCTAGTTGATGATTATTTGGGCATGCTCGATGCTCTGAGAATAGTTGTCGTCTTTTTGGCGAGTTTTCATCTTCGTCAACAAAATCCGCAACCATAACACCTTTAGAAAGTTTTAGTGCTGTTTCAATTGAATCGGTTAGTCGAACGCGAATACCGTCTTTTATAACTAGACGGTCAATTACTACTTCAATAGTGTGCTTTTTTTGTTTAGCAAGAGTAATATCTTCGGAAAGCTCTAACATTTTGCCGTCAATAATTGCTCGAGCATACCCGTCTGCGCGCAACAATTCTAGCGTATCTTTAAACTCTCCCTTGCGTCCTCGAACAACAGGAGCCAAAATTTGCAATCTTGTGCGCTCCGGCATGGAAAGCAAAGTATCAGTCATTTGTTGAGGAGTTTGCGCGCTTACCAACTCACCACACTCTGGGCAGTGAGGAACTCCAACTCTAGCAAATAACAATCTTAAATAATCGTATATTTCTGTGATTGTGCCAACAGTAGAACGAGGGTTACGATTGGTAGTTTTTTGGTCAATCGAAACAGCTGGGCTTAAACCTTCAATAAAATCAACATCCGGCTTATCCATTCTGCCTAAAAATTGGCGAGCGTAAGCACTAAGCGACTCAACATACCTGCGTTGGCCTTCTGCAAAAAGTGTGTCGAAAGCTAAAGAAGATTTTCCGGACCCAGAAAGCCCAGTAAACACAACCATGCGATTTCTAGGAATAGATAAACTAACATTTTTAAGATTGTGTTCACGCGCTCCCTGAATAGTTATTTTCCATTCCGAAGGAACTTTTGATAAATCGGATATAATCGTCCCATTATTTTCACTAATCGGCGCATTATTAAGCAAGTTTTCTAAAGCATCCGACTGTTTATTCCCCTGCTGAACCATTGGACCTCCAAAAGCATCAATAATAGAACGAAGAAACGCAAATTCCCCTTAAATGCGTAATCTTATACCAATAAAGTATAGAACAAGTGTTCGAAAAAGTAAAGTGAATTTTTCCCAAAATGGTTACTAAAAATATTCGTTAACACTACAGAGTATAATAGTTGGTTTGGCTAATACTTACTTAGTACACATAAAATATAAGCCTACTTTTTTCGGGGAACGGATTACAAATTATGCCTATTGACGCACAAGCATTAACCATTCAAATTGGTGCGCGAACGCTGTTAAATCCTACCGATTTTCACGTTACTAAAGGTGACAAAATTGGTTTAGTTGGCAGAAACGGCGCAGGCAAAACAACACTTACTCGAGTTATTACTGGAGATATGCTTCCAGCAGGAGGATCCGTTAGAGTAAGCGGCGGCTTGGGTTATTTGCCGCAGGATACTCACGCAGCAGACCCAGAACAAAGCGTTATCGATCGCATTATGAGCGCTCGCGATATTTCTTCTATTGTCTCTAGGATTCGCAAGGCCGAAAAGGAAATGACAGACCCTGATCCGGACGTGATGACTAAAGCAATGAACCGCTACGACAAAGCTATGCAAGATTTTGAAAAAGCGGGCGGCTACTCTGTGCAATCTGAAGCAATCTCAATGGCAGCAAGCCTAGGGTTACCTCAAGAAGTAATGCAACAAACTCTCGGCACTCTTTCCGGCGGCCAGCGCAGGCGCATTGAACTCGCAAGAATTCTGTTTTCTGACGCAGACACTCTTATTCTTGACGAGCCTACTAACCATTTGGACGCCGACTCGATTATTTGGTTGCGCAATTATTTGAAACGCTTTGAAGGCGGATTCCTTGTTATTTCCCACTCAACGGAACTGCTTGACGAAGTAGTTAATAAAGTTTGGCATTTGGACGCTCAACTTGCTCAAATAGACATGTATTCAATGGGTTGGAAAGCATACTTGCATCAGCGAGTAGTGGACGAAGAACGCCGCCGCCGCGAGCGCGAAGTTGCCGAAAAGAAAGCAGAACGCCTTATGAAGCAAGGCATTCGCTTGCACGCAAAAGCCACAAAAGCAGTAGCAGCTCAAAACATGATGCGAAGAGCCGAACGTTTGCTTAGCGAAACAAGCGAAGCTCAAAAACAGGAAAAAGTTGCAGACATTCGCTTCCCAGAGCCAGCACCATGCGGCCGCACGCCAATTATGGCAAAAGATATTTCTAAAGCGTACGGTTCTAATATTGTTTTTGCTGGAATCAATCTCGCAATAGACAAAGGTTCTAGGGTCGTTATTTTGGGATACAACGGCGCCGGAAAAACCACAACTTTGCGCATTCTAGCAGGAGAAGAAACAGCAGATACTGGCGAAGTCGAATACGGTCACGGATGCAAAATCGGCTATTTTGCTCAGGAACACGACACTTTGGACTTAGACGCTACAGTTCTTGAAAATCTTCAACACGTTGCGCCAAATTTGGACGACACTCAAGCTCGATCAATGCTCGGCAGCTTCCTGTTTTCAGGCGACGACGCAATGAAACCTGCCAAAGTGCTTTCAGGCGGCGAAAAAACGCGTCTTGCGCTCGCAACACTTGTTACGTCTCAAGCTAACGTGCTTCTTCTCGACGAACCTACTAACAACTTGGATCCTGCGTCTCGTGACGAGATTTTAAAAGCTATAGCCAAGTATGAGGGTGCGATTGTGCTTGTTACGCACGATGAGGGTGCTGTTGAAGCTTTGCAACCTGAGCGCGTTCTTCTTATGCCTGATGGTGATGAAGATTTGTGGAATGACGAGTATCTTGATTTGGTTGCTGAAGAATAAGCTAACTAAATGAACAAGATAGATGAACAAGCTGAAAGAATAAGCTAAGTTACATTTGATTGAAACTTTGCAATAGAATGGTTATGTGGTGACCGCAACGAGTATGTCTAAAGATTTGTCGCAATTATGTGACGATACCAATCGCAGTAGTGACACTAAAGGTAGTCGCATGCGTCGCGTATTAAATTTTTTGCGTATTCCTATTATCATTTTGATTGCTATTACGCTATTTGAATTCTCGATTGGAAATCTTCCTTTTTGGAATAGTGTTACCGGCAGCACCGATAGCGAATCTGTTCATAACACTCTTGGAAGCGGTGTTAAAAGACTAAAATCGGGCGGTCTTCTTATAACAGACCCTTCCGAAGCATACTTGGAAGTAAATTCAGACGGCACATCTCCTTATATTCGCTTGCAACCGGCAAATATTAAAAAGCAGAAAGCAAATGCGAATAATAAAATTACTTACGACGTTCGAGTCCTAGTTGAAGCAAACCAGTATATGAGCGAGCCTCAAAGCACAAATCCTCGCGCATTATATGCTTCTTTACTAAAACTTCCGAATGAAGCAATCGGCCAACCTTGCGTTGTGCGCGTGTGGCTGCAACATCCTTTAGGAACTGTACTTGATGTTGAAGATGCTAGAGCGAATGTTAGAGCGCCTTTTAGCTGGTCTTGGGGACGAGTAGGGATTCTAGTTGTTTTTGCAATGCTTATAGCTTTATGGAATCCATGGTCTAAGCTTTGGCGCATTAAATTAGACACTAGTTGCTTACGCCAGCGCTTGTATCTTGCGTTATCGTGGCTGCCGTTTATTGCTATTGGAGTAGCAACAATTATTTGGAATTTGCGTAACGCTACGCCAATGCATTTTGACACCGCAGGAAATTACACTTACGATTTCGACCAGTACGCTCACACAGCTGACGCTCTTCTAAAAGGTCAAGTGCATCTTAATCTTCCAGTTCCTCACGAATTAACTCAATTGCAAAATCCTTATGATCCTATGGCTAGGAATAATCTTCTTAACCGTTACGTGCACAACATGTACTGGGATTACGCATATTACAAGGGTCACTGGTATTCGTATTTTGGTGTGCTTCCTGCAGTATTACTGTTCTTACCTTACCGCGTTATTACTAGCATTTGGATTCCTGGAGGCGCAATGCTTCCAACTACTGTTGCAACTCTTGTGTTTCTGATTGCTTTTCTTATTTCAGGATCTTTACTTGTTATTCGAATTATTGAGAATACTAAAAAAAGCGTTTCGTTAGGAACAGTATCAATTGCTTTAGCACTGTTCTTTATTAGCGCAAATACTGTTTATTTGTGGTTTAGAACATCATTCTATTCTGTTCCAATGGCAGCTTCGCTTTTCTTCACATCAATTGGCGTATGGTTCTACCTTGGAGCCTTAAAAGCGCATCCTTTAAGAAATATTATTCTCGGCTCTTTCTTTATTACGTTGAACTTAGGCTGCCGACCTACGTTTGTTATAGCTGTTCTTTTTGCAATACCTGTTATTTGTTTTAATACTGGTCTTAATACTTTAATTAATATTAAAAATCTTATTAATAATTGGAATAACAAAAATTATTGGAGTAAGCCTTTGCGCTACGTTGCGTCTTGGATACTTCCTTGCATAATTACTGCTATTCCGTTTGGAATATATAATTTCCTTCGTTTTGGCTCAATTTTGAACTTTGGTAACAAATACCAAATCACTATTACTGATATGACGACTATGCGTTTGCCATTGCAAAATATTTTGCCGTCTATTTTTAGCTATATTGCGTTGCCTTTGCGTTTTATTCCAACTTTCCCTTGGATTGGCATTCAGCCAGTATCTTTTGACAGATGGCAGTACGCTGAGCCTATGATTGGCGGAATGTTTGTGCTTTCCCCTCTTGCTTTACTAGGCGTAATATTCGCTTTTATTATGCGAAAACGTTGCCATTTAAGCATTGCTTGGCACACTTGCCTAACAGCATTAACAATAGGAAGTGTGCTTGTTGTTTTCGATAGTTTGGAAGCTGGAATCGGATGGCGTTATATTGCTGATTTTGCTTGGGCTTTTGCAATTGTTGCGGTTGTTGGAATTACGCTTCTTCTTGAAAATACTACAGTTCAAAAAGAAGATTCTTTGCGCAAAAAAACTTTTGTTTACTTACTTCGCACAGTAATTTTAGTTTTATTGCTGATTTCTATTATTATTGCAGCATTAAGCTGGTTCGTTACAGGTCGTGAAGATAGCACTCTTCGATTTAATCCAGACTTGTGGTATACGGTTCGATTCTGGCTTACGCTAATGTAAAACAAAATTGCGTATGACTAATTGCTGGCAATTGTTACGAAAGCTATTGTTACGCAAGCTATTGTTACGCAAGTAAAGAATCTACAGTACGCAATAATTTTTCTACACCATCAACAAACTGATTAGGTTCAGGAAGTAAGGAAAGCGCAAGATACCCGTTTGCAGGCATGTCAAAATAGTATCCAGGCTGTGAAACTAATCTGTAATCTTCTATAAGTTTTAATGCTAAAACGTCATCGTCAATACAAGACGGCACGCGCAATAAAATATTCCAACCGCCTTCAGCGCGCAAAGCAGTGACGCAACAATTAGGCCAAGACGCTAAAATCTCACGAAGAGTTTTAAGATTTTCGCTAACCCTGTTACGCACCTTTTGAGTTTGCGAAGAAGCGTATTCTAACAGCTCAGGTATGCGTTCAGAAACAGTTGTTCCAATAGGCAAAAAGTCGTCTGCAATAACGTCAAGCCTTTTTTGAGCTTCGTAAACGTCATCCTTAGGGCCTGAAACTTCAATCCAACCAACTTTTGCGTGAGGAGCTGCAAGCATTTTAGAAAAACCGTCCAACGCAAAAACAAGCGTAGAGGATTCACCAGCAAGCCTGGCGTTTGTTTCAAAAGGTTCAAGATAATAGTCGTAGAACACTTCGTCAGCAATAATCGCAACGTCATTATCATGGCATAATTGCAATAATTCTTTACGCTCTTCACTCTTTACATAAGAGCCAGTAGGATTATTCGGGTTAATAAGCACAAGCGCTTTAATGCGCAAAGACTTATTTTCAATTAACTCTTTTACGCGAGGCAAATCAATAGTCCAAGAACCGTCATAGTGCAAAGGATACGGTATTGCGTTCACGCACTGCAATCGCGCAATCGACTCAATAAGCGGGTATCCAGGAGTTGGCCCAATAACAGCATCTCCTGCATCACAAAGAAGCATCATAAGCCACGCGTAAGCTTGAGATGTTGAAGAAAGTACGTAAAGCTGATCCGGATTAAGAGTTGATGGAACAGAAGTATTAGTGCGATTATCGCGCTTGTTAATAAAGTCTGCTAACAGTTTTCGAGATTCAATAGGTCCTCTAGGATTTGCAGCATAACGTTCAGATAAACATTTAGGTGCAAGAGAGTGAACAGTAGGATTAGAATCGTTTAATTTAGTAAGCTTTATGCCTTGAGCAACAGCTTTTCGCTGCGCTACAATAATAGGATTTGGCTCGCTTACGTCTACTCTTGAAGAAAATCGCACGTCACTACACTAACACTTGGCATAAAAAAGCTGGGCAACAGATTAAATCTGCGCCCAGCTTAAAACAACAACAAATAAATAGTATTTTATTAATATTTAGTCCTGTTGATTTTGCTTTTGCATTGCGTAATAAGCTGCACCAATAATTCCAGCCTCATTATGCAAAGTTGCAACAACAATAGGAGTCTTAATATCAATATGTGGAAGGAATTTTTCGCTTACGCGGCTAACTCCACCACCAACAACAAACAAATCAGGGTTGAAGTACTTTTCCATCAAACCATAGTACTTAGTTAAGCGCTTAGCCCACTTCTTGTAGCCCATATCAAGCTTTTCACGTACGGAAGAAGCAGCATACTTTTCAGCATCTCCCTTACCTTTTTCGAGCTGAATATGACCAAGCTCAGTGTTTGGAATAAGTACGCCATTGTAAATCAAAGCAGTACCAATACCAGTTCCAAGCGTAGTTGCAATAACTAAGCCTTCTTTGTCTTTAGCGGCACCGAATTTCTGCTCAGCTAAACCTGCAGCGTCAGCATCGTTAACAACCGTTACAGGACGACCACAAGCTTCACTGAAAACTTCAGTAACATCCACACCAATCCAAGACTGGTCAAGATTTGCCATAAAATCAAGCTTCTTGCCTGGCTTAATTGGAGCCGGGAACGCAATTCCAACAGGAACATCTGCAGGAACTTCAAAATGCTCAAGCTGTTGACGAACAATATCCGCAACCGCTTGAGGCGTAGAAACTGCAGGAGTGAGAATCTTATAACGAGGTTCTGCAAACTCGCCCTTTTCCAAATTTACTGGAGCAGCCTTAATTCCAGAACCACCAATATCGACGCCAAATGCTTGTGCAGTGTCAATCATCTCACTAACACTCCCCTCTGAATGTGTGCTGATAACAGGATATTCAAAAGTATTCTATCGTAAATCTAGCGCGACACGCTTGCTGATTACTAACTTCTACTTTATTTCTGCTCAGCTTCTGCTTAACTTCTACTTCAAAGGTGGCATAGGTTCCCACATGCTATCATGCAAAATTTTTCTAGAATCAAGCCAGCCAGTAAATAATTTACCAATTCCAGAAAGAATATGCTCGCGATCAACAGCAAGAAGGCGAATAAGCTCTTTAGCAGCAGTTAAAGCAGTTCCAAGCGCAAACATAAACGGTCGAAAATCACCATGAACCATAAAGTAGCGAGCCATAAACCCACGATTTAGCATAATATGGTAACGGTTCATATCTGAAGTTGAGTTCAGCTGACGAACTCCTGCAATATCCCAGTTTGGAATATCGCGAGTTCGACGAAGAATAATATCTGGAATAACAATAGGATTCGTCACTTTACTTGCAAGATACCCGTAAGTAGTATCATCCCAGTAAATAAAGTATCGCGAATCCGGGAAACCAATTTTTTCAACAATATCTCGACGAATCAAACCACCTTCGAAGCACATCGTATTCATCACACGATATCCCGCTTTTCCAAAAGCTGCAGGAGCAATAGGATTTGGAATGCCAAGAGGAACCAAAAAATCATACTGCCAGTAGAATTTACCGCCGTCATAATCTAAGCGGCTTCCTTGAATAACAGCGTGGCTCTTGGTCCAAGGATAAAGACGCTCAATAGACTCAGGAACCGTCTCAACATCATCATCCATAACCCAGAACCATTTAGCTCCAAGCTCATAAGCTTTCTTTACTCCGGCACTAAAACCGCCAGCACCACCAAGATTTTCATCTTGAGGAGCGTAAACAACGTGCAACTCATTTCCTTCATCGTCTTTTTCTGCTTTGCCCCAACGATTAGTTAAATCAGATTCAAGACGCGAAACCATTTCACGAGTCTTATCGCTGCACTCATTGTCAACAACAACAATTCGCCAAGGGCATTCGTTCAAACATTCAAAAGAATGGAACAAATTATCCAAAAGTTCCTGACGCTTATAAGTGACTACAACAATAGCAAGCTTATCAATACTTTTATTTACGCTATTAGCTTTGCCATTAACAATTTTATTCGTTCCCATATTGCTCATACTTGTATTCTTGCACTTACCCTCGCCACACTATTTTCTAAACAATGTTCCTAGCATGAGATACAAAAGAATAGTAGTTTCAGGGAAGGTGAAAATCCTTACTGGCGGTAACAAAAAACGTATTTTACGCGTTTTTTGAAGCCCGCGAGCAGCTTAGGCTGCTGATTCGGTTAAATTCCGAAGCCAACGGTTACAGTCCGGATGGAAGAAACGGAGACCCGTCATGGGCATTTCTAATACGAATAGTCATAAAATCAACTCTTCAAACGCGCGCTGGTCAAGCGAAAAAATAGCAAAATATGCGCTATTTGTAGCACTTTCAATGGCCGTAAGTTTTATAGAATTCCCACTTATTCCAGACTTTTCATTCCTAAAATACGATCCTTCAGGAATCGTGTGCCTAGTTGCAGGATTCGCATACGGGCCTGCAGCTGCAGCAATCGTAAGCATACTAGGATTCGCGCCGCACTTGTTTACAAACCCACTCGGCACAGTTATGGCAGTGCTAGTTTCTTTAGGAGCTAGCGTTACAGCAGCAATCGTATACAAAAAAATGCATACCAAAAAAGGCGCGATAATTAGCCTTATAGCTGGCTCAATTGTTGCGATTGCGCTCGCAATAGCAGGAAATCTTGTTATTACGCCGCTTTACGCTCACATGACTGTTTCGCAAGTTGCGGCTCTTATTATTCCGGCATTACTCCCGTTTAATATTGTTAAACTTGCGATTCACGTTGTAGTTACGATAATTGTTTACAAGCCAATTTCTAAACTACTTCACCAAAGCAAGTAAATCTTCTAAACGGCATAAATTATGCAAAATAAAAGCACAAGCAGTAGCAATCTCAAAGAAACAGTAACATGCACTGTTAGCGAAAATACGCCAGTAGAACTGCGCAATATTTGCTTTAGCTACGACGGTGGAAAAACTTGGACGCTTAATAATCTGAGTCTTACAATTTACTCTGGTGAGCGCGTGGCAATTGTTGGCACAAACGGATGCGGAAAATCCACTCTAGCGAAAATTATTGCAGGACTAGCCGCCCCAGATAGCGGTTACGTTAAGTTGTGCGGCGAAAAAGTTTTTGAGAATACTACTGCTTATGCTGATGCTTACAGAAACGCGCGAAAGTTTATTGGCGCTCTGTTTCAAAGCCCAGAAGATCAGATTGTGACCACTGTTACTGAAGATGATGTTGCTTTTGGGCTGGAAAATTTAAACGTCGAACAGCATAAAATGCGAAAACTTATAGATAATGCTTTAAAAGCTGTTCACATGGAAAAACATCGATTATCTGATCCTAGTCTTATGAGCGGCGGGCAAATGCAGCGAGTTGCTTTAGCAGGATCAATTGCAATGCAATCAAAGCTACTTGTGCTAGACGAACCAACTTCTATGCTGGATTCTAAAGCTTTAGAAGATGTTGATGAATTATTTGGAAATTTGCATAAAAACGGCACGAGTATTGTGCAAATTACGCACAGATTTGACGAATGCAAGCGTGCAGATCGAATACTTCTTTTAGAAGATGGTGTACTTCGCGAAATTAGTTTAGAAAAGCTGGAATCATATTTCGATAATTTTAAGCCGGATTTTTCTAAGGCAGATTTTTCGAAGCAGGATTTTTCGAAGGGAGATTTTTCAAAGCCGAATTTCTCAAAAAAAGCTAATAGCGAAGACGCAAATACAGCAATTTCAATATCGCACTTAACTGTTAGCTACGACGATAAATTGCCGGATGCAATTAGCGACTATTCGCTGGAAGTAAAAAAGGGCGAAATCGTTGCAATAATGGGAGAAAACGGATGCGGAAAATCCACTCTTGCTAAAGCTTTGTGCGGACTGTTGAAAGCAAAATCTGGATCAATAAGCGTAGAAAAAATACCTGTTAGCGCGAAATCTTCTAAAAAGAATCGTCAAAAACTTCGCGAAACTATTGGATACGTTATGCAACTTCCCGAGCAGCAGCTTTTTGCAGAAACTGTACGAGATGATGTTGCTTATGGTCCGAAAAATTTTGGGATAAGCGCAGACGCACTTAAAGAGCGCGTAGACGAAACGTTAAAAATGCTCAATATTGAAGATTTGGCTGAAAAATCGCCTTTTTTGCTTTCTGGAGGACAGCAGCGTCTTGTTGCAATAGCAGGCGTTCTTGCTTGTAAGCCGCGCGTTATTGTTCTTGATGAGCCAACAGCAGGATTGGATTTTGAAGCATCGTCGCGTATTCTAGAAATTCTTCGCAAGCTTAATAATCAAGGCGTAACAATAGTTATGATTACGCATAATCTTCAAGAAGCAAAATCTTTAGGAGCAAGATTAGTAACACTAAAAGCAAAGAATAATGAAAGTTTAGAAGATAAAAAGAAATCAGCGCAAGAAAAAAGTAAGCACGAAAAACTTGCGCAAGAAACGATTACGCAAGAAACGATTACGAAAGAAAAAGCAAGCTCGCTACTTGCATCTTTTGACCCTAGAATAACGCTTCTCTCCTGCTTTATGCTTATGCTAAGCGCTTTTAGCATTAATCACTACGCGCAGTTAGCTATTCTTGCTTTCGCAACATTTTCACTAATACTTGCCGCAAAAATACGATTTATAAAACTTGTATCTTCATTGCATATGCTTATCGCAGTATTCACTTTCTCCGGATTACTAAATATTCTTGCCGTTCGCACAGGCACAATACTTTGTAAACTTGGGCCAATTATTATAACGCAGGACGGCATTCATTGCGCAATACTATTTGCCACACGATTCTCGCTTGTAATTATTATTGGCGCAGTATTAGTTATAACAATAAGCCCCACAATGCTAACTGAAGCTTGCACATCTTTACTTTCACCGCTTAAAACTATTGGAATACCAACGCAGGAAATATCGCTTATTATGAGCCTAGCATTGCGATTTTTGCCAACTCTTTCCAACGAGGCAGTAGAAGTTGCGCACGCTCAAACTGCTAGAGGCGGAAGCATACGAGATGGCTCGATTAGCAAAAGAATTCGCGCAATGTCGTCGCTTATAATTCCTGCTTTTGCAGGCGTTATTCGGCACTCAGAAACTCTTTCTTTAGCGCTTGACACTCGCTGCTACACGCCGGGAGCAACAAGGTCTCACTTGCACACGATGAAAGTGCGCGCGAGAGATGTGCTGCTATTGGCGATTACGGTTTGTGTTATAAGCGCGATTATTGCGATTAATTTTTAATATTAAAGTACTTATTTTTTAATATGGAATAATTTTAATATGCAATAATTCGCAATATACTGTATAATCCGTTAAGCATTTATGTAATTCATGCAATACTTTTGTTTGATTGAACTTAATTAGACTTGCATTTGAAAGGACGCCTTATGGCATTGACGAAAAAGCAAACGAAGCAGCTTCGCGCGCTTGCTAATACGCTAAGCCCACTTTTGTACGTTGGCAAGAACGACATTACTGATGCGGCTGTGAAGCAGGCAGACGAAACCATGCAGTACCACGAGCTTATGAAGTGCGCTGTGCAAGATGGTTCCGGATTAAGCGCTAAGGAAGCAGCTGAAGCTCTTGCTCAAAAGCTTGGCGCCGAAGTTGTGCAAGTAATCGGCAATCGCTTTGTGCTGTTCCGCGTATCCCCACTCGACAACGTTGACCACATTATGCTTGTGCGAGAATAAAAGTAACTTAAAAAAAATAGTAATACTGTAATAAAAGGCTTCTTAGAATTGTAAGAAGCCTTTTAATTTTTTACTTTAATTATTGTCGTCAGATTTGTGAAGAATGGCGCGGATTTGAGATAAGCGCTGAGTGAGATCGTGCTCGTAGCCACGATTCGATGGATGATAGTATTCGCGACCAACAAGCTCGTCTGGCATATACTGTTGGGATGCTACAGCATCCGGGCAATCGTGCGCATACTGGTAGCCTTCGTGATTACCCCAGCTTTTCATTAAAGCAGTTGGAGCGTTTCGCAAATGAAGAGGCACTTGACCAATATTTCCAGCATCAACATCTTTGAGTGCTTGATTAATAGCATTGTAGCTCGCGTTAGACTTAGGAGCTGTTGCTACAGCAATCACAGCTTCGGAAAGAATAATACGCGCTTCCGGCATGCCAATTAAAGCAACCGCTTGAGCTGCAGCAACAGTTACTTGCAAAATTTGAGGAGCTGCCATACCAACTTCTTCGGCTGCAGCAATCATAATTCGCCTAGCAATAAAACGCGGGTCTTCCCCAGCTCTAAGCATTCTCGCTAGATAGTGCAAGGAAGCGTCAACGTCACTTCCACGCATCGATTTAATAAAAGC
This sequence comes from Gardnerella sp. CCPDSM, assembly GCF_056754715.1. Taxonomy (NCBI): domain Bacteria; kingdom Bacillati; phylum Actinomycetota; class Actinomycetes; order Bifidobacteriales; family Bifidobacteriaceae; genus Gardnerella; species Gardnerella sp. CCPDSM. Next base: position 117,369 of record NZ_JBQEQO010000005.1, read on the forward strand.
AGAAATCACATCGTAATGGTCGTCGCCATCTTTGTCGTAGCGAACAGTAGTAGCATCCATTACGTTAGACACAATATCTGCAGTAATAACAGGCTTCTTTTTGCCGTGCTGCAAAGCAGCATCTCCTGTTATTGCTCCTGCTGCAGCCTCTAAAATAGTAAGAGTTTTACGAGCGTCTCCACCGCTTAAGCGAATAATAGAATCTACTGCGTCGTCGTCAATTTTAAGCTGATTATTAAGACCATTTTCGCTTGCAATAGCGCGTTCTATAAGCGTATGTAAATCTTCTACGCTAAGCGACTCAAGTTTTACTACTACAGATCTGCTAAGAAGCGGCTTAATTATTGAAAAACTTGGGTTTTCGGTTGTAGCTCCAATAAAAGTTACGTCGCGATTTTCTACGCTTGGAAGTAAAGCATCCTGCTGAGATTTAGAAAAACGGTGAACTTCGTCAATAAAAAGTACTGTTTCTTGACCTTTGCTCACTAAACGTTCGTGCGCGCGATCAAGCACTGCGCGAACATCCTTAACGCCAGACGTTACAGCAGAAAGCTCTTCAAATACGCGGCCGGATTGGCGAGCAACAATATACGCAAGCGTAGTTTTTCCAACTCCCGGAGGACCAAAAAGCACAACAGAACTTGGAGCAGTAAGAGAGCCTTTCGATTGCGGATTTGCAAGCCTTCGCAAAGGCGAACCGTCTTTTAGAACATGAGATTGCCCAAGCACGTCGTCAATACTGCTCGGTCGCATGCGCACAGCTAACGGACGCGTTACATCGCTAGGTGCGTTACTTGCTGCAAATAAATCCTGCTCCATAAATACCAGCTTACAATACGTATAGAACAAACGTTCGATTATGATGTGAACTTACAACCAAAGCAAGTTTACAACAGTTTACAACACTAGACGTGCGAAACTTGGTAATCGAAGAACACAACTTCGCCTTCGTCTTGAGTCGTATCTAAATCAACAATGCCGGTAATAGCCCAATTATGGTCGCCGTCCGAATCGTCAATAATCTGACGAACTTTCCACGAGTGCTCGCTTTTTTCTAGCGAATCGTCAAGAATAAACAAGTCGCCGCTTCGAGCCTTTGCATCAATACCAACATACTCATGCTCGTCGTAGTAATCGTCAAGCACATCATTCCACTCGTGAACGCCGTAACCCCAAGCTTTATCAAGCTCTCCTAAAGCATCCGCATCTTCCAAATCCATAAGTTGCACGCGGCGGAACATTGCGTTTCGAATAAGCACAATAAGTCCCCTGCGATCTTCAACCACAGACTCGGAAGTTCCAGGAGCCGCCATAGTTACAGCATTAGCTTCAGCATCCGAGCCACCTGCACTCTCCCACTCATCAACCAAACTAGAATCAATCGAGCGCACAACAAGACGAAGCCACGAAATAATATCACGCAATTCCTCGTTAAGCATATCTTCCGGCACAGTGCGCGCAAGCGAACGGTAAGCGTCCGAAAGGTAGCGAAGAAGCGTTCCTTCACTTCTAGCAATTCCATAGCGCGAAATATAGCCGGTAAAATCGGATGCTGTTTCTACCATGTCTCGAAGCACAGATTTTGGCTTAATCCAGTAGTCGTTCGCCCACGGCACATCCTTACGATATTGCGCAAAAGCAGGAGCTAGCAAATCTTCCAAAGGTTTAGGGTAGCTAACTTCAGCTAAACGCTCCATGCGCTCCTCGTAGTCAACGCCATCATCCTTCATGCCAGCCATTGCAGCATCGCGAGCTTTACGCTCTTGAGCGCGAAGAACAGGCTTAGGGTCGTCTAGAGTTGCTTCAACCATAGAAATTACGTCAAGCGCGTAACTTTGAGACTCTGGGTCCAGAAGTTCCAAAGCTGCAAGTAAGAATGGAGAAAGCGGCTGATCTAGCGCAAAGCCTTCAGGCATTGTAACGTCAAGCTCATAATCGCAAGAACCATCCGCACGCTCTATGCGTTCAATCACTTGAGTGTCAAGAAGCGTTTGGAAAATATCGTTGCATCTTTCAAGCAATTTCTCTTTATCTTGCGGCTTTTGCGCACTATCTTCAATAAGTTTTTCGACTCGAGCGCGAGCATCCCCACCTTGTGTAACTTCGTTCAAAACCATCGAATGCGTTACAACCATGTGTGGATTCAAAGTTTCAGGAGCGCTTTCAATAAGCTTTGTAAACGTTGGCTCACCCCACACAACAAAACCTTCTGGAGCCTTTTTACGCTTAACTTTTTTAAGCTTTTTAGGGTCGTTTCCGGCTTTTGCAATAGCGCGCGCGTTTTCAATCTCGAACTCTGGAGCCTCAGCTACAACCAAGCCCTCAGTGTCGAAACCCATTCTTCCTGCGCGGCCTGCAATTTGGTGAAATTCGCGAGCGCGAAGCTTGCGGCTATGGTTTCCATCAAACTTTGTAAGAGCTGTAAGCACAACAGAGTGAATTGGCACGTTAATGCCAACTCCGAGCGTGTCCGTGCCGCAAATAACTGGCAGAAGTCCTTGTTGAGCCAGCTGTTCGACGAGCCTTCGGTAGCGCGGAAGCATTCCAGCGTGATGCACTCCAACACCAGTGCGCAACAGCCTTTGCAAGATCTTGCCGAAGCCTGTAGTAAACTTTGTGCCCTTAATTGCTTGAGCGATTTTATCTCGCTGTTCTTTGCTTGAAACTCCCGTGCTTGCGAGCGCTTGCGCGGTTTCAAGGGCTGCGTCTTGCGAAAAGTGAACTACGTAGATTGGCGTTAAACCCTTGTTAAATAAGAGTTCTACGGTTGCTGCAAGAGGCTTATCTGTGTACTCGTATTCGAGTGGGATTGGTCTAGGCGCGTCAGCAATAATATCAACGCTTCGTTTTGTTGATTTTTCTAAGCGCTGCGCAATATCTGTTACGTCGCCAAGAGTTGCGCTCATAAGTAAGAATTGCGTGTTTGGAAGCGTAAGTAGCGGCACTTGCCAAGCCCATCCGCGCTCTGGGTCTCCGTAGTAGTGGAATTCGTCCATTGCAACGCAGTCAACTTCAGCATTCGCACCTTCACGCAGAGCTTGGTTTGCTAAAATTTCCGCAGTGCAGCAGATTATTGGAGCATCTGCGTTAATATGCGAATCGCCTGTAATCATACCGACGTTGTCTCGCCCGAAAATCGCAACTAAATCGAAGAATTTTTCGGATACGAGCGCTTTGATTGGAGCAGTATAGTAGGAGCGTCTGCCTGTTGCGAGTGCTGCAAAATGCATACCTAGCGCTACTAAAGATTTTCCAGAACCTGTTGGAGTGTTTAAAATAACGTGGTCTCCTGCAAGCAGATCCATAATGGATTCTTCTTGATGCGGCCATAAGTCCACATGCTTGTTATCTTTAACCCAATCAACAAATGCTTGAAAAATCTCATCTTCAGTAGCATGATGCAAATCAAGAGCTAACTCGCCTAATCCAGCCATATACGCTCCTACTTAACTTTATTCGCGACTTTAGTTTCGCTTTAGTTGAGACTTAGTTGAGATTTACTTTCGCTTTACTTGCGCTTCTTTTTATCTCGTACTTTTACGGAAATTTGAATAGGAGTTCCCTCGAATCCAAACTCTTCGCGAAGAGATCGCTCAATAAAGCGACGGTATCCGTGCTCTAAGAATCCAGTTGCAAAAATTACGAAACGCGGAGGCTTAGTAGAAGCTTGAGTTGCGAACAAAATTCGCGCTTGCTTTCCGCCTCGCAAAGGATGCGGATGAGCAGACTGAATACGTCCTAAGAAAGCGTTGAGCTTGCCTGTAGGAATACGCTTATCCCAACTATCTAAAGCTGTTCTCATAGCGCGAGAAAGTCGGTTCGTATGCCATCCTGTTTTTGCAGAAAGATTCACGCGCTCAGCCCAAGTAACACGCTCAAACTCAGTCTTCCACAATCTTTCCATGCGCTGCCTGGAAAATTCGTCCATTAAATCCCACTTGTTAAACACAAGTACGATTGCGCGACCAGCGTCAACTGCTTGGCTCATAACTTTCAAATCCTGCTCTGCAATAGGCTGAGAAGAATCGAAAAGAATCAAAGCAAGTTCAGAACGCTCAATAGCAGCTTGAGTTCGAAGAGAAGAATAGTATTCAGCACCAGTAAGCTTATGCGGCCTGCGCTTAATACCAGCAGTGTCAATAAAAAGCCAGTCTTCGCCATCAACTCGCACAACTTCATCAACAGGGTCACGAGTAGTTCCTGCCAAGTCGTTTACAACAGCACGCTCCTCGTGAGCCAAATGGTTCAAAAGAGAAGACTTACCAACGTTTGGCCTGCCTACTAAAGCAACTCTACGAAGACCGTCTGGAGTTAAGAATCCTGAAGTTTTATTCGCTTTCTTTAAAGATGCAAGAGCTGCGTCAAGTAAGTCTCCAACGCCTCTGCCGTGCATTGCAGAAATTCCGTAAGGCTCACCCATGCCAAGCTTCCAAAACTCTGCAGTCAAATATTCGCTTCTAGCGTCGTCAACCTTGTTCACAGCCAAAGTAATAGGTTTTCCAGCAGCTCGAAGCATTGAAACAATTCGCTCGTCTGTGGCTGTTAAACCAACTTGACCATCTACTAGGAAAATCACGGCATCGCTTAAACGTACAGCCACCTGAGCTTGCTGAGCAATAGAAGAATCAATGCCTTCAACGTCAGCTTCCCAACCACCGGTATCTACCAGCTTAAAATTGGTTCCAGCCCATTCAGCGTCGTAGCTTACGCGGTCTCTCGTAACGCCAGGAGTGTCTTCTACAACAGCTACACGATGACCCAAAATACGGTTTACAAGAGTTGATTTTCCAACGTTTGGTCTACCAATTACAGCGATTACGCCAACAGCTTTAGAATCTTTTTTCTCGTCCAGTTGTGCAAAATCTCCGCTAAGAAGAGCGCGATCTTCATCGTCAAGATTGTAGCCTTCAAGATTTGCAGCGTAACGGTCGTACTCATCCTGCTCAATAGCGTCATCAACAATTTCAACAAGCGCGTCAAGCGTCTGCTCAAACGTTAAATCTGAATTATCGAGCGTAGTTACGCCGTCTGCAGCAGATAGAAAACTCGTAACTTTCGCATCTTTAGCGTCGCGAGCACGAATATCGTCTTCTGCGGAAGATTCATTATTTTGCAAACTTTCTTGCTTAGTCTCCTGCTTGTTTCTGCGAGCTTGACGCACTTCTTCACGCGCGGTAAGCAGCACTCGAACTTGAGCATTAGGAGCCACAACAGTAGTAATATCGCGGCCTTCCGCAACAATTCCCTCACCTTTAGAGAAAGAATCATCCGCAGATTCGGCAGAAATATATGCGCGTTGAGCTGCAATAAGCATGCGGCGAACTGCAGGAATTGAAGAAACAGTAGATACGTGAGAAGAAACTTCGCTGGAACGCAACTCTTCGCTAATATCTTCACCGTCGATTACTACTACAGGATTTTTTGGATCAACACTAAAAGTTACGTGATCTTCAGTAAACAGAGCGCCAACAGCTTCAACAATTTGGTTAAAACGTTCGCTATCAGCATCGTTTACAGGCTGACCTTCATCATCTAAAGAAAGCTGAGTACTTAAGTCGATGCCTTTTTGCATGCACCACCATGCAGCAGCACGATACATTGCACCCGTATCAAGATACGCAAAACCGTAGTATTGCGCTAAAGCTCGAGAAGTAGAAGACTTGCCTACTCCTGCTGGTCCATCAATTGCTACACAAATCACAGGCCAACCTCCTTAGAAAGCGAGCGCACTTCTGTTTGAGAAAGCACACGGTAAGATCCAGCTTTTAAGTCCCCTAATTTAATAGGGCCGATTTGCGTGCGAACTAGTCGCTTTACCGGGTATCCTACAGCACCAAAAATTCGGCGAACAATACGGTTTTTACCAGAGTGCAGAACGACTTTTACCATAGTTGTGTCGTGATTTTGGTCGATTATTGCGCAACGGTCGAGTTTAATCCAACCGTCTTCAAGATTTACGCCTTGAGAAACCAAGCGGCGGCAAACCATGCCGTTGATTTTTCCTTCAACAGTTGCAATATAGGTTTTTTCAACCTCATACTTTGGGTGCATCACATGCTGGCTTAGCTCGCCATCGTTGGTCATTAAAATAAGACCTTCTGAATCGTAATCCAAGCGTCCCATGTGGAAGATTCGCTCGTACTTGTCGCCAACAATGTCTCGCAAAGTAAAGCGACCTTTTGGATCATCCATTGCGCTTAACACTCGCTTAGGCTTGTGCAATGCTAGCGTTACGAGCTTTGTGTTGAACTTTACTCGAGATCCGTCAACGCGCACTTTTTGGCGCTTTGGATCTACTCTAGTACCAAGTGTTGTAACCAATTCGTCGTCTACTTCAACACGCCCGTCAAGAATAATTTCCTCACATTTGCGTCTTGAACCAAATCCCGCTTCCGCAAGTAGCTTCTGCAGTCGAATGGCGTTGTTGTCATATGAATGCGCCTGATCGGCGCGGGAATATGCGTTTGGCATCGTTCTCCCAACGTGACCTCATGAATTGCAAGCGATTATTCGCTCAAAAATACAAATTAAGCTGTTTAAATGCAAGCAATTCTATATTTATAAACTTGTATATTTTGTGGTTATTTATGCAAATTGTAACAAATTAGAAAAATACCACGTTTTTCTATGCTACCGTATGGCATAGCCGTGTTACTATAACATAGGTTTTATTATGTTGCAACAACCATTTGCAACGCAAACTACAGTAAGGAAAGTTATGATTCAAGTACCAGAAACCTCTTCTGCGCAATCAAAATCTCAATCTCCACTTGTTATTAGAGTTGTCACAGAGTTTGTTGCAACTTTGTTTGCTATGTTCGCTATTTATACTCTTTATTCGTTATCAACAGCAATGTATGGCATTAATGTTTTGATGATTGCCATCAGCACAGGAGTTGCTTATGCTGCCGCAACAATTATTGCGTCTAAGATTTCTGGAGGTCATCTTAATCCTGCAGTAACTGTTGCTTCTATGCTTACTGGACGCACTTCATACCTTGCTGGCTTATGCTATATTGTTGCGCAAGTTCTTGGCGCAATCGCAGCTGCAGGGTTGTTCGTTTTTATTTTGCCACAAACTCAAATAGTTAAGGATGCTAATTGGTTTGCGCCAGTAGTAAACGGTTTTGAAGATGGCTCTATTTCTGCGAGCCAGTTAAAAACTGTGAATGCTTCCTTCGGTATTATTACTGCTTTTGTTGTTGAAGTTATTGCAGCAGCACTTATAATCGCTACTGCAATTAGCCAAACCAAGGATAATGGCAAAACTCGTAGCAATTACGCAGTTAGCATGGGTCTTGCATACGCTGCAGGAACCTTTATGACTTATCAAATTACGGGAGCTGGCTTAAATCCTGCAAGATCCACTGGTATTGCTGTTTTTACGATTACTCGCGATTTGGCAGTTAAGCCTTATACGCAATTGTGGGCTTTCTGGATTGCTCCAATTTTTGCGGCGGCACTTGTTGGTTTTGTAACTTTGCTCACTAAATTACTTACAGCTTCTGCGAATTCTGAGCATAACAAATCAGGTTACGCTCATGCAAAAAATGCTGCTAATGCTATGGTAGAAACTCAAGTCGCGAATCCAATCGCAACTCCAGTAGAAACTCCAGTAGAAACTCAAAATTATGGTGACAATTCATATAATTTTGCGTTTAGTCAAGCAAATAATGCTAATAATTTGCAGGGCGATGCTACTAACTTAAGTAATTTCCAAGAAGATTATAAATAGTAGTAAAAAATAGTAATAAATAGTAATAAATGTAGCAAACAGTTGCAATAAAAGTAGTAAAAGCAATAAATGCAATTGTTTGCTACATTATTTTTTACAGTAAAAATGCGATTGAAGCGTACTCTACAAGTAAGCCGATTCCAAGAGCAATGCTTATAAAAGCGTCAAAACTCACAGAACGAACCTTCCATAAACTACGCTGACGCATTATTAATCGCATAATTCCAAGCATGATGGCCGTCGCAGAAATAACAACTGTGGCGGCCATTGCGTATCCAATAAAAGCCAGTACTGCGCTTATTGCAACAATAATCCCCACAATCCACTCAGCGTAAGGATTTCCTTCAGTCTTTTCCGACACATACGGATGCTCTGTTTTATTGCTATTATCTTGCTGCTCGCTATCTGTCATACTTGTATAATACATAACTCGCAATAATAAAACACAAGTCGTTTTATACAGTTTCATACAGTTTTACATAGTTTATACAGTTTTAGGGTTATAGGACAAAAAGTGTGTAAGAAATCATGTCTTAGGACTTGCAACACAAGTGTTTTTCGGTAATCGAATCTGTTTTCTGCGCATTAGATACCCGGACAAAAAGTGTGTAAAAAATAAGCCCATAACCCTTACGGTAGTAGATTATGTTATATCGAATGTGGGCTATTTCTTTAGTTGCTAGAGCATTGAAGCAAGGATTGTACGAATGCTTGAGTGTTACTAGCTCAGTTTGCTAGCTGAGATATTAACAGTGTTTTGCCAATTACCGTTATTTTCTCAGTTCGCTGACTGAGTTTTTAACAGTGTTTTGCCAATTACCGTTATTTTCTCAGTTCGTTGACTGAGTTTTTAACAGTGTTTTGCCAATTACCGTTACTTTCTCAGTCAGTTAACTGAGTTAGTAACGGTGTTTAGGTTTGTTTTGAGGCTTGGCTTGGGTTGAGGCTTGGTTTATACCTTATAGCTCACAAAGGCAATTACTACAACGCTATAGCTCTATAACTAAGTAGGCGGTGAGGATACGCTCCACACCGCCTACATGTTTTATGCACTTGCTACATTCGCAACAGCAGCAAGAACATAATTACTTAGTTTCTACAACCTTGGTATAGCCAAGCTCAGTTTATTTAGACTCAGCATTATTGGCCTGAGGATTATCGCTCTAGAAATCACTCAAATCCAAGTCACTCAAATCCAAGTCATCCAAATCAAAATCGTCCAAATCGAAGTCGTCGATGTTGAAATCATCGATGTTGAAATCATCTAAATCGAAATCATCAACATTGGTATTGTTGGTCTGAGGATTTTCCGACTTATTCTTCTTAGGCTTAGCATTATTGGACTGAGTATTATCATTATAGAAATTGCTCAAATCCAAATCACTCAAATCTAAATCGTCCAAATCGAAGTCGTCGATGTTGAAATCATCGATGTTGAAATCATCAACATCAGTATTGTTGATCTGAGGATTATCAGACTTATTCTTCTTTGACTGAGAATTATCAGGCTGAGTATGCTTGCTATTCAAATTATCAAGATTCAAATCATCCAAATTCAAATCATCCAAATTCAAATCGTCCAAATTCAAATCGTCGATGTTGAAATCATCAGAATCATCGCCAGAATCCTTCGTAGGGCCGCCGGCAGAACCACCGTTGGAACCGCCTCCAGGATTGCCTCCTTCAGGATTATTACCGTCAGGATCATTGCCGGAGCCACCGCCAGGATTAGTGTTATCAGTATTATTTCCGGAGCCACCACCAGGATTAGTGTTGCCAGTATTATTACCGGAGCCACCGCCAGGATTAGTGTTACCGGAACCGCCACCAGGATTAGTGTTGTGTTGCTTCTTTCTATTATAATTATAGCCAAAATTATCAAACGAATTATTATTATAATCAACTGGAGCAACACTTTCGCTCGACTTCTGTTCAGGAGTCAAAACCAAGTCGTCCGTATCAAGCATCTCAGCAGCTTCATCATCATTGCCGTATTCCTGTAGATGCTTAATAAAATCAATACGCTGACGCATATTAAACTCGTCAATGTCATCGTTGTTAAGGTTCCTAAGGGAATCTTCAGTATCCTGAATCATCTCTGCATACGTCTTATGGTTTTTCAACGCATCTTTCACATACTTTTTATATTCTCGTGAAGCAAACAAGTCCCTAATAAACTCATAACGATGCTGCTTAAAGTACGATTCCAAATACTTCGGGTATTTCTCTGAATCTCTATGTACGTTGTATACATCACCAAACTCTTTCTTGCGCTCCTTAAATATGGCACGATAATCCTTGTAATTATCCTTAAGCCATTGTTTAAGATCTGTTCCTTGGTCAAGTAGATGTTGCACATACTTCTTAAACTTCAAGTGCAAGTATGCGTAAGAAATAGCACCCGGTCGCGCTTTATATGAATCGGCAGTAAGCTTATAATCTTCTGGATACCTACCCAAAACGTCCCGTTGCGCTTCTAACTTACATATATTCTTCTGAATGTCCATGTGCTTTTTGTAATCTACTAAATACTGTTCGCGAGCCTCAGGACTCATTTTATCTTTATTTTTATCAACATTACGGTATTTAGAGAAAAACTCTTCATAAGCCGAGCTGTGTTTCAAAACTTCAATTTGTTGTCCAAGCTTTTCATAAGCATCATAATCAAAGTTAGGATCTTTAGTCGGCGTGCTACTTTGATCCTGTGTTATACCAAAGCCGTTATATTCCGTAACATTATGTCTGAAAGCATCTTCTAGATTATGGTATTTTTGCAATTGTTGCTTCAGATACTCTTCGCCGTCATGAAGACTCAGTGCTGCTCCGGCTTTGGATTTAAGCTGATATATTCTATATTCCAAGTCATATTCCATATCAGTAGCAAGTCCGCGAGCTGATTTAGCAACTTTATCTTTCAACCAGTTCTTAAACATCTGTACTTGTTTGCGCCAATACTTTAATTTAGCAGCCACATATTTAGAATTAGTATCATCTGCCGCACCATCATGCCAAAACTCTAATTCTTCGCGCATAAATTGACGGTCATAGTCATCATCAATACTTTGTGGATCGCTTTTATAAGGAAGCTTTATCGACTTTGCAAGATCAGCAATCTTTGCTTTTATTCCTGTAAGTTTCAAGATTTCCGCATTGGCATCACTAACTTTCCCATAAGACATAGCTTCTTCAAGCCAACGAGAATAATCAGAATAACCTGTAAATGGATCAGATTGTGCGTGGAACCCAGCCATTGGACGATTGTGGTTGGTGCCAGTGAAAATATTATCCCCAGCACTTTGCGCGGCATAATATTCAGTTTGCAACGTTTTAAGCGTAGCCTGATCAGGATTATCTCCTGCAGCAGCAAGATCTCTCTCAAACTTTTCAATCACTTTAACAGCATTCTGAATTTTTTGTTTATTTTCAGAACCAGTATAAGGCAGTACTCTAGCAAAATCTTGCTTCAGCTCAGCATCATCCTGCTCATTAACAATCTCTTTTAACGCATCGATATGATTATCCGATTTAGATACCAATTGTGTGATAGTCGTCTGGAAAGACGTATTATCATCTGCCACTGCAACGCCAGCGTTGCATACGCAACACAACATCGCTGCAGCAGCAAATGTTGCTATAAACTTTTTATTCATCATATGCACCTTCTTATAGCTCTCAATGAATTTAAACTAGAGCACAACGCTGCACAAAATCAGCGCAACATAGCACCTTCTACCAGACTACCCACCCCCCCCCCCAGCCACAAATTCAGAAAAGGCTTAATCCCTAAAATCTCGCGCTGCGATTTAGCGCACTGGCCATTCTTCTGACACTGGTGCAGTACGCTTACTGCGTTAGTGTCTCATTTAGCTTGTTTTGAGACACTGGTGCAGATGGTGTTCTGCGTCATGGTCTCTGGTAGTCGATTATCGGACACTGGTGCAGTACGCGTTCTGCGTCATGGTCTCTGCTAGTCTGCCTTGACGTTTTGTGGAACATTTGCGGGAGTTTTTCTCGCGTTTGCGCGACGATCTGCTTGAGCGCTGCGATTTAGCGCGCGAAAGCAACTCGGAGCGTGAGCTTGCTCAGTCGGAAAGTCCAGTGGACTTTCCGTGCAAGCTCAGCAGTGAGCGCTTATAGCGCGAGCGTTGGCCGTTTTTTTGGAACATTTGCCGGGAGTTTTTTCTCCGGCGTTTGCATCTGCTGCGGTGAGAGTCAGCGTTATTTTCTCAGTTCGTTGACTGAGTTAGTAACGGTGTTTGGGTGTAGCTTATTCCACAGCATATCCATCAGCTTAGCTTTACACACTTTTTGGCCTATACCCCAAAATAGTAAGAGTATAAAACAAAAGCACTTACATCTCGGGAAAGAGACATAAGTGCTTTATGATTTAATTATTTTACTTATTTCGCAAATTTACGAATTTACGCAGATTTAGTGGAAGAAGTGGCGAGTGCCGGTTACGTACATTGTTACGCCGGCAGAACGTGCAGCTTCGAACACTTCCTCGTCGCGAATAGAACCGCCAGGCTGAACGATTGCGCTAACGCCCGCTTCAATAAGAATTTGAGGGCCGTCAGCAAATGGGAAGAACGCGTCCGAAGCTGCAACAGCTCCCTTAGCACGCTCAACGCCATCTGCCAAAGTATTAGCGCGTTCAACAGCCAAATGGCAAGAATCCACGCGATTTACCTGACCCATGCCAATGCCAACAGTAGCATTATCGTGCGCAAGCAAAATAGCGTTAGATTTTACGCAACGAAGCGAACGCCATGCGAATTGCAAATCACGTAACGTGTTAGCATCAGCAGGATCCCCGGAAACAAGAGTCCAATTTTCAGGATTGTCACCAAAAGCGTCAATCTTATCTGCCGACTGCACTAACGCACCACCGTCAATAGGATGCACTTGCAAATCCAAAACAGGAGGAGTTGCAACCTTCAAAATACGAAGATTCTTCTTCTTTGTGCGAAGCAATTCCAAAGCTTCAGGCTCATAGTCTGGAGCAACAATAACTTCGGTGAAAATTGGTCGCACGCTTTCTGCCATTTCCAAAGTCACCGTAGTGTTTGCAGCAATCACGCCACCGTAAGCGCTTACAGGATCGCAAGCGTGAGCCTTTTTATGAGCTTCAGCCGCCGTTGCTCCAATTGCCAAACCGCATGGATTATTATGCTTGCAAACAGCAACAGCAATTTGTGGAGCAAAATCCCAAACTGCACGCCAAGCAGCATCCGCATCCACATAATTGTTGTAGCTCATTGGCTTTCCGCCAAGAAGCTCAGCTTGAGCGAGCCCTCCCTTATGCAATGGGTCAACGTACAATCCAGCCTGCTGATGAGGATTTTCGCCATAGCGAAGTTCATGCTCCAAATGCCAAGTGCGCGTATATTCTGCCGGAAGCAACACAGCTTCAGCTTTTTCAGACTCGTTTTCAACATCTTTTGCGTTAAGGCTTTCTGGCTTTGGCCACGCTTTTTGAGTCCACTGAGAGATTGCAGCATCATAAGAAGCAGTGTGCTCGAATGCTTTAGCAGCAAGATATTCGCGCTCTTCTAAGCTAAATCCTTCGCCGGAAGAAACACGGTCTGCAAGAAGCTGGTAGTCTGCAGGATCTGTAATAACAGCAACAGACTTATGGTTTTTTGCAGCAGCCCTAATCATAGAAGGGCCGCCAATATCAATTTTCTCAATAATGGCGTCACTATCAGCACCACTCATAACCGTGTCAACAAATGGGTACAAATTAACAACCACAGCATCGAACGGCTTTATATTAAGGTTTTCAAGCTGCTTTACATGATCAGCATTATTCATATCTGCCAAAATTCCTGCATGAATATGCGGATCTAAAGTTTTTACTCTACCATCTAGGCTTTCTGGGAAGCCAGTAACCGTAGAAACTTCAGTAACATTAACACCAAGCTCGGCTAATTTAGAAGCAGTAGAACCAGTTGACACTACTTCAGTACCAGCTTTAATAAACGCGTTTGCTAGTATTTCAAGTCCTTCTTTATGAAAAACTGAAACTAGCACGCGGCGAATTGACCTTTCCCCTGTGGTTATCAGCACATTTGCGTTTAATTCTTTGCTCTGTGTCTGTTGCACGGTGGTCGTCCTTCCTTAAATAGTGGTGAGGAATTATTTTCTTTTGGCCTTTGATGAAACCGTTCTAGGAGCGGCTTTTTTCAAAGACAAAGGTGATTTTTGCGCGGCTGCATCTTTTTTACTGCTATTAGAAGAAGTTATAGAAGATGGTGTTGCGCTAGAACTTGCAGTACGCGGAACTTTAGTTTCAGTTGCATTCTTATTTACATAAGATTTTGTTTTATTAATTATTTGAGCGCTATTATTCAAAACGCGTTTTGCTACGCTTCCAAATACTTTTGAGCCAGAATTAATTGCATACAAAGCTTTAACTGTTGCTGACTCATGATTAGTATCTTTAGCTTGAGTCTTAGGCTCTGCTTGAGTCTTAGATTCTACTTGAGGCTTCTCTACTTGAGGCTTCTCTACTTTAGTTTTAGTCTCAGCTTTAGGCTTAGACTCTACTTGAGTTTTAGTCTCATCTTTAGTTTGATTTTCTACTTTCGAGCTTTTTGTACCATGATTGAAACTGTTACGAATCAACCCAAAAACGTACGGCACTACAGCCGCAATCAAAACGCCTAGTACAGAAAGCCCCCACGCAATAGCAACAGCATAAAGAGTAAAATGCCCAACTACGCGCGTGCTATCAATAACATCTACACCAACCGACGCAAGCCTGTATTCGCCTAACGAGCCATTAGAAATAGCAAAAACAATAGTGCAAATAATTGTTATTACTGCTGCAACACCTACGCTTACGCTACCCGACTCTATAGCGCGTAAAGCAAAAGCTCTTAGCTCCGACTTATCTTTAATATTTTTCAAACGTAAGCAGCATCCTTGCTTGTGTAAAATCACCACGAGCATAGTAATAACGCAAATTGTTGGAATTATTCCGTAAAACACTGTGCGGTACAAAACATCTTTAACTGCTTCAGGGAATATTCCAAAAACTGGCACAGGAGGTAAAGACTTATATTGAGCGTCAACCATTGTAAAGTATGCTACTTTACCAATGCTGAATCCTGAACCGCAAATCCAAGATAGTGCCCAAATCGCAACATTTGGAAGCCAAATTAAGCATGCAATCGTCGTAAAAATTCTAGACCCATTTTGCATACCCAATTTTATAAAGAATGAATTAACAGATCCAACACTTGTGCAAATCCAAACTATTACAGTTATTACAGCTACAGCCGCGTAAAGCGCAAGTAAAATAATTGCTGCGCGCTTTAGAATTGTAATATTTTTCCTAATCCATTCAGGACATATTTTTTGATAATTCTTTTTAAGTACTGTAAAGAATGAGCTTTTAGGAAATACAGCAACAGCAAGAGATAACAAATATATTAAAGCAGTTTTGCAAGCAATAATAATTTGCGAATCTAGTAACGATACGCTCGTATTTTGAGAAAGAATAATACTAGCGAAAACCCACACTATAAAACCACTAAAGTAAGCTAAAGGCCCGCCTTTAATGTGACGTATTAAACATACTAAGGTTGTTACTATTAGAATAGTAAGACCCAAAGGAATAATAGTTAAAACGCAATTTCCAAAAGTAAGTCCAACTCCTTGAGCAAATAGTAAAACAGCACAAGTAATTGACATAGCGGAATCGGAAAGATTGCCAGTACCTTCTTCAATCGAAATAACAAGCAAAGTTAGAGACAAGAACAGAACAAGCACAAGAGAGAAAGAAAAAATGGTAATAACAGGAACTATTACGCCTTTAAACATGCTTATTAAGGACGACTTAAGTTTTTCAACCATAATGCCTCCTTCCTAATGCCATTCTACAGGTACAAAATTTATGTTATTTAATCGTACTAACTATAAAACTTATTACTTAATTTTTACGCTGGCATAGTCATTAAACTACTGCAAGGATAATCAGCTAAATCAATCATTCCGCTAATGCCAGTAAGTTCAATAACAAAGCTGAAACCTACAACAATTCCTTTAGCTTGATTAATAATATTTGCAGCAGCTTTTGCGGTACCACCTGTTGCGATAAGATCATCAACAATAAGCACGCGCTGACCAGGCTTAATTACATCATGTTCAATTTCAATACTAGCTTGACCGTATTCAAGCATATAAGATTCGCTAATAACAGGAGGCGGAAGCTTACCAGCTTTGCGAACAGCAAGAAAACCTTTGCCTAATCGAGACGCAAGCAATGGGCCAAAAAGAAAACCTCTAGCTTCAAGACCTGCAATAAGATCAATTGAATCAGCTGGAACCGGCAACGCGTCAACTAAAGAATCAACTAGAATACGAGAAGCACGAGCGTCAGCAAATATTGGAAGAAAATCACGGAATGTAATATTAGGACTTGGGAATCCTGGAACAGTACGAATTAAGGAAGCAAGATACTCAGTGTCCTCTTTACTTACTGTTTTCAACGATTTAGGCGTAATATCCGTTGTTGTCATAATGCTAGCGTTCTTTTCTTCGCAAGATGTTTATTTAAAATATGTAAGGAAGAATTTCCATATTCGCGTGATGTATGAAGCAATAAACTTCACACATCACGACTTAAAATTTTTAATTATAAAATTTATTAAAAGCTTTACTAGCTTTTATTCTGCAGCGTTTTCAGTATTTGCAGTATTTGCAGCTTCTACTGATTCTTTAGTTTCCGAAGATTCTGCATTAGATTCAGATTCGTTAGCCTCAGCCGCTTGTGCTGCTTCAGCTTCTTCATCACTAATAAATGCTGGACGCACATACACCCTATTTACAGCGCGGAAAGACAGGCGCATCAAGCTACCTTCGGAATCGATAACAATCTCTTCGTACTGAGTATCGACGCTCACAATTTTGCCGATAATTCCGCCGATAGTAATAACTTCAGTACCCGGTTGCAAAGAATCGTGGAAAGAACGCATTTCAGCCTGACGCTTCTTAGCATTACGAGACTGGAACCACATCATACCAACCATAACTACAACAAGCGCAATAAGCATGCCATACTGCTGGAAAAATTGAGGCACAGTAAACTCCTTAAGTGTCCAACCCTAAGACGAACGAAATGCCGTCCAAAACAATAATTTTAAAATAGCTCACTGACATTACGAGGCGCTTCTAAGCCCAAATGTTGCCAAGCTTTACTAGTTGCAACGCGGCCTTTAGGAGTTCGTATAAGGAATCCTTCACGCACCAAATACGGCTCGCAAACTGTTTCAACAGTTTCAGCTTCCTCACCAACCATTGCAGCCAAATTATTAAGACCAACCGGCCCGCCATTAAATTGACAAACCATAGCTTTAAGCACTGCAATATCAAGCCTATCTAAGCCTTGAGTGTCAATTTGGTACAAAGCTAAAGCCTCAACAACAGCCTCATGATTCACATAATCCAAATCGTGAACAATAGCCCAATCTCGAACGCGCCTAAGCAAACGATTCGCAATACGAGGAGTACCGCGAGAACGCAAAGACAGCTCTTTTGCTGCTTGATCTTTAAGCCTAATTCCAAGAACTTGAGCAGAACGCTCAATAAGTTTTTCAAGCTCTTCATGAGGGTAAAAATCAAGGTGAGCTGTAAAACCAAAACGCGCACGCAATGGAGAAGGAAGCATACCTTCACGAGTAGTAGCACCAACTACTGTAAAACGTGGAAGAGTTAACGGTATTGAAGATGCTCCAGGGCCTTTGCCAACCATAACATCAACACGAAAATCTTCCATCGCAATATAAAGCAGCTCTTCTGCAGCGCGCGGAAGACGGTGAATTTCGTCAATAAACAAAACTTCGCCAGTATCCAAAGCGCTAAGAATAGATGCTAAATCACCAGCATGCTGAATAGCAGGGCCGGAAGTAATACGAATAGGAACTTGAAGCTCATTAGCAACAATCATTGCAAGAGTGGTTTTTCCCAAACCTGGAGGGCCTGCCAAAAGCATGTGATCAGGCGGCACATCGCGCTTTTTTGCAGCATCCAAAAATAGTTGCAGCTGCGCTTTTAAAACAGGCTGGCCAATAAAACCTTCTAAAGCATGCGGACGAAGCTCCTCATCACTTAACTGTTCGTTACTTAAAGAAGATGAAGAAACCATTCGCAACGATTCTTCAGCAACACCAGTATTTACTGCAGAAGTATATTCATCACTCACTTCAACTCCCCCAATACTTTATTTTTAAGCAACATAATCATCTACCCCTATCTAACAAAGTTAATGCCATGCGCAAAATATTAGGCATATCTGCTTCAGTTACAGGAGTAACAATATTATTTTCAGCGCAAACTTGTTCAACAGCTTTTTGAGCATCCGATTGACGCCAACCAAGAGATACAAGACCATCAATAACAGACTGCTTGCCGGAATCAAAAATCTCATTTTGCAACTTAGAAGCATCACTATTATCGCTATTATCACTAGCCAATAAAGCAGAATCAAGCGAACCTTTAAGCTCCAAAATAATCTTCTGAGCGCCCTTCTTACCCAAGCCTGGAGCAGAAGAAAGAGCAGTAACATCCCCTTGAGAAATTGCTTTAACTAAACGATCAACATTAAGAGTTGAAAGCAAAGAAAGAGCAACTTTAGGACCGATGCCACTAACTTTTTGCACTTGCAAAAACATGCGTTTAGCAGCTTGAGTTGTAAAACCGTAAAGAGTTAAAGCATCTTGAGAAACTTGCATTGAAGTGTAAACACGAACTTCTTGACCCTCATGCAAAGAAGACAAATCTTGAGAAGACATATAAGTTTCGTAGCCAACTCCCGAAACAACAATAAGCGCAGTACGAGAATCAACTGACACAACTTGACCAACAAGCATACCAATCATAAGCGCTCACCTTCGCATTCTAAAGACTTTAAAAGTCACCCAAAAATCTACCACAATTGCAACAAAACGATTAACGCAAAAACAATTGCAGTAGAACAGATGTTCTATTGCTATCCTACATGCCTCGAGAGACAGACTTACCCTTCATAGCCGCTTGCTGAGCTAAAGCCCACTGCTTTTGAGCAGGAGTTAAATGCTGCTCGCGCTCGCCACCTTGCAAAGCGCCAGAAGGACGAAGAGCGTGGCAAATAGCTTGAGCCAAAGCATCTGCAGCATCCGCAGGAGTCGGCAAAACATTAAGACCAAGGAGACGCGCAACCATGCGCTCAACCTGCGGCTTTTGCGCTTTACCATCCCCAGCAACAGCAAGCTTAACCTCAGTAGGAGTATGCAACGCTACTGGAATATTGCGCTGAGCTGCAGCAAGCATAGCAAGACCTGCAACTTGTGCAGTGCCAAGCACAGTATTTAGATTCTCCTGCGCAAAAACTCGCTCAATAGAAACAGTATCCGGCGAAAAACGCTCAATTTTTTCAACTAAGCCGTTATAAATCTTAAGCAAACGCAAATCTTGAGAAAGATTAGGTTCAGATCTCAAAACATCGACGTGAATAAAAGAAAGCCGACGTGAAACGCCGGCTTCAATCACGCCGACCCCGCAGCGCGTAAGCCCGGGGTCAACGCCCAAAATCATCATAGGAGATTATTCATCTTCCTCAAGCTGAGCCATAACTTCATCAGATGCAGTCCAGTTGCTGTAAATATTCTGAACATCATCAAGGTCATCGAGATTATCAATCAAACGAGAAACCTTTTGAGCATCTTCCAAACTTAACTCAACTTCGTTATTTGGATGCATAACAATATCTGCAGAATCGTAGTCGAAACCAGCTTCCTGCAAAGCTTTACGAACAGTAACCAAATCGCTGGAACCAGTGTAAACGGAATACACGTCACCATCGTCAGCTACATCTTCGGCACCAGCTTCAGCTGCAACTTCAAAAAGCTTATCGTAATCAACGCCTTCGGATGGAACCTCAATCAAGCCCTTACGCTCAAAGTTGAAGCTCACGGAACCACTCGTTGCCAAAGAGCCGTTGCCCTTGGTAAGAGTTGAACGAACGTCAGCAGCAGCACGATTGCGGTTATCGGTAAGGCACTCAATAATCAAGCCAACGCCTGCAGGAGCGTAACCTTCGTAAACAATCTCCTCATAGTTGGCGCCGCCAGCTTCTTCACCAGAGCCACGCTTAACAGCGCGCTTGATGTTATCGGCAGGCATAGAAGCCTTCTTAGCTTTAACGATGGCATCGTACAACGTAGGGTTACCATCAGGATCGCCACCGCCCAAACGTGCAGCGATTTCAATGTTCTTAATAAGCTTGGCAAAAAGCTTGCCGCGCTTTGCGTCGATAGCGGCCTTCTTATGCTTGGTGGTCGCCCACTTGGAATGACCTGACATGATACTCCTAAAATGTACAGTTAATCAAACGAAACGATTTTATTGCGCTTTCGCGACAATTTTACTTATCTTTTTGTTGAAGACCTTGCTTTACTTCAAAAATACGTTGGATAACAGTTACAATTCCACCAATTGCAAGCAATATCATAGCGCAACTTAACCAAAAAAGTTGATTAGTTATACCAGATAATCCCATAGAAATAAGTATTACTGCAACACGATCCGCTCTAGTAATCAATCCGATTTTAGGATCAACCGAAATTGACTGTCCGCGAGCGCGAGCATACGAAGTTACGAAAGCTGCCATAAGCGCAATCATGCAACTAAATAATCCTGCGTATTTTAGTGACATTCCAATTACGTACGGAATCCACATGCAAACACTTTTGTTACTAGCTTTGTACAAGCAAATGCAAGACGCCATAAAAAGAGACCAATCTGCAATGCGATCAAGAGTTGAGTCAAGAAATGCTCCAAATTTTGTGCCGCCTGTAGTTAGTGCAGCAACAGAGCCGTCCAAGCCATCCGCAAGTACAAAAATTGTAAGCAATATGGTTCCTGCAATAAGTTGGCCCGTAAAAGCTGTTACGAAAGCTGTAACAACTACTGCTAACGTACCAACAACTGTTACAGCGTTAGCGCTTACGCCTAGTCGAACTAGCAATTTTGCAACCGGAGCAATAACTCGCTTAAAGCCGCTTCGCAATGATTCCAACATTGAATCAACCTTCCTAGCGTAATCGCAAGTAAAACTTGTGTTCAATCAACATTCTTATAGTAACCGCGCGGCTGTAAGAAGATACAAGCACCGTTACTAACTCAGTCAACGAACTGAGAAAATAACGGTAATAAGCAAAACACCGTTAAAAACTCAGTCAACAAACTGAGAAAATAACGGTAATAAGCAAAACACCGTTACTAACTCAGCTAACGAACTGAGAAAATAACGGTAATAAGCAAAACACCGTTAAAAACTCAGTCAACGAACTGAGAAAATAACGGTGTAGAGATTTAGATATAAAAAAGCCCACACAACGTTAAGAAGTGCGGGCTTTTTTAGTTAAGATTCATTACACAGAAACTTACGTTAGCGTTTATGTTACCTAACTTAAGTTACTTAGTGTAGCGCTCGAAATCTTCGGCAGTATTCACCTGAACGCGCTGCTTAATAATGGACAAAATCCACTCTTTAGCTTGCGCAACTGGAACACCATTCAACTGGCTACCATCGCGGAAGCGGAAGCTCACAGCATTATTGTTCACATCCTCTTCGCCAGCAATCAAAGTGAAAGGCACCTTAGACTTAGAAGCGTTACGAATCTTCTTGCCAAAGCGATCGTCAGAGCTGTCCATTTCGCAACGAACCATATTCTCTTCCAAATCGCTAATAAACTTTTGCAAGTGTGGAGCAAACTCGTCCGCAACAGGAACACCAGTTACCTGAACTGGAGCCAACCATGCTGGGAACGCGCCTGCGTAATGCTCAAGCAAAATAGCGAAGAAACGCTCAATGGATCCGAAGAGTGCGCGGTGAATCATAACCGGGCGCTGGTGGCTACCGTCAGCTGCAATGTACTCCAACTTAAAGCGCTCAGGCAAGTTGAAGTCGAGCTGAATAGTAGAAACCTGCCAAGTGCGGCCGATTGCGTCACGCGCTTGCACAGAAATCTTCGGGCCGTAGAATGCAGCTCCACCTGGATCGTCCACGAGTTCCAAACCAGATTCTTTAGCAACCTCAGCCAAAGTGTTAGTTGCTTCTTCCCAAATCTCGTCGGAACCAACGAACTTGTGCTCATCCTTAGTGGAAAGCTCCAAGTAGAAGTCGTTCAAACCGAAGTCTTTAAGAAGACCAAGCACAAAGTTAAGCAAGCTCTTCAACTCGTCGCGCATTTGCTCGCGAGTGCAATAAATATGCGAATCGTCCTGAGTCAAGCCGCGCACACGAGTTAAGCCATGCACAACGCCAGACTTTTCGTAACGATACACTGTACCAAACTCGAACAAGCGCAAAGGAAGCTCACGATAAGAACGCTGACGAGACTTGAAGATCAAGTTATGCATTGGGCAGTTCATTGGCTTCAAGTAGTAGTCAGCACCTTGGCGAGTTACGTTACCGTTTTCGTCACGCTCTTCGTCAAGCTTCATTGGAGGGTACATACCATCCTTGTACCACTGCAAGTGGCCGGAAGTTTCGTACAAGCCGCCCTTAGTAATATGCGGAGTTTGCACGAAGCTGTAGTGATGCTTGCGATGCTGCTCGCGCGAATAATCTTCCATTGCGTTAATAATTGCAGCACCCTTTGGATGGAACACTGCCAAGCCTGGACCAATCTCATCTGGGAAGGAGAACAAATCCATCTCTTGGCCAAGCTTGCGGTGATCGCGCTTAGCAGCCTCTTCCATACGAGTTGTGTAAGCCTTAAGCTCTTCCTTGCTTGGCCATGCAGTTCCGTAAATGCGCTGAAGCATAGGATTCTGCTCGGAGCCACGCCAGTAAGCTGCAGCTACACGCTCAAGCTTAAAAGCTTTAATATAGCGCGTGTTTGGAAGGTGAGGTCCGCGGCACAAATCGCTCCAAACCTTGTTTCCTTCGCGATCCACATTGTCGTACATGCTAAGCTCATGCTTGCTGATTTCGCCAGAGGCAGCAGGATCAAGAGCAGCTTCTTTGTCACCAATCAACTCCAACTTATAAGGTTGATTTGCTTCTTCAGCTCGCGCTTCGTCTTCAGTTACAACGCGGCGACGGAAGCTTTGAGACTCTTTAATAATGCGCTGCATATGCTTTTCGATTTGCTTCAAATCGTCCGGCGTAAATGGAGTATCAACATCGAAATCGTAGTAGAAGCCGTCTTTAATTACAGGACCTACGCCCAACTTTGCGTCTGGTCGAATTTCTTGAACAGCTTGAGCCATCACGTGAGTAGCGGAATGACGCATGATTGCGATGCCATCTTCACTATCAAGTGCTACTGATTCCACGGTATCGCCGTCATGAAGAGGCGTGTACAAATCACGCAACTCGCCATTTAAACGCACGGCAATAATATTTTTATCTTCCGCGAAAAGTTCAACGCCAGTGAAGCTTGCATCCACCTCCTTGCGTTCCTCGTTTACGGTGATGGAGATGGTATTTTCAGCCATAATTGTCCTTTTCTATCGGGGTCTTGCGTTACTAATGTGCAGACCTGGACTTGTGTGGCGTCGATAAAACTTACGCGATTAAATAATAAACAAAACGCGCAAAAACGACGTCAATCGCGCGCATTTTTCACGCGCAATTCATTGATACTTTAGGACACACTTAAGACTTAAATACTATGCTGCAACAGATTTGCACTTACGCAAATTAAAAATAAGCCATTCGCCAAATTTAACAATTAAGAAGAAAGCTCCAGCACAAATAGCAATAGTGCCTCCTGCTGAAAGCTTTAATATTACAGCAAGTGCCAAGCCAGTAAGCGCAATTAAAATAGACGAAATTACGCAAGCTAGCACAAACTTATTAATAGACGCGATTCTTCCCTTTAATGCTGCTGCAGGAGCAGCAATAAGAGATACTGAAACAACGGTTCCGACTGCTGGAATAATAACAGAAACTGTTACAATAATCAGAGCTAAAACCATTCCTTGTATAAACCCAGCTTTTCCGCCGGAAGCGCGGTAATTAATCGGATCGAATGAGCAATGCACAAGATTAGCTGCGTTAAAAATCCACAATCCTAAAACAAGCAGAAAAGCTACAGCTGCTGAAATCACGTCTGCAGGAGTGCAATTAAGCAAAGATCCAGTCAAAAATCCTTCAATACGCAAAGGCAATGGAGCAAACCACTTATTCAAAAAGTATCCGCTAGCAAAACCAACAGTAAGAGTAATTCCTGCTGCAGCTTGCGAAGAAATACCTTTAATACGCGAAAGCGCATACATTACGAAAGAAAGCACAACGCATGCAAATGCAGCACCTACGAACAATCCAAGAGACAGCACGTTTTGATCTATTGTGTAAATAGAAGTTAAAACTACGCCAAGAACAGCTCCTGGAAAAGCTGCGTGCGTAATAGATTCTGTAAAGAATATGCGTTGATTTAGAAGAGCTAGTGAGCCTACGAAACCGCATAACGCGCCAACTACAATCGCTTCAACAATTGGGAGCGCAATAATTTGCCAAATACTTACCATTTAAGCCCCCTAACTTTTTTCGATTGAATTGTGCGAATTGTGAGATTCGCAAGATTCGCAAGATTCTAACGTTTCGCAAGTTTCGCAAGTTTCGCAAGTTTCGCAATTTTTATTCGCGCAAATTATTGAAGAAACAAACCGAAAAGCCCAACGCAATATAAGCACAACAACAAACATTGCGCACATGCTTAAAGCGATTGCAGCTTGAGGAGAAATAGGATGATCCAGCTCAAGATTCATAACATACATTCCAAGCACAACGCCAGCAACACCAACCGCAATAGCAACCGCAACCATGCGAGAAACTGTGCGAGAAACTAAGCGAGCGCTAGCGCCCGGAATAATAAGGTATCCAATAACAAGAAGCACGCCAACTGCAGAAGATGCAGAAACAACAACAGCTGCAATACCAACGTTTAGCACAATATCTACAAGTAAAGTGTTAGCACCCATTAAAGGCGCGCTTGCGCGGTCAAAAGCAACAATAGTTTGCTGCTTCCAAGTTGCAATAAGCACAATAATTGCAAATAAACAAATCCACATAGCTTGAGTCATACGTTCGTCAGTAACGTCAAGAAGCCTGCCAAACATAAGCGCTTCAAGCTGACCAGACATATCACCTTTTTTAAGTGAGATTACTACGCCGAGAGCAAAGAAAGTTGTGAGAACCGTAGCAATAACAGATTCGTTAATTTTAGCCGAACGAGAAGCCCACACCAATGCTGCAACCAAAAATACTGCACAAATTGCAGCTCCTGGAATAATGCGATCAATTCCGCCGTACAAAGCTCCAACCACAATTCCGGGGAAAATTCCGTGAACTATAGCTTCCGCATTAAATTCCGCGCATCGTAAGTTTACGAATACGCCTACGATTCCGCTAGCTATAGAAAGAACTATAAGAAGGCAAAACGGTCGGAAAATATAAGGTGCAGACGCAATAAAGTCGAAGCCGGGAATTGGCTCCAAAGCTTGTCTTAACGATTCAACTAATTCGGCGAGCATGAGTATCAGCCTTCCGCAATTTTAGAAAGCGTAAGTCCTGCAGAAGCAGCAGGCACACTTCCACCGTATGCGCAAGTAATATTTTCTTTCGTCATAACTTCTTTAAGAAGGCCAAAAGCAACTTGGCGACCTGCCAAAAGCAACGCTTTTTCACAAATAGCATCCGCAATAACTAAGTCGTGAGTAGAAACAACGAAAGCTATTCCCTCTTGCTTTGCAGCTTTCATAATATTAAGAAGTTCGCGACGATTTGGCTCATCAAGACCGTTAAAAGGTTCGTCAAGCAAAATAAGCGTCGGATGCGCAACAATAGCGCGCGCAAGAAGAATGCGCTGACGCTGACCGCCCGAAAGATCGCCAAATCGAACATCCGCACGATGAAGCAATCCAACATGATTAAGAGCGTCCTCAACGGCTTTTTTCTGATCTTTTTTAAGCAAGCCGAGGAATCCAGTTTGTCTACTTAAGCCCATAGCAACAACTTGACGCGCTGTGATTGGGAATGTTAAATCCAAATCAACTTGTTGCGGCACGTAACCAATTGACAAAGCTTTTGGCATACGCAATTCGCCGTGGCTCACGCGCACAATACCAATAATGGCTTGCAAAAACGTTGTTTTTCCAGAACCATTAGGACCTATTAAAGCCAAAGCCTCCCCAGCTTCCACATTGCCATTAAGCCCAGTTACTACAGTTTTATAACCGTAGGCTAGGTTGCAATCTTCCATTGCAAGGACGCTCTTATTCACTATATTTCCAGTCTTTTTAATTTTAGTATTTTAATTTTGCATTTTAATTTCGTATTTCGCTTTTACGATATTCGTTTTTACGAAAGTCGTTTTACGAAATTCGTTTTTACGATATTTCGTTTTTACGAAAGTCGCTTTTACGATATTTCGCTTTTACGAAATTACTTTTTTAATGCAGCTTTAACCGACTCTGGAAGGTCTGGAACCTTACCATCCCAAGCCTTTACCAATGTTTCAACATTGTGCACAATAGAGCCGATATAAGTTTCGCCAGCAGAACCAACTGGTCCCAAGGAATCACCATAAAGCGCGTCGTCGCCAATAATAGCCTTAACACCTGCAGCGGAAGCCACAGCCTTAATGGACTTGGAATTGTTGGAATTTTCTGCAAAGATTGCCACAGCACCAGACTTCTTCACATCTTCAGCAGCTTTCTTAATGTGATCAGCCGTAGCATCCTGCTGGCTGTTGAAGTCGGAAAGCGCTGCACCAATGAACTTTACATTGTAGTCGCGAGAGAAGTAACCGAATGCGTCATGAGAAGTGAACAGAACGCGATGTTCCTGAGGTACGCTGTTCAAAGCTTCAGTTGCCCAAGCATCCAAATCAGTCAAAGACTTAACGAACTTTTCAACGTGCTCGTCAAAAATCGACTTGCTTGCAGGAAGAGCCTTGCCCAAGAATTCACCAATATTCTTAACCTGAATCATAGTGTTCTTAGTGCTGGTCCAAATGTGTGGATCGTACTGGAATTCAGGCTCCTTTTCGCCTTCCTCTGGAGGGAATGGCCACTTTTCGGCATGAACCTTAGCAATACCGCGGTCAACCTTGTAAGGAAGATTCTTTTCTTTAGCAGCCTCTGCCTTTGGATCCTTAATTTCGTCTGCAGTGAGAATACCGGAAGTTACGCCCATAATGCCCTTGAAGCCGGTTGCTTTTACAGCTTCATCCAAGAAGTGCTCAAGATCAACACCGGAAACAAGCATCAAATCAGCTTTAGAAAGAGCCTTAGACTGGCCAGGGGTCATTTCGTGCTCGTGAGCAGAAGCATTTGGAGCGAGCAAGCAAGTCAAATTGATTGTTGACTTTGCTTTGTTTGCTGGAGCGCCAATAACAGACTTCTTACCTTGGGAATCGGTTTTGTTGAGACTTAAGCCGGAATTTGCATCGGCAGTAGAAGCGATTTGCGTTACGTAATCGCAAATTTGAGTAGTAGTTGCTACAACATTTACTTGTTTGCCTTGAGACTTGTTTTCGGCAGTTTTTGCTGAGCCGCAAGCGCTCATAGAAGTTGCTAACAATGCAACCGCCGCAACAGTTGCGAACATTCGTGATGTTTTCACACTCGTTCCTTTCAGGAATCTTTACTGTTATTGCAGGGTTTTTGATTGTGAGAGGTACTCATGAAATTCGCTCATGAAAAAAATAATCATTCGCAATAACGCTTATAGCATAGAAAAAATATGCACGAGGGTCAATAATATGTCAAAAATTTCTTTATTTTTTTATAAAAGTGCGTGTCGCAAAATTTTAGTCTGCTATAATCGCGATTTTTCTTGAAATCTGCCGAAAAATAGTGTATGTGCTGACTAATACGCTGACTAGTACGCTGACTAATACGCCGACTACAATCATATATATGAGTCCACTTGTGAATTTAGCAACAAAAGATGCCAGTCAATGCTTAAAAATACCGAATCAATCGAGCAATAAGTATTCAAGAGGCGTGCTGGGAGTAATTACCGGATCAAACGAGTACCCCGGAGCCGCAATATTAAGCACGCGAGCTGGAGCAAAAAGCAATATTGGCATGGTTCGCTACGCAGGACCTTTGCGAGCGCAAAACTTAGTATTACAAGCATCCCCCGAAGTAGTTGCGTCAGAACAATTAAGCGGAAAACTTGACGCAATAACAGTCGGATCTGGCATACCGGATGCCGAACATTGCAATAGCGAAAGCACACAAGCGCAAAGAGAACAAATTGCGAACATACTTAAAAACTATGAAAGCGAAAGCAAATCAAACGAAAGCAAATCAAGCAATATTGAATTGCAATCACAAAACTCACTTCCGCCAATATGCGTAGACGCAGGCGCTTTAGATCTGCTTCCTAAAAAAGTTTGCGCGAAAGTAATATTAACTCCTCACGCAGGAGAATTAAGCTCACTTTTTGCTAGATACGATTTAAAAATAAGCGCTCAGGAAATATTGCAAAATCCTGTTGAATACTCTCAAAAAGCGGCAGATCTTACGGGAGCAACCGTGCTTGTTAAGGGAGCTACAACAGCAGTTGCGTCGCCGAATAATTTGCATCTTCCAATATATATTGCTCAATACGGTCCAGCTTGGCTTGCGACTGCTGGGTCTGGAGATGTTTTAGCAGGAATTCTTGGAGCGTTACTTGCGCAACGCGAAAAACAAGACGAAAGCGGCAGAAACTACGCGTTTATTGCAGCAAGCGCCGCAATAATTCACGGAATTGCGGCAGTATTTGCATCAAGAAGTAGCGGCGAAAATAACTGCACTCAAATTGTGCAAGATATATTAAAATCAAAAGATCCGTTAGCTTTGGAACATCCGATTGTGGCAAGCGACATAATTAGCGCACTTCCGTACGTTTTTGAGCTTCTTATAAATATGAGGTAGCGCGCATGAGGTAGCGCGAAATATCAAAAGAAATGAAAAGGAATGCGAAATGACTAACGCACAAAATGTTGAAATACGCGACGTTATGTTTGATTACTGCCGAGTGTTACTCGAGTGGAATTGCCGAAATTGCTTGCAAAAACAGTTTCCGCATTTAGTTGACACAATCTGCCCTAATGGAAGTTTTGGCAAAGATGATTTAGCAGGATTCTACGAGTTTGAAGACAGAATGGACGGCGGAGAGCTGCTAAAAGACCTTATGCCAGAATACGAGCGCCGTTTTGGAAGCGAGCTTGCGTGCGCTTTCCGCTGGTATTGCGCGCATTATGATCAAGTTTTGACTCGCATGATGCCTGGAATGGTTGATTTGCTTCACGATTTAAGAAAAGCTGGATACGGAGTTTGGGGTCTTACGAATTGGTCTAGCGAAACTTTTCCGTTGGCGCTTAAAAAATTCCCGGAGCTTTCAACGCTTTTGCAAGGAACGATTATTTCTGGAGTTGAGCATTTACATAAGCCGCAGCCTGAAATTTTTGAGCTTGCAATGAGTAGATTTGGGCTTAAAGCCGAGCAAACAGTATTCTTCGACGATAAGCCGGCAAATATTGACGGAGCTCATGCTGTTGGAATGCACGGTTTCGTTTTTACTACAGCCGACCAAGCGCGTAAAGATTTGGCATCGATTGGAGTTGAGATTTAGGAGTTGAGATTTAGGAGTTGAGATTTAAGCAATAGTTAGTGCTATGCCGATACCTCTTGGTACATTCGTTAGCGGTTTGTTTTACGTAATTTTTGATTGATATCTCAACTTTTGCTAGCGCACGAAAGAAGCTCAAAATGACTTTGCTACAACTGAA
The DNA here is from genome assembly GCF_056754715.1 of Gardnerella sp. CCPDSM. Lineage (NCBI taxonomy): Bacteria > Bacillati > Actinomycetota > Actinomycetes > Bifidobacteriales > Bifidobacteriaceae > Gardnerella > Gardnerella sp. CCPDSM. The sequence continues at coordinate 146,886 of NZ_JBQEQO010000005.1, forward strand.
ATATATTGTAAAAATCGTTGACTGCGGTTCAATGAATGAAGCAGCACGAGCGCTATATATTTCACAACCTGCGTTAAGCTCTTCTGTAAAAGAGCTCGAAAGAGAGCTTAATATTGAGATTTTTACAAGATCAACTCAAGGAATTGCGCTAACTGCCGACGGAGCTGAGTTTTTAACATACGCTAGGCAGGTAATCGAACAAGCGGATTTGCTCGAGGAACGCTACAAAAGCGCAAAGCCTCGCCCACAATTGTGCAGCGTTGCAACACAACACTACATGTTTGCAGTCGAAGCATTCGTTGAAATGATTCGCAGCATTCATTCCGACGAATACGAATTTTCTATTCGCGAAACGCGCACCAAAAATATTATTAAGCAAGTAAGCGATATGCGCGCAGACCTTGGAATTCTTTATCTTTCCGACTACAACAAAGACGTAATAGGAAAGCTTCTTCGCGAAAAACATTTGGAATTCCACCCACTTTTCCGCGCAAAATTGCACGTTTTTCTTTCAAGGAACAATCCGCTTGCTGTGCGTAAAAGCTTAAGTTTGGATGATTTAAAGCCTTATCCGTTTATTCAATATGAGCAGGGAGAAGAAGGAAGCTTCTTCTTTGCGGAAGAAGCAGTGTGGCCTACTCGCCCACCTAAGAAAATCAACGTTTCGGACCGCGCTACCATTTTGAACTTTATTATTGGATTGAATGGATACACTGTTTGCACTGGCATTGATAACGGCGATTTGAATAACGAGAAAATCGTTACAATTCCGCTTGAATGCGACGATACTATGCTTGTTGGCTGGATTACAAACGAACGTACGAAGCTTTCAAAAGCCTCGCTCGCTTATCTTACGCAACTCAAGTCTGTGCTTGTAAAGCATGGGTATACGCTTATTGATTCTAAAAATTAGATAATGTAATAAAGCGCACAAAATTGCGCACGAAATTGCGCACGAAATTCACGCAAAATTGCGCACGAAATTGCGCAAAAAGTGCATAGGAAAAAGTTATCCACATTTTTTCAATTCTATTGACGCTAATTTTTGCCTTCCATAGAATCCATATTAATTTATTTGCTCTATGTGATTGTTCTATGTGAGGTGAAGGAAAATGAGCATAATAAACATAGCGTTAAAAATATTGGAAATAATGGGTCCAATGACAACAATGAAGTTGCAAAAACTTACCTACTATGCACAAGCTCATAGTCTTGCAACTACCGGATTATCACTATTCCCGGAAGATTTTGAAGCGTGGAAAAACGGTCCTGTTTCGCTTGAATTATTTAAACGTCACCGAGGTAGATTAATTATTAGTAGTTCCAGCTTGCTATTAACAATGAACGAGCGAGCTGTAATGCTAAAAGAATCGCAAATAGAAATAATTAAAACTGTATGTAACGAGCTTGGCGGATTAAGTGGCGAAGAACTTAGCGAAAGAACACACAAGGAAATGCCTTGGATTCAAGCGCGAAAAGGTGTACCAGAAAATAAAGGCAGCGAAGAGATTATTTCGAAGCAGTCGATTCACGACTACTACGTTAAGCATCCTATTGCGTAATTGCACGAAGGTCCAAAAACAAGCTACCAGAGACCGTAACGCAGAAACCGTACTACACCAAGGTCGAATAACGCCGGTCTTCAGACACGCGCGCAGAACGCAATCTGCACCAAGGTCGAATAATCGGCAACTAGAGACCGTAACGCAGAAACCGTAATGCACGAATGTCCGAAGATCACCAACAAAAGGCCCTAACGCAGTACACTTTCTGCGTTAGGGTCTCTAAAGCGCTCAAGCAGGTCGTCAGCGCACATCTTAATTATTAAAAATTTATAAGCGCACTTAAATCAATCTAAATCTAGCTAAATCTAGCTAAATCAACCTAAAGCGCTGTGCCGTGCTCGTCAAGATGCGGATTGCGCTTTGCGTTGCTAAAGCTAAAGAACAAGCCAAACACGCCTAGCTCAAACAGCACTGCAATAGTTATAACAAGCGCAATCGGCTGGCTTGGCAGCCACATAATTACCAAGAACGCAAACGCAGAAAGCAAAAGCACAGCCCAAGAGCACACGCCAATAACCTTGCGAACTGCATTTAAAGTATCATCTCCAGATTCAGCGCGCTGAACGTTTTTAGCAATCTTCTCCTCTTCAGCCGTCACATTAGACGTTGGCTTCCAAGGGCCAGCTCCTCGCTCTTTAAGCCTACGCGAACGTTCCTGCAAGTCATATTCATCAATCATGCCGCCGCGCGCGCGACCTTTCGTCTCATCATATTGAGAAGGAATACCCCTGCGAGCATTCCTTGCTTTAGCACGACGCTCTTTTCGATTCGGCATAATCGTTCCTTTCCGCACTGAATTTCACACAATATGCAATATTTTAGCGCATATCTAGCCCATTTTGGCAAGCTTCAACAATTCTTTCTATTAATAAATCGTTAAGTAGTCTGCCTTTTCGCGTTGCTACTATACGATTTTCGCTAAACGTTGCAAGAGATTCTTCAATAGCTTCTTTTATAGCTTTTTGCAAATAAGTATCGTCAAATTCTCTACAATTTTCGCGCATTTTGCAACATAATTGCGAAACATCAAGCCCTTCTTTAATACGAAGGCCAAGCATTACTTCTTCAATTAGCGCATCCTCGCTATTTATGCACTCGTAGTTTTGCCACGGCACGTTACCTGCGTTAATAGCCTGAGCCCAACGTTTTGGATGCAAAATATCCCATGCACGCAAGTTGTAAAACTCGTTTGAATCAACTAAAGAAGCGTCATCATCCATGCTTTGTTTACTAATGTGATTTGCAGCATTGTAGTGCGAGTGCGCTCCAGGGCCAATTCCAGCCCAATCAATATTTCGCCAGTAGCCAAGATTGTGCTGAGATTCAAAACCAGGGCGCGCCCAGTTAGAAATTTCGTACCACTTTAAGCCAGCATCGCTAAAAAGCTCGTCTGCTAACTCGTATTTTTGAGCTTCGTCGTCATCATCAGGCGCTTGAATAGTTCCGGCAGCAATCTGACGACCCATTTTTGTGCGCGGCTCAACTGTTAGCGCGTACGCGGAAATATGGTTTACTCCTAGACTCAAAGCCATTTCTACTGACTTTCGCCAATCGTATAGGCTCTCCCCTGGAGCGCCATAAATCAAATCAACGCTTGAGCGCAAACCGCATACGTTTGCTGCATTTACGCCTCGCGCAACATTTTCTGGAGTATGCGTGCGATCCAAAGTTTTTAAAACGTGCGGCACAGCCGATTGCATTCCAAAAGATATTCTTGTAAATCCGCCTTCAGCAAGCGTTTCAATATACTTTTCGTCTGCAGTATCCGGATTTGCTTCAGTAGTTATTTCTGCGTTTTTAGACAGTCCCCATAAGTTGCGTATTTCTTGCAAAATTCGCACTAAATCTTGCGCTTTAAGAACGGTTGGAGTGCCGCCGCCAAAGAAAACAGATTGCGCTTCAGGCTCGAAAATTCCGTGATATTCCTGCCATTTTTTAACAAGACGCATCTCTTGAATCGCAACGTCAGCATAGCCTTCGCGACTTGCACCCTCACCCAAATCGCGCGCAGTATACGTATTAAAATCGCAATAACCGCAGCGGCGCAAGCAAAAAGGCACGTGCACGTACACTTCAAAAGGCATAGTCGTAGTTTGCATAGCTGATTTATTTAATTCAGCATCCAACTCTAAACTCATCCTTCAGACTTTTGCGCAGCGCGAATCTTATCTTTAGTATCGCGATCGTTTGCGCTATCGTCCGTAGCCAAAGCCGCAACGAAGGCTTCCTGCGGAACTTCAACGTGTCCGAGCATCTTCATGCGCTTCTTACCAGCCTTCTGCTTTTCAAGAAGCTTACGTTTACGCGTAATATCGCCACCGTAGCATTTTGCAAGCACGTCTTTTCGAAGCGCACTAATAGTTTCGCGAGCAATAATTCTAGAGCCGATTGCAGCCTGAATTGGAATCTCAAACTGCTGGCGAGGAATAAGACCGCGAAGCTTTTTCGTCATCATAACGCCGTAAGAATAAGCTTTATCTCGGTGCACAATCGCGCTAAAAGCGTCAACCTTATCTCCCTGAATAAGAATATCAACTTTCACAAGGTCAGCAGACTGCTCGCCATCCTCGTGGTAATCCAGCGAAGCATAACCTTTTGTGCGGCTTTTAAGCTGATCGAAGAAGTCAAAAACGATTTCTGCAAGAGGAATCCTGTAGTGCATTTCCACGCGGTCGGCACTAATGTATTCCATTGTGCCCATTTCTCCGCGATGCTCCTGGCACAAATCCATTACAGCACCAATAAATTCTTTCGGCGTAATAATATCGGCCGCAACCATCGGCTCAATAATGCGCTTAATTTTGCCTTCCGGAAACTCGCTAGGATTCGTTACGTGATGCTCGCTGCCGTCTTCGCTAGTAACGTCGTAAGTTACGTTAGGAGCGGTAGAAATAAGATCCAAGCCAAACTCGCGGCTTAAACGCTCGGAAACAATCTCCATGTGCAAAAGACCCAAGAATCCGCAACGGAAGCCGAAGCCCAAAGCAACCGACGTTTCTGGTTCGTAAAGAAGAGCAGCATCGTTAAGTTTTAGCTTGTCAAGAGCATCTCGAAGTTCCGGGAATTGCGCGTTGTCGATTGGGAACAAGCCCGCATAAACCATAGGCTTAGGGTCGCGGTAGCCGTCCAAAGGTTCTGATGCTGGATTTGCGGCGCTTGTAATAGTGTCGCCGACTTTAGATTGACTTACGTCTTTTGCGCCAGTAATTACGTATCCAACTTCGCCCGCTCCAAGCGCTTTAGTTGGAGTCATATCTGGGCTAATAACGCCGATTTCAATAGGATCGTGCGTCATGCCGATTCCCATCATATGCAGCTTTTCGCGCGACTTAAGTTCGCCATCAACCATACGAATATATGTAACGATTCCGCGATACGAGTCGTAGACGGAGTCAAAAATAAGCGCGCGAGCAGGAGCAGAAGGATTTCCGGTTGGAGACGGAACTTCCAACACGATTTGATCAAGTAAGTCCTTAACACCTTCGCCGGTTTTACCGGACACGCGTAGAACGTCCTCCGGCTTGCATCCGATTAAGCCCGCGATTTCTTCAGCATGCTTGTCTGGCTCTGCGCTTGGCAAGTCGATTTTGTTAAGCACAGGAATAATCGTCAAATTGTGGTCGATTGCCATATAAAGATTAGAAAGCGTCTGCGCTTCAATGCCTTGAGTTGCGTCAACAAGCAATACAGCACCTTCGCATGCTGCAAGCGCGCGAGAAACTTCGTAAGTAAAATCGACGTGACCAGGAGTATCAATCATGCCGAGCGAATACTCTTTGCCTTCAAAGGTCCACGGCACTCGAACAGCCTGCGATTTAATAGTAATTCCGCGCTCTTGCTCAATATCCATGCGATCAAGGAAGCGGTCGCGCATTTCGCGCTCCGGAACGATTCCGGAAAGCTGCAAAATGCGGTCAGCTACAGTAGACTTGCCGTGATCAATATGCGCAATAATGCAGAAATTGCGTATCAACGACTGATCCGTAAATCCTGGCTGGTTATGCGGTGTAATCAAAGCAAGCATCTCCTTACTAAATACGCGGATAGTATTAAATTGCGCAAGCTACGCAAGTAATCAATCTTACCAACTCTACTACCCTAATTTAGTGGAACAAAAGCCGGAAAAACTCGCGCCACATTAAGCAGGAACACCCAAAACAAAGAAACTAATAAAGTTATCCAATAAGCATGATATGCTTACGCTTTGTATGTCCTTATATAGCAAACGTCGTTTGGAGTAACAGTGGCAAACATTAAGTCGCAGAAGAAGCGCGTTCTCACTAACGAGAAGGCACACAAGCGTAACGTAGCAGTAAAGTCTGCTTTGAAAACCGCTATTCGTGCTACTCGTGAAGCCATCACCGCTGGTGATAAGGCTGCTGCAGAGGCCGCTTTCGCAGTCGCAGCTCAGAAGCTCGACAAGGCTGCAGGCCGTGGCGTGATTCACAAGAATCAGGCTGCAAACCGCAAGTCTGGTCTTGCTGTAGCGATTAACGCTCTGTGAAGTTTGTGCAGGTAACTGCATAACACAGCATGTAAGGAAAATCCCCAGTGCCAATTGGTGCTGGGGATTATTTTTTAGCTTTTAGTGGCGACGCTTATTTCCGCTTATTTCCGCTTATTTCCGCTTATTTATTTTATTACGTCGAATTTTCGGACCACGCACTTTAATAGGCTCCGTGCGATTCATTGCGCCGAATAAAGTCAAGTCAAATTTTACAGATAGCAAGCGCATTGCAACTACCAGCGCAACAATAAGCATATCTAAAATAATTTCAACAGTTACGCCAAAGAAACCAGCGTGTTTTGCTTTAACTACAAAAACCGTAAGAACGCAACCAACTGCAGCCGGAACAGCGTACCAATGCTTATCTCGCACAATAACTGGAACTTGGTTCAAAATCATGTCGCGAATCAAACCGCCTCCCAAAGCGGTTGCCATTCCTAAAAATACTGAAGTCGTGCCCGACATGTGAAAATCTAAGCCCTTTGCTGTGCCATTTACAGCAAATAATCCCAACGCGAGCGCATCAATCGTAAGCATAAACCAACGCCATTTATCGATCTCCGGATGCGCAACAGCAACAATTATGCCGGAAAGTAAGCCAGCAATCACAAAACCGTGATCTGCAATTCCAACTGGCGGTAGCGCTCCAAGTAAAACATCGCGCACAATTCCGCCACCCAACGCAGTAATCCAAGAAGTGGTAATAATGGCAAAAACATCGTACTTTTTACGAATAGCCCACAAGCCGCCAACCATTCCGCAGCATCCCACAGCAACGTATTCGACTATTAGAAAGAAGATGTTATCCCCTAATGCGCCTTCCACAAATTACCCCTTCGAAACAATAAATAGCAAAATAAACAAAAAAATAAATAGCGCGCCGCACCTACATATGAATCTACATACATAGAGTGCGACGCGCCAATTAAATTAGTCGCAAACTTTCCACATCCAGTTGTGCTTGTCTTCAACATCGCCAAGCTGAATGCCGAGAAGCTCGTCGCGCAAAGCCTGAGTCAACTCGCCAACGCCACCGTCAGAAACCTTAAGATCGAAGTCATCTGACTTAAAGCGACCAATTGGCGTGATGATTGCAGCAGTACCGCAAGCGAAGACTTCCGTAACTTCGCCGGAACGAATGTCGTCAAGCAAGCCTTGAAGCGGAATCATAGTTTCAACAACATCATGGCCAGCCTCTTTAGCAAGCTGAATCAAAGAACGACGCGTAACGCCTGGAAGAATGCTGCCAGTAAGAGATGGAGTTTCCAAATGGCCATCCTTGTGGAGCGCAAACATGTTCATGCCGCCAAGCTCTTCCAAGTAAGTCTTAGTTGCAGCATCCACGAAGCAAACCTGCTCGCAACCATGCTCAATACCCTTGTATTCACCAAGCAAGGAAGCAGCATAATTTCCGCCGCACTTAGCGAAACCGGTACCACCAGGGCCGGTGCGGAACCACTGATCTTCAACCCAAATGCTAACAGGCTTCAAACCACCCTTGAAGTATGGGCCGGATGGAGAAGCAATAACGCAATATTCAACCTCGTGAGCTTCGCGCACACCAAGGAACGGCTCGGAAGCAAACATGAATGGACGCATGTAAAGAGTGTACTCGCGGCGGCTTGGCACCCACTGCCTATCTCGCTTTACCAAAGCTGCAACAGAACCAATAAAGTCGTCAATAGAAAGATCTGGCAAATACAAACGCTTAGCAGAATTTTGGAAACGAGCAGCGTTAATATCTGGGCGGAACAGCCAAATAGAGCCGTCGGCGCGCTTGTATGCCTTCAAACCTTCGAAGCATTCCTGAGCGTAATGCAAAACGGATGCGCCTGGATCCATCTTCAATGGTCCGTAAGGCTCTACGCGACGATCAGACCATCCTTCGCCTTTAGTCCAAGACATGTGAACCATATTGTCGGAGAAAATCTGACCGAAAGCAGGCTTATCAATAAGTTCATTACGCTTTGCATCCGAAACTGGATTATCGTTAGGCAGAACTTCAAAGTTGCCAGCCAATTTGTTCAACAGAGCAGGATTGCTATGATCATCGGATTCATAGGCATCAGAAAACTCTGGAGCGATTTCTAAATCAGCCATTATGTCTCTTTTCTATCTGTATTATTTATGCTTGCTTTTATGGCAATTAACGTATAGATTAATACGATTCTTGCTTTTAGCAAATCTTACACGCCAAAATTTTTAAGAAATATTTTAAGAAATATTTTAAGAAAGCGAAATTTTTATTAAGAAGACACGTTGATTTTTATGCAAAAAGCCGCATAAGTATTGAACTCATGCGGCTTAAAAATACTTGAAATATTTTTTATAAATTAAGCAAGCTTACTTTTCTTCAGCAGCTGCGGCAGGAGCAGCGGCAGCAGCATCTGCAGCAGGAGCAGCAGCCTCGGCTGGAGCAGCATCTTCAGGAACGGTAACGCTGACGACGGATTCTTCGCCATCCATGTCGAGCTCAACGCCTTCAGGAAGCTTAACGTCCTTAGCGAACACCTTGGTGCCGTCGGTCAAGCCATCAACATTAACAACAATGCGCTCTGGCAAGTTGGCAACGTCTGCACGAACCTTAAGCTCCTGAACGTCAACGAATGCAACAGCAGCACCCTTTGGAGTACCTTCAACGAAGACTGGAACTTCAACATCAATCTTCTCGCCAGCCTTAACTTCGTAGAAGTCAATGTGCTCAACAATGCGCTTAACAGGGTTGCGCTGAACGTCCTTAACAACAGCAATGCGAGATTCATTGCCGAACTTAATAGTGAACAAAGCGTTAGCGTGACGCAAAGCCAAAGTGGTTTCACGCATTGGAAGAGTAACGTGTACTGGATCAGCACCGCCAGCGTAAAGGCTTGCTGGAATCAAATTTGCAACACGCAAGCGGCGAGCAACGCCCTTACCAAACTCGTTGCGAACTTCGCCTTCAAGAGTAATCTTTGTAGCCATATCGGTCTCCTTATGGTCTGGATAGTTTTGTTTTTAAATCCAGCTTCAGGCGCACCGACGCGCCGAAAACCATAGGTGGCATCAGCCCAGTCGATAACGGAACTTTGCTAACAGCCGTCAGCATATTCCCTCGCCAAAGCAACTTTTCTAGTATAACGACATGTGGAGACTTAAAAAATAAAATTGCACACAAACCGACAATGTTGTCTATTGAACACACAAACGATTATTATATATAGCAGTACTAAGCGCACTACACCACGTGCGTTTTAAAAAGCCATTTTGGCATGATGAAGGAGCAGATGTGTCTGTCTTTAACACACTCCAACAGCAAGCATTTAATCTTGCTCGTAAAGCATTGCGCATTGGAAGTAATTTCGCACACCCAGTCAGCGATGACCGCACAAGCGAAGCAGATTTTATAAAAGAAGAGCAAGATTCAGCATCGAATACTCTACTTTCGCAAAAGCCGCATTTTCCACGCGTAGACGAGTGGGGTGCGCAAATGCCAACAACCACGTTTATTGACCCGGAAACTGGCTTACTTACTACTAAAACAGAAAGCGGCGCGCCTTTAGACGAAGGCACAAGCATTTACGACTTGTATGCAGATCGTGCAGCAAGAATGGGCGACGAGCCTCTTTACACTTACAAAGAAAACAATGAGTGGGTCACAAAAACCGCAAACCAGTTCCTTAAAGAAGTGCGAGACACCGCAAAAGGCTTAATGCACTACGGCTTAAATAAGGGAGATTCCATAGCACTTATGTGCAAAACATCCTACGAGTGGGATGTTGCGGATGCTGCGGTTATGGCTTGCGGCGGCGTGCTCGCTACTATTTACGACACTGATTCAGCAGAGCAAATTCGAAATATTGTTAATAATTCCGATTCCAGATTCCTTATTGTTGGCACTACCGACATGCGAGATAAAGCAGAAGGCGCTATTGAAGAATGCCCAAGCTTGGAACGAATTATTTGCATTGAAACAGGCGGATTAGCTGAACTTCAAGCATTCGGATACTCAGTTAGCGACGACGAATTGGATGCTCGAATTGACTCCGTAAAGAAAACCGATTTGTGCTCTATTGTGTACACTTCCGGCTCTACTGCCGCACCAAAGGGCGTGGAAATGACGCACGAACACTACTGCACCACGGCATTAAATCTTCCTGTTTATTTGCCAGAATTGCTTAGTGAAAAAGATGGTTCCGTGCTTTTGTTCCTTCCTCAAGCGCACTCTTTTGCTCGCGCAATCAACTACATTGTTGTTGCAAGTAATTTGCGAATTTACATTGCTCAAGGCATTTCTACATTAATTTCCGATTTGCAAATTGCAAAACCTACGGTTATGATTGTGGTCCCTCGCGTGCTTGAAAAAGTTTATAATGCTGCTTCGCAAAAAGCAGGACATGGCGCTAAAGGCTTAGCATTCCAAGGCGCTGTTGTTACAGCACAGCAGTACATGAAGGAAGTTCAAGATTTTGGCGACGCAAAAGCTCTTACAAAAGCTCGTCGCACAGCTTACGATCCTCTTGTTTACCGTCCTCTTCGCCAAGCTCTTGGCGGGCGCGCGCGTTGGATTGTTGCGGGAGGCGCTCCACTTGATCCGGAACTTCTTGCATTCTTCCGCGGCGCAGGCGTTCCTGTTTACGAAGGCTACGGTCTTACAGAAACCACTGCCCCATGCGCATTCACTCCTATTGGAGTTCCTTTCCGCGAAGGCTCTGTTGGTATTGCATTCCCAGCTTTTACGTTGCGAATTGCATCCGACGGCGAAGTGCAGATTAAAGGAAATTGCGTATTCAAGAAGTATCACAAGAATGATGAAGCAACCGAAACTTCGTTTACAGAAGATGGATGGTATGCTACTGGTGATTTAGGCCGAATTGACGACGAAGGCATGCTTTATATTACCGGCCGTAAGAAGGATTTGATTATTACAGCCGGCGGTAAAAACGTTGCTCCTGGCCCTATTGAAGAGATTATTAAGCGTTGCGAAATAGTTTCTCAAGCTCTTGTGCTTGGAGATAAGCGTCCGTTTATTTCCGCTCTTATTGCTTTAGACGAAGAAACCTTGCGTAACTGGCTTAAAGTAAAGGGATTAGACGCAAACATGAGTATGGAAGAAGCCGCTCGTAACGCTGTGGTTCGTTCCGAAGTACAAAAGTTTGTTGATATTGCTAATGAAGGCGTGTCTAGAGCTGAATCTGTGCGAAAGTTCATTATTTTGCCGGAAGAATTTACTCAAGAAAATGGCTTAATGACAGCGTCTATGAAGATTATTCGACCGCGCGTTATCAAGCGTTACGCAACGCTTCTTAATACGCAAATGTATACTTCGCGCAAAAAATAGTTATTAAATTAGAATCTAAGCTTTACCCCGCTTTTGGAAAGTTTTAAAATTTTAAGCTCTTCAAACGCGGGGTAAATTTTATAGTTTGCTTTATATTTTGTTTAATGTGGCGCGAGTTTTGGGGAATTTCTCTCCTCGCAAGTTCCCGTCCTTCGTCGCTCTAGCTGTTAAAGAGTTTACTGTCTGCTTTGTTCTTAAAAGAACGTTGCTTCCTCAGTCCTCTTTTATTGCTCGTAGAGAAATTCCCCAAACTCTGCGTGTTTAATCTTTAATAACCGTGTTTTATCGCAGAGATTTTTCGATTTTTCTTCTTCGCTCGGCTTGTCAGCAGCCTTCGGCTCTGACGTCCGCCTTCGTTCAGTGCGAAAAATCTCAAATCTCTACCACACGAGTATCCACATGAATGAATGACGAAGCAAACAAAATGTAAAATAACCTATAAAATCAAATTCGTTTACACTGTTCCATAGTCTGATTAAAATATTGCGAGTATGGGTGTAATCCTACAAAGAGAAAGAATATAATTATGGTTAAAAAAACTACAAAATCTATGAATGCTTTTTCCAAAAAGCTTACTGCTGCAAGCATAGCTACAATTCTTGCTGGCGCATCTATTTCAATGTTTGGATTTGCAGCAAATAGCGCATACGCAAGTGAATACGATAAAACATCAACTGGGTTTAACAAGAACGTAAATTTTGGACCAGACAATAGAGATGACTATCCTACCGGCTTAGCTACACCAGGTAAAACTAATACAACTCAACAAAGTAGCGTAGAACAAACAGCTGCTGGGCTTTTTAAGAGCGCAATGAACGATTCTTCTCTTACGCAAGAACAGCGCAACGATGCTCGTGACGCATACGAAACTTTGACCGGCAAAATGGATAAGCCAGACTGGTATGATTCAAAAGTGACGCTTGGAAAGGGCGAAGAATACCCTGATTCCACTACTCGCTTAAAGAATGCTATATCGTATATGCGCGCGCTTAACACTTACCGCCAAAGCCGCGGATTAAATCCTCTGGGCGTAAGCCTTAAGCTGACAGCTTGGTCAATTAATGACTCCTTCTTCTCTGCAAACCAACGCGCTCACGCCATGCACTATCAGTCTTTCGAAAACTTGGCTTGGGCTGATTACGGCGACGGCACATACAACGGTGGCACAACTCCTGAAACTATGACCGGCGCAATGAAGCAGTGGATTACTAATGAAAAGAAGATTTACGACGAGTACAAGGCAAGAGGTGAGGAGCCACCAGCAGAAGAAGTTGGACATTATACGAACTTCATCGATGATTCGCTTAAGTCAATGGGCTTCACAACCGGAAACATTAGCACAGCATACCGTAGCATTGCTACATGGAATGCTAGGATGGATGACGCTCCTTTCACCGTTGACGAGTACGAACAGCTTATTAACAACTACTTAAGCGGCAAAGCTGGTTCAGTAACTCCAAATCCAGAGCCTGCAAACCCAGAGCCTGCAAACCCAGAGCCTGCAACTCCTGAGCCTGCAACTCCTGAGGTGACTCCAGAGGTAACTCCTGAGGTAACTCCTGATGTAACCCCTGAAGACTATGACTTCTCCGACTTCAACTGGTCGGTTCTTGAAGACGTTCCGGGAACAACCCCAGAAGTGACACCTGAAGTAACCCCTGAAGTAACACCAGAGGTAACCCCAGATGTAACCCCAGAGGTAACTCCTGAAGACTATGACTTCTCCGACTTCGACTGGTCAGTTCTTGAAGACGTGCCAGAGTTGACTCCAGCTATAACCCCAGAAGTAACTCCTGAGGTAACTCCAGAGGTAACTCCAGAAGTAAAACCAGACGCATATGACTTCTCCGACTTCGACTGGTCAGCTCTTGAAGACGTTCCAGAGTTGACTCCAGCTATAACTCCTGAAGTAACTCCAGAAGTAACACCTGAAGTAAAACCAGACGCATATGACTTCTCCGACTTCGACTGGTCAGTTCTTGAAGACGTTCCAAACGAAAACACTCAAAGCAAGTCAAAAGAAGTTGATCTTTTAGGCGATGCCACAAGCGCTGATTCTTCCAGCAAAGACACCAACGCAGATGACATTGACCTTTCAGGCATTGATTTGCAGGATTATGATACGAGCGCTCCAGAAGCAGCAACAGCAAAAGCTCCAACTGCTTCTCCTGCACCTGCAGTAACAACTTCTAATGCAGATGGACTCGACGCTTTCATTATCTGATTAATTATTTAGTTAATAAATAAAAAATTAAGCTGTGCAAGGTTTCTGCTTTGCACAGCTTTTTTATTATTTCCGCACACTGCTACCGCACCGACACGCCAAAGAAAAGTCGCCAAAACTTGCGCAAAAATAAAAAGAAACTCGCGCCACATTAAAAGAAAAACGCATTAAGAAACTTGAACCCCCCCCCCCAGTTAAGAATATACTGTATGATGTAATTTAAGTGCGGATTGTAAGACTCGCATTAATGCTTGACCTGCAGTTCGCGTAAAAAATAGTTAAGTTCCTCAAGCTCGAGAGAAGGGTTAATTATGAACGCAAAACTTGCAGTCGCAATTTCCTTAGGTGCCAGCTCCCTTGCATTTTTCGGAATGGCAAATGTAGCAAACGCCGCAACTGTTCCACCATCTAATCCGCCAGCTTCTGGCGCAAATCCTCCTGCAGTGCAGCAGGGAGAAAGCACCGTAGATAAAGCCAAAAAAGAGGCTGATAAAGTTATCAATGATGCTAACGAGCAGAAAGAAACAGTTACTAATGAAGTTAATAAGGCTGTAAGCGAAGCTAATACTGCTAATGGCGAGGCTGAAAAAGCTAATAATGCTGTAACCACTGCGCAGGGTGAGTTAGAGGGTAAGAAGGCTGAAGCTAAAACTGATGAAGAACAGAAAAAAGATGCCGATAAAAAAGTTAGCGATCAACAGACTGTGGTAGATAATGCTGACAAAGATGTTAAAGCTAAGCAAACTGTATTTGATCAAGAAACAGAAAATCAGACGACTGCTGAAAATAAGCTGAAAGCAACTAAAGAAGAAAAAGGCAAAGCTGAAGGCGAGCTTGGAACTGCAAACAAAGACGTTCAAACTAAAACAACAGAACAGACTAAAGCTGAAGGAAATGTAACTACCGAACAAGGCAAGCTAGATACCTTCAATACCAATCTTGAAAAAGCTAAGAAAGATAAGCAGGATGCTCAGGGAGAAGCAGATAGGCTTTCTGGCGAGGCTGATCAAAAAAAGCAAAAACAAAAAGAAGCTGATCAAAAGGTAAAAGAAAATACACAACAGCAGGAAAAGATTCAAAAAGACATAGCTAATCTGAACGCTGCTGGCTCCGGAGCAACAAATCCCGAAGTAAAAGACCTAGAGAAGAAAGCAAATGAAGCTGAACAGGCTTATAATACAGCTCAAGGCGAAGCAGATGCAAAAGCTAATGAAGCTCAAAGAGCTCATGATGCAATCACTCCTAGAGGACAAGAACTCACCAATGCAGAGCAAGCGCTGCAAAATAAGAATTCTGTCTATTATACAAATCATTATAAAGTTATAGATACTGCTGAAGGTGAAGCTGCTAAGAAAGCAGCAGCTTATAATGCAGCAGATAAGAACGCTCCTAAGGATGATACTCCAGTGGAGCAGAAGTCTGACTTCTACAAGTTCTTGCAGTATGTGATTGATACTGAAAGCAAGAAAGCAAACAAGAACGCTGATCTTATTGCGGATGCTCAGCGCGCTCAAAAGATTATGAAGGGTGAAACAGTTAACGTTCCTAGTAGGCCTGTGCAAGGAATGGAAGGATATGAATGGCCAGCATACACCGATGAAGCCCCAACTTGGTATAACGACTTGGTAAAGCCTGGTTTGGGTCGCGTTGGTAGCGCTGACTCTTTGGAGAATATGAAGCAGGCAGCAACCTACTACAAGGCTCTTGACGATCATCGTCAGAATGACGTTAAAGGCCTTAAAACCGTTAAAGTGCGTCTAACTCTTATTGCGGAAAGCATCGTTCACTCCTTCTACTCTGCAGCAACTATGGATCATGCTGCTTACCACGACGCTGAACATGGTGCTAATGGCAAGAAAGAGTTGAATACGCATCCGTATCGTCATTCTGCAGAAAATCTTGCTTGGGATGCAGATTATAACAACTATGATCCTCATAGGAAGAAGCAGGATCTTGGAAAATGCAAGACAGATACTGGTCATCTTACATGCAGTTATGACAGCGGCGAGTTGCACAATGCTGTTGACGGATGGTATGACCTGGAAAAGAAAATCTATGATGGCGCCATATCTGCTGGCAAGTGGAAGTTGCAAGATAAAGATTACAAGCTTACTGCTACAGGCTTGCAAATACTCAAAGAGCATCGCACAGATCTTGGTCAGTATTTTAATGATCATCCTAACACAAAGCTGTTTGAGGGAGACACAGATGGACACGTAACAGATGTGTTTGGGTCTGCAGTTGGCCACTACACTAACTTCTCCCAAGACGATAACTTTGCTTCAGGTTTTGCTAAAGCAGATATTGCTAAAAGGAAAGACAACGACGCTTATCAGGATGTTGCTGTGTGGCATGGGAATAGCGAAAGCTCAATTAGCATAGATGAGTACACTAATCTCCTCAATGCATATGCCGGCACGGTTAAAAGCACCACTCATGCACTAGATGGCGACGCAGCTGATAAGCTGAATCATCTAAACGCTGAGGCAAACATCGCAAATATGGCAGTGTTCGACGCTAAGTATGATGCTTTGAAAGCAAAGTCTAATATGTCTTCTACTGAACGCGCAGCTATTGACGCTTTGGAAAATAATATTGCCAAAGCATCGAAGAACTTTAAGAAAGCGATGAAGGATTCTGCTGCTGCGAATAAAGCAAAGGATGATACTGCTAAGAAGGCTGAGGAGCTGAGGAAAGCTTGGACTGCTGCTAAGAATGCGTACGAAGCGGCTAAGCAGGCGGCTCAACAAGCTGCCAAGCTAGGCGAAAATGAGCGCAATCAGAAGATTAGTAAGCTTCAGGGCGAGCTTCAAGCCTTGCAAACAGCCGCAACAGAGTTGAGTACAAAGGCTGCACAAGCCAAGAAGGATGCTGAAGAAGCTCGCAAGGCTGCCGAACAACAGCAAAAGAAAGTTGATGGCGAATTTACTAAGGCTGTTGAAACCGCTCAAGCCAATTTTGATAAAGCAACTAAGGCTGTTGCACGTGCTGAAGCCGCAAAGAAACAGGCTGATACTGACCTTCAAACAGCTGAAGATAAGGTACGTGATCTGAATACAAAGATTGGTAAGCTTACAACTCAGCTTCAAACTGAAACTGAGGAAGTTAACAAAGCTACTAACAAGGTTAGCGATGCAAAGGGCAAGCTTGAAACTGCCAAGTCAACTAAGCAAACAGCAGAAACTGAACTTATCAGATTGCGAGGAGTAGCCACGACTGCTGGCGAAACCTTAACAAAGGCAACGAAAGCTGTTACAGCTGCGAAAGACGCTGTTGTTGAGAAGATTAAGCTTGCTCAAACTGCTGTAGCAACTGCTCAAGCTAAGGTTAAGACTGCTCAGGAAGTTGTAGCAAAAGCAAAGACTACTATTGCAAACATTCAGAAGACTGTAACTGATGCACAAATTAAGTTTAATGCATCAGTTACGGATGAAGCAGTTAAGAATGCATACGCTACGAAGTTTAGCGGCGCAATTAGTGGTCTTACTACTTTCGCTGGCGAACTAGGCACGAAGTCTAGCACTCTTGCTTCTACCGCTTCAAAGCTTAGCACGTCTGCAAGCAATCTTTCTAATACTCTTGCACAAGTTGCACCAGAAACAGTAAAGCCTCCTGTTGTGCCACCAGTAGTGCCTCCTGTTGTACCACCTGCACCAGTTGTGCCAGATGAAGATGTGCCATCCGGTGGCGCAGGCGCTGGCGGTGATGAAGGCGGAAGCGAGTCTGGCGATAACACCAATGTTGATGACTTCAACTTGGACGACTTCGACTTGAGCGACCTTGACGCGGACACTACTACCCCAGCTAAGCCGGATGCAACCGATAACACTAATGTTGATGACTTCAACTTGGACGACTTCGACTTTAGTGGAATCGACTTGAATGACTCCGACGCGGATACTACTACCCCAGCTAAGCCGGATGCAACAACCGATAACACTAATGTTGATGACTTCAACTTGGACGACTTCGACTTTAGTGGAATCGACTTGAATGACTCCGACGCGAACGCTACTACCCCAGCTAAGCCGGATGCAACAACCGATAACACTAATGTTGATGACTTCAACTTGGACGACTTCGACTTTAGCGGTCTTGATTTGACGGATAACACTCCATCAGATCAAACGAGCGAGAAGCAAACACCAGCTGCTGCCGAAACTAATGTTGATGACTCCAACTTGGACGACTTCGACTTAGATGGAATCGATTGGGATAGCCTCGATTTGTCTGACATCGATCTTAACGACGTTACGCCAGACAATAAGTAATAGATTATAAATAAATACCAAAATGGGCGAAGTGGTAAATATCCATTTCGCCCATTTTTTTAGAACAGTAATTTTTAAAACAGTAATTTTTAAAACAGTATTTTTTAGAAAACTAATTTTTTAGAATCCTAAACGCTCAAGCTTCTTCGGATCGCTCTGCCAACCCTTAGCAACCTTCACGTGCAATTCAAGCACTGCTTTTGTGCCAGTAATGCGATTCACCGCAGTGCGCAAACGCTTCTTTACGCGAACTAAATGCTCCGCACGATGCCCAATAATAATCGGCTTTTGAGAATCTCGCTCAACATAAACCGACACAAGCACGTGCGCTTTGTTGTCATCATACTGCGTTTCCTCATCTTCATTCGGGTAGCAAATATCGTCAACAACTACTGCCAAAGAATGCGGAAGCTCATCGTCCAACTCTTCCAAAAATGCGCCGCGAATAAGCTCCGCAATCATATCTGACGGGCTTTCCTCACTAAGCTGATCTTCAGGATACATTTGAGGGCCTTCCGGCAAGTTTTGAATCAAAACTTTTTTAACCTCGTCAACATTGTCGCGCTCCAACGCACTAACTGGCACAATATCCGTAAAATCAGCAAATTGCTGAATTTCAAGCAAATGCGCAACTAACTCATCTCGGCTAAGCGTGTCAATTTTCGTAACAATACCTATAAGCGGAACTTTCCAAATCCAGTTTCCAGACGCGTCCTTTTTAGCAAAATCGGAGCGAAGTCGGCTTAAAATTCGCCTATCTCCAGGACCTATCTCCTGGTCTGCTGGAAGCAAAAATGCTATTGCGTCAACATCCGAAAGAGACTCGTCAACAATGTCATTCAAGCGCTGGCCAAGAAGAGTTCGCGGACGGTGAATGCCAGGCGTATCAACCAGCACCATTTGCGCATTTTCGGTTGTGACAATTCCGCGAATTGCCTTGCGCGTAGTTTCTGGGCGAGATGACGCTATGGCGATTTGCGTGCCAATAAGAGCGTTCATAAGCGTTGATTTTCCAACGTTTGGCCTGCCTACTACTGCTACGAAACCGGAGCGATAGCCGTGAAAATCGGGAGCTTGGATTGTTGCGTGTGTTGATGAATCGAGATTCGCAAACATCTCGTCGTCGAAATCTGCTGCGTTGTCGACTTCGTTTTCTTCGTTCATATCGACTTCGTTCATATCGTTTACTTCGTCAATATCGTTCATATCGTTCATATCGTCGATATCGTTCACTTTTACCGTCCAATTCTTTATTTCAATAAATTCGTTTGTTTCATAGTACTAGCTTGCATAAGCGCGTTCGTTTGCTTACTCGTGGAAGTCTTTTGCGCAGAACTATTTTCATCCTGCTCATCTTTAGGCTCCTCAAGACCCTTAACATCGCGCTCAACCAAAATAGTTGAAACTTTCTTTCGCCTACCGGCTGAATCCACAGCAGTTAATTTTAAGCCTCTAGTAACAGCACTAGAGCCAACAATCGGCACGTTACCAAGAAGCTTCGTAAGCAAGCCAAACACAGTGTCCACATCGTCTTCGTCAATATGGACTTCAAAAATATCTTCCAAATCAGCAATCGGCGTTCTAGCAGGCATCTTCCACACGCCCTCGCTAACTTCTTCCGGATCCGCGTGCTGCGTGCGATCGTGCTCATCTTCCAACTCGCCCACAATCTGCTCAATAGCATCCTCAATCGTCACCAAGCCCGCAATACCGCCGTATTCGTCAACAACAACGGCAACATGCTGGCGAATGCGTTGCATTTCGTGGAACAAATCATCAACCGGCTTCGACTCAGGTACAAGCATAGGGTCGCGGCTAATCGTGTCAACAGCTCTAGAAGAAGCCGCAGGATTAAACACGGTAGCGCGCACTGCGTCTTTTAAATAAGCAACGCCAACTAAATCGTCAACGGAATCGCCAATAACCGGAACGCGAGAAAATCCGGAACGAGAGCATAATTTCAAGAAATTTTCCAGCGTTTCGTCGCTTTTTACGCAAATCATGTCGGTTCTAGGAACCATGATTTCGCGAGTCAAAGTGTCGGAAAGCGTAAGCACATTGCGCATCATTTCCGAAACTTCCGGATCAAAATCGTTTGCTTCCACAAGACGATCAATACTTGCCTTCGCTTGATCAAGCTGAATATCTTCCAAAGCCTCATCGTCAGAAAGATCAACATGCTTTTTTCTAGAAGTAACGTCCGCATCGCTAGCAAAACGCACCAAAGGATTAATCGCAACAACAATCGACACAATTCTCGAAAGTCGCATCAACTTTGCCACAGGCTGCGCTGCACCCACAGAGCGCGGACGCACAAGCATAGAAATAACAGCAACAATTACCGAAACCACAACTCCAACAATAAGAGTTACCAAAAGAGGAGCGCCAAAAAATGCAACCAAAGCAGCCACAAGCACACCATCTAGCACATTGCAAAGCACTCGCACAAACGCACAAGCTCCAGAAGTTGCGTAACGGTCGGCAATAAGCTTTTTTACGCGGTGGATTCTTGCGATTTTGCGCATACGCACTATTGCGCTTATTTCGTCGTCGTGAGTTTGCGCTTCAATCATAAGATTGTTCAAGCTTGCGCGCGTAACTCTAGGAACCGCGCCTTCTGCGGCAGCCATTGCAAGAGACAACCACACCAGCAGTATTGCAAGCACGATTAATGCGAACAATCCCAGCCACACATGCAATGGCAATGCTGGTACTGATATATTTGTAAAGATATTTGTAAAGAACTCTTTAATATATTCCATAATTATGCTCTTAGCGCACTTTTACTAGCTGATAGTTGGTTTGTAGATGATGCAATTTTTGCTACTTACTTTTGTTTTCGCTACTTAAATTTTATTTCGCTACTTACTTTTTATTTTTGCTTTTTTCATCATGCTCAGCTTCGTATTTTTCAAGCTCGTTCACAGCATCTTCCGGAAGAGTTGCGTCATACAATTCTCCAGAACGCGCCGCAAAGAAAGTAAGCAAAAGCTGGCGTTGCAAACCAAACATTTGCTTTTCTTCTTCCGGAGTTGTGTGATCGTAGCCAAGCAAATGCAAAATTCCGTGAATACTAAGCAGAAGCATTTCTTCCATAGTGCTATGCCCTGCAGCAAGCGCCTGCTGCTGCGCAACCCACGGGCAAATCACCAAGTCGCCAAGCATGCCTTCGGAAACCTTCTCATCGCTTCCAGGAGTAAGCTCGTCCATTGGAAAACTCATAACGTCAGTTGGGCCTTCCAAATTCATCCAACGCTCATGCAAGCAAGCAATCGGCTCCGGGTCAACGAAAGTGATTGACAAATCGGAGTGCGTGCTTACTTTCATTTGCTGCAACACCCACATGCCAAGATCGGAGAAGATTTTAGCGTCGATTTGCCACACGGTTTCGTTCATGACTTCAATGCTCATGATTATTTGTTATTCCTCTCGCAATTTTATTCTTGCAGCGATGCACTTACTTTAGATTTTGCGCAAAACACGTAACTTTGCACGATTTACAAGCTGCCTTCTACAAGCTTTTCGCCAGTAAGCACATGCGCGTGAACATGGAATACTGTTTGACCAGCGCCAAGACCCGTGTTAAAAACAAGCCTGTAATCTCCATTAAACGCGTCGTTAGCAATATTTTGCGCGACTCCAGCAATATGAGCTAAAGTTTCAGGAGATTTGCTAGCAAGCTCAGCAACATTCTTATAGTGATTTCGCGGCACAATCAGCACATGCACTTTTGCTTGCGGATTAATATCCTTAAACGCAACTACCGAATCATCCTCATAAACTTTGCTGCTTGGGATTTCGCCGGCAATAATCTTGCAGAAAATGCAATCTGGATCAGTATGGTAAGTGATATCACTCATGGTTTCTCCCCTATTTGCTACTAAATAAAATCAATGCCTTAAGCCAAAAGCAATCGACATGCTTCTTACTATTTTACACAATTATTAGCACTTTTAGATACGATTTATGCGATTATTCGTATCGGCCTAAAGCGCGCGAAAGAAGCGAAAGCGCCACAGGCCCTGCGGTAGATGCGCGCAAAATATTGCTACCCAAAACGCAGCTTTTAGCTCCAGCGTCAACAAACATCGAAACCTCGTCGTCACTAATTCCGCCTTCTGGGCCAACAAGCACGTAAACAGTGCGCTCCTTGCCATCATCCAAGCAGCGCTCAGTAAGAGTGTTTACAGCTTGCTCGATTTGGCTCCAGCAGTCGGTTGCATCCTGATGCAATACCACTACTAGGTTTCCATAAACGCACGCACGCCTACATATTGCAACAATCTGCTTACTGGACACGCATTCTTGAAGCTCAGGCATCCACGCCCTTCGAGACTGCTCTGTAGCAGCCTGCAACACCTGATTCCAACGCTTATCCGTGCGGCCAGGTTTCCACTTCGCAATCGAACGATCCGCACACCAAGGAATCACTTCATCCACGCCAATTTGCGTAGCCATGTCGATTGCTTGCTCATCATGACCGGTTTTTGCTAAAGCCTGCACCAGCGCAAGACGCGTAGTGCGACGCGCTTCTCGAGTGAACGCATCAACTCGAACTAAACCATTTTCCGCATCCGTAACAGTTGCGTGAATTCGCAAGCCTTTGCCGTCAGAAAGCTGCAAAGCGTCGCCTTCTGCCAATCGCATAGCGGATATTGCGTGGCGTTTTACGCTGGAAGGAAGCGTAAGCGTCCATCCTTCCTCAATCCCGTCTGCAAGCACGGGAGCATTATCGTGGTCAGTATCTAGCAAAAATAAAGCGTCAGTCATAATCTCAAGCCTAACGTGAGGATGCGCCAAGTTTTATATGCGCGTGCAACAGCAAATCGACAACAAACGCCGGAAAATTTCCCCGCGTTTGGAGCAAAACGCCAGACAGAACCCTCCAAACGCGAGACAAACTCCCCGCGTTTGGAGCGCCACACAACCACAAACCCTCCAAACACGAGACAACACTCGCGCTATAAGCGCTCGCTTACGAAACTCGCGTTGGAAGTCCACTGGACTTCCAACTCAAGCGAGTTTCCGCTCCGAGTTGCCTTCGCGCGCTACGCTTTAAGCGCTTCGGCAGGTCGTCGCGCACATTTGGAGCGCAGCACAGGCAATAACCCTCCAAACGCGAGATAAGTTGCGCACGTTTGGAGCAAAACACCACACCAAACCCTCCAAACACGAGACAAACTCCCCGCGTTTGGAGCACAAAACCAGCCACAACCATCCAAACGCGAGAAAACGCTAGCACTTAAAAGCTCGCTTACGAAACTCAAATAAAAGCCTTTGGAACTCCAGAATCCAGCAAACGCTTCTCAAGCGCAGGTGGGTCAACTACATGCGAAAAATCAAAACGCACTATTTTATCAACTCCACAGTTTAGCAAATGACGCTCTCTGTCACGCTCACGAAGCACAGATGATCTATCATAATGCAGCAAAATAGATTCATCATAATCAGCACTGCCATCATCGCCCAACGAACCATAATCACCCAGACTTGAAGCAGTATGTTCCAAACCACGCCCAGAATTAACCAAATACTTATCAGCACCATCGAATTCAGCAACAATCAGCTTTCCGCCAGTCTCCCATGCAAAATCAACCCTATAAGGCCATTTGGAATTATTGAAATTAGGAAACTCCCGCTGCAATTGCGGCCGCACAAACCCAAGCTCAATCATAGCCGCACGCGCCAATGACTCGCCGCCATTCTCACTCTTACCGTCAGCAAGCTGACAAAGCAAACAAAGCCTAGACAAAACATCACATTCATTAACATATTTAAGACACGAATTTTTCTGCTTCATGTACGGAACATCCTGAAAATCTGCTGCATCAAACTGCTCACGAAAATCCGCGTAAAACTCACTACAAACTCGGTAAACTTTCTTAAGATCTATACCATTCCGCGCTGCAGAATCAAAAATTGGCAACGCGCGTCGGAAAGAAAGCTTCCAAGCACAAACAAACAAAACGTTATAAATGCTCGCAACATGCTGTAGAGCCTCTTCGTGCAAAGTTGGAATGTGACCGAAATTCGTTTTAGGCATCTTTGAAAGCTGATCATTATTCGATTTTGTGGAAGAAGAAGCAGCAGAAGAAGAAGCAGAAGAAGAAGCAGCAGCAGAAGCAGCAGGAGCGCTCTTACTAACAGCATCACATTTGTAATCATATTCCTCAAGGCAAATACCAGAATCATCCTCAATAATATCTGGCAAATGCACACGGCAAAGCTGATTTTTTGAGAATCTGCGAACGTAATTATTATGCTTGGCAATATGCTTATCCGCATACGGGCATGAAACATATATTTTTATTGGTTCAGCATGGCTTTTCACACCAACCGTCTCAAAATTCAACAAAGCAGCGGCGGATTCGCCAGTAAACTTCCACGCTCGTATTTTTATCTTCTTGGCAAGTCGCGTAGCAATATGCGTAACGCGCTTTTTGTGCGGTAAATTAAGCCAAAAATCTCGGCGCGCATACAAGCCAAAATAAGGTTCAACAAGAACACCAGCATTTAGATTATGGCGAATAGAATTGCGACACAAAAGTTGCGAAGCCATTAGGCATGAACCCTCGCGCTCGGCATCATTTAGCGCAATATCAAGCGAACTCAAGCCAGCGCTTGGATTGTTGTGCAAAGTGCTACTTAAGTTACTGCTTAAGCTAGTACTTAAGTTACTACTTAAGTCTTTATTTGCAAGATCTGATTTATCGTTAGAATTTGGCATAGCTAAGATACTAACGTGCAAAAAAATGAGATAAAAGAAAAAATATCAATTGTGGATAAAAGCTAAGAAACCCTCCAAACGCGAGATGAATTCCCCGCGTTTGGAGCACCAAACCAGCCACAACCATCCAAACGCGAGACAAATTCCCCACGTTTGGAGCGCAGCACAGGCAATAACCCTCCAAACGCGAGACAAATTCCCCACGTTTGGAGCGCAGCACAACCGTAAACCCTCCAAACGCGAGATAATTTCCCCTCGTTTGGAGCGCCAAACCAGCCACAACCCTCCAAACACG
>NZ_JBQEQO010000050.1:0-599 GCF_056754715.1 Gardnerella sp. CCPDSM
CTCATCGCATACCGTTCAATAAGAGGAGACGGGACTTTACTGCTAACACCAATGTCTTTTAGCCACTTCCATGTTTCAGCGAAAATTTCTTTAGCCTGAAGCTGAGTACCGTCTTTTTGCGTGGCGGATAAAAACTCGTGAGGAACAGGCATTTCCGCACCTTCAAGCTCCGGAATATCAAGCACGCTTAAAGGCCTGCCACCAGGGTTTCCTTCACTCGCTTTTTCAACAACCGCTTTCTTTTTACGCCCGGCACCCACGCGTCTGCCGCCACGACCGCCGATATTATTTGATTTTGTAGGCAAACTTTTCGCCTCCTTCCCACGTGAGTTTTAACTATTAAAAAATTTTTGTGTTTGATTTTGCCTATTACCCTTTTGAATACGCTGTTTTTACGCAAAATACCCTGCGCCCGTTCCCCATGGGGTAGGCTCGTAGAGATTTAAACCCCCCTAGGGGGTGGGTTATTTGTTATGCCAGCGATCTCCACGCTTAGCGTGAATTTTAGAATGACAGGATTTGCATAGAGAAATAAGATTATTCCTCTCATGCGTTCCGCCTTCAGCAATCGGTTTAATATGATGAACCTGCTCAACAGG
>NZ_JBQEQO010000051.1:0-593 GCF_056754715.1 Gardnerella sp. CCPDSM
CAAGATGATATGGATGAGAAAACGTTTAACGCGTTGATGGCTAAAGGTTATGATCAGGCGGTTCGTGGTGATAGTTATCCGATAGATGATGTTTTTGAAGAGCTTGAACGAGGTCTTTAATGGATGAGTATAAAGTAAAAGTTACTCGTCAGGCGAAAGAGCATCTTGCACTTATTCGAGAATATATTGCCACTGAGTTAAAAGAGCCGATAATAGCTAAAAGAATACTCGAGCTGTTGAAGTCGGAAATGATGTCTTTACAGACGATGCCTTATCGTGTGAAGTTAATTGGCGAGCAACCGTGGTGTGAGCTTGGTTTTAGAAGAATACGCGTAAAAAATTATTACGTTTATTTTTGTGTTGATGAGAGTAGAAAAGAAGTTCAAATACTCGCGGTTATTTACGTGAGGAGAGACCAGGCTAAGCAACTGGAACAATTGTGATGTAAACGTGTTATCAAGCCAATCTCAAACCTTTTAACGATAGAAAAAGCTATCGTTAAAAAGTGCACCCACTATCCATAGTGTGCACTCAAAAAGTGTAGCTATATTTGGAGTTCTCTCAATCCACGTTGAGAGTGTCGTATTGATGTC
>NZ_JBQEQO010000052.1:0-605 GCF_056754715.1 Gardnerella sp. CCPDSM
GATAGAAAGCATAAGCTCTGAACTCATATGCTCGGTATCAATGTTTTCTTTCTCAAAATACAAATAAATACCGAGACCGGTAAGTTTTCTAACTATTTCAAGACAGTCAACCGTGTTTCTTGCAAGCCTACTAATAGACTTTGTAATAATCCTGTCTATCTGACCGCTCTGACAGTCTTTAAGCAGTTGTTTAAGACTTTCACGCTTATCGATTTTCGTACCGCTAATACCCTCGTCAAAGTAAAGTCCCGCATACTCCCAGCAGGGATTAGACTTAATATAGTTTTCGTAATGCTCCTTCTGCACTTCTAGACTGAGAAGCTGCTCATCACTATCACTAGAAACTCTCGCATACGCTGCAACCCGCGTCTTTTTCTCAAAACCAGTTTTTCGCATTGTAGAGTCTATTTTTATTATTTCTTTCACTATTTCCCCTCACTTTCAGCTAATACTATTCATCACTCTAAAAGCAGTGTTTATCAAGCTTTTAACCCAATAATTCCTTGTAAAACGGGTGAAATTTTTCCCTGTTAAGACGGCTTATTTTTTCTTTTTCTTGCTCGCTGATAAGCCCTTTTTTACAGAGTGAAACGGTAAGTTTTTTA
>NZ_JBQEQO010000053.1:0-578 GCF_056754715.1 Gardnerella sp. CCPDSM
ATTGAGGAAGGTGTCGGCAAGTTCGGTGGTAAGAAACCAAACAAGCAAGCGATTAAACTCCCACTTCGAGACGGTGACATTGAGCGTGATGATGAAGCGTATAAAGGACATTACTTCATTAACGCGAACTCAACCACGGCTCCGCAGATTGTAGACAAACAGGTAAAACCAATCATGGATCGCAGTGAAGTGTATTCAGGCTGCTATGCGAGGGTTTCCATCAACTTCTACGCGTTTAACTCTAACGGTAATAAGGGTATTGCTTGCGGTCTTGGCAATATTCAAAAGATTCGAGACGGTGAGCCACTCGGAGGACGTAGCCTCGCAACCGATGATTTTACGACTTTAGAAGATGATGATTTTCTAGCATAAGGAGCGTGAGTTAATTATGGAAATTGTTATAGCGGTTTTTATTTCAGTGTTTATAGGAGTATTACTTCTTGATTTCACGGTAAAGAAACTCGTGAGTCTTTACGTTGATATTAAACACATTCTAAATAGGAATTAGAAGATTCCTGAAAAACAGGATTTAGAAGATTCTATAAGTGGGGTGGCAGGTTTTCTGTCACCTCTTTTAT
>NZ_JBQEQO010000054.1:0-559 GCF_056754715.1 Gardnerella sp. CCPDSM
TTTTTTTTAATCTTTTTTGTAAAACTCGCACTCGTAGCCGTCAGCTCGTAAAAGAAGCCCTTCTGCCCAAGGTGGTGTTCTTCCCATTAGCTCACACACGCTTTGAACACTCACGCTTTTATCAGTTTCGATAATGGCTTCATCATGCACGTGAGCGACGATGCGATATTCTTTCAACGTTTGCATTGCGTAAAGTAGAATGTCACGAGCTATAGCTTGCGTAATATTTTCCACGAATTTAGGCCCATAGCTTTCCAGCCGCTCCCATTTTTTAGTAGACCCCACACCCTCATAGGTGACTGATTCGCCACCATACTTGTTTTCTTCCACGCGTGGCTTCACATAGTAAAGGCATCTTTTCGAAGGCAGTTTGATGATAAGAAACCCACTCTTGTAAGTGAACACTATATTGTGTGTTCGAACAGAAATGCGTTCGTGTACACACTGTTTTACCGCTCTGTCCACATCCCACCACAATGAAACAATATGTGGATTAGCAGATCTCCAATCATTAACTAACTGTTGCAAATCATCTTCATGTAAACCCATATCAAGAGCG
>NZ_JBQEQO010000055.1:0-558 GCF_056754715.1 Gardnerella sp. CCPDSM
TGCTCTTGATATGGGTTTACATGAAGATGGTTTGCAACAGTTGGTAAATGATTGGAGATCTGCTAATCCACATATTGTTTCATTGTGGTGGGATGTGGACAGAGCGGTAAAACAGTGTGTACACGAACACGTATCTGTTCGAACACACAATATAGTGTTCACTTACAAGAGTGGGTTTCTTATCATCAAACTGCCGTCTAAAAGATGCCTTTATTATGTGAAGCCACGTGTGGAAGAAAACAAGTATGGTGGTGAATCAGTCACCTATGAGGGTGTGGGGTCTACTAAAAAATGGGAGCGGCTGGAAAGTTATGGGCCTAAATTCGTGGAAAACATTACGCAAGCTATAGCTCGTGACATTCTACTTTACGCTATGCAAACGCTGAAAGAATATCGCATCGTCGCTCACGTGCATGATGAAGCCATTATCGAAACCGATAAAAGCGTGAGTGTTCAAAGCGTGTGTGAGCTAATGGGAAGAACACCACCTTGGGCAGAAGGGCTTGTTTTACGCGCTGACGGCTACGAGTGTGAGTTTTACAAAAAAGATTAAAAAAT
>NZ_JBQEQO010000056.1:0-552 GCF_056754715.1 Gardnerella sp. CCPDSM
AGGTTTCAGCATCCGCAAACAGTTCAAACTCCGTATCGTTGAGTTTTCCTCCGCTTACCTTCCAAAGCTCCTCGTGAGCTTTACTGGCGCAGGTTTTTGCTGTTTGCGCAATGTCGAGCATGCTGATAGCCGAACTAATTTTCCCTTCTTCAGCTTTTTTGACTGCGTTTAGCGCGTAGCGTCTGCATGTTTTAACTTCGTTTGTAAGGTTTTGTAAGATTTCTTTTTTCATAAGGTTTCTCCTTTGTTTCTGTGCTTTTTGCTGATACTATATATCACTCTAAAAGCGCGCAATAGCAAGCTTTTAAGCCAAGAAACACCGGGTATTTACACGTTTTTCCCCCACCAGTTTTCGCTAATTTTTTTACTCTTAAAAACCGTTAAACGTTTCTAAAATCATGCGGAAATAATCATCACCCAAAAATCATCTACCACAGTCAAACATGCTTTTACAAAAACCTCGTTCTCTTGCTCTAAAATCGCGAAAATTTCTTCAACCAAAGAACCTGTAGTACAGTCTTCACTCAACACGTACGCCTGGTCTTCACTCGA
>NZ_JBQEQO010000057.1:0-551 GCF_056754715.1 Gardnerella sp. CCPDSM
GGGTTTCAGCATCCGCAAACAGTTCAAACTCCGTATCGTTTAGTTTTCCTCCGCTTACCTTCCAAAGCTCCTCGTGAGCTTTACTGGCGCAGGTTTTTGCTGTTTGCGCGATGTCGAGCATGCTGATAGCCGAACTAATTTTCCCTTCTTCAGCTTTTTTGATTGCGTTTAATGTGTAGCGTCTGCATGTTTTAACTTCGTTTGTAAGGTTTTGTAAAATTTCTTTTTTCATAAGGTTTCTCCTTTGTTTCTGTGCTTTTTGCTAGTACTATATATCACTCTAAAAGAGCAGAATAGCAAGCTTTTAAGCCAAGAAACACCGGGTATTTACACGTTTTTCCCCACCAGTTTTCGCTAATTTTTTTACTCTTAAAAACCGTTAAACGTTTCTAAAATCATGCGGAAATAATCATCACCCAAAAATCATCTACTACAGTCAAACATGCTTTTACAAAAACCTCGTTCTCTTGCTCTAAATTCGCGAAAATTTCTTCAACCAAAGAACCTGTAGGACAGTCTTCACTCAACACGTACGCCTGGTCTTCACTCGC
>NZ_JBQEQO010000058.1:0-549 GCF_056754715.1 Gardnerella sp. CCPDSM
CGAACGTGAAAAACACAGCATAGTAGCGTATGTTTCTTCATCAGCCGTTTTACGCTGCGCGAAAGCCATATACTTTCCGTCGTTAGTAAGATGAAAAACTAGACCCTTGTGAGAATTATCTTCTTCCCACTCGCCGGTTCCAACATAGCCAATATACACGCCGTTACGGTAGAAGTTGTTCCCATTTTTATCAAAAACAGCTCTTTTATGATCCTCATCAACTTCACCATCGTAAAGCTCTATCTGCCCGGGTGTTATTTGCACGTATTTACTCGAATGGTTAAACCCGAGAAGGAAACTGTTATAGTTTTGCTGCATAAAACTACCAAAATCACCTTTTTTAACCATTGAAGATATGGAATCTTCTACTATGGTTAGTTTAGAAATAGCCTTATCAGCCGTGAATTTAGCAGCCTCAATGTCTTTATCTTTAACTCTTGCCCAAGCGAACGTTCTAAAACTACTTATACTGTCAGCTGAAACGTAATGCCACAGTTTGCTTGTTCCACCTTTATACGGGTGTTCAGACTCAGGATAATTTTCACCTTC
>NZ_JBQEQO010000059.1:0-549 GCF_056754715.1 Gardnerella sp. CCPDSM
TGAACGTGAAAAACACAGCATAGTAGCGTATGTTTCTTCATCAGCCGTTTTACGTTGCGCGAAAGCCATATACTTTCCGTCGCTAGTAAGATGAAAAACTAGACCCTTGTGAGAATTATCTTCTTCCCACTCGCCGGTTCCAACATAGCCAATATACACGCCGTTACGGTAGAAGTTGTTCCCGTTTTTATCAAAAACAGCTCTTTTATGATCCTCATCAACTTCACCATCGTAAAGTTCTATCTGCCCGGGTGTTATTTGCACGTATTTACTCGAATGGTTAAACCCGAGAAGGAAACTATTATAGTTTTGCTGCATGAAACTACCAAAATCACCTTTTTTAACCATTGAAGATATGGAATCTTCTACTATAGTTAGTTTAGAAATAGCCTTATCAGCCGTGGATTTAGCAGCCTCAATGTCTTTATCTTTAACTCTCAGCCAATCGAACGTTCTAAAACTACTTATACTCTCAGCTGAAACGTAATGCCATAGTTTGCTTGTCCCAGCTTTATACGGGTGTTCAGACTCAGGATAATTTTCACCTTT